>NZ_JCAMOR010000077.1:0-33727 GCF_059512385.1 Bradyrhizobium sp. Crot121 | reverse complement strand
CCTCCGGCGCGACCTCTCCCTTCGGGAGAGGTGAACTTGCGGCCAAGCCGATTCAACCAAATGACATCGCGCTCTAGGCTCCCCGCAATGACGAGCTGAGGCTACGGAACGCCGTCATGCCCGGGCTTGTCCCGGGCATCCAGGTCTTTGCTTCCGAACGCGCAGCGACCCGTGGATGGCCGGGACGAGCCCGGCCATGACGAATGCGGCAAAATTGCGCGCTACTGCCCCACTCTCTCCTTGAGCCGCGCCATGGCGACGCCTTCGCGGGCGAGCTGGTCGGCGCGCTCGTTTTCGGCGTGGCCGGCGTGGCCCTTGATCCAGTGCCAGCGCACCTCGTGTGGCTTCAGCGCGGCATCGAGCCGCTGCCATAGCTCGACGTTCTTCACCGGCTTCTTGTCGGCGGTGCGCCAGCCGTTCTTCTTCCAGCCGAAGATCCACCCCGTGATGCCCTGGCGGACATATTGGCTGTCGGTGGTGAGATCGACCACGCAGGGCTTCTTCAGCGCCTCCAGCGCCGAGATCGCCGCCATCAATTCCATGCGGTTGTTGGTGGTATGGGCCTCGCCGCCCTTCAATTCCTTCTCGACGTCGCCGAATCTCAGGATCGCGCCCCAGCCGCCCGGACCGGGATTGCCGGAGCAGGCGCCGTCGGTGAAAACAGTCACATGCGGCTTTTCGCTCACGCCACGCACCCTGCCTGCGTCACGCCGTAGTCGCGCAGCGTCTTCACGCTCTGGTGGAAGCGCAGCTTCCGCGCGTATTCCAGCGGGTCCTTGGGCTTCACCAGCGCACCCGCCGGCACGTTGAGGAAATCGACCAGGCGCGTCAGCAGGAAGCGCAGCGCGGCGCCGCGCGCAAGCAGCGGCAGCGCCGCCTGCTCTCCTTCCGACAGTGGCCGCGCCCGGCCGTACGCATTGAGCAGCGCGCGCGCCTTGGTCGCATTGAAGGAATGATCCGGCTCGAAGCACCAGGCATTGAGGCAGATCGCCACGTCATAGGCCAGGATGTCGTTGCAGGAGAACGGGAAGTCGATCAGGCCGGACAGCCTGTCGCCGAGGAAGAACACGTTGTCCGGAAACAGATCGGCATGAATGACGCCGACCGGCAGATCGGCCGGCCAGTTCGCCTCGAGATAGCCGAGCTCGCACTCGACGAAATCGCGCAGGCCCGCCTGCACGCTGTCGGCGCGCGCGCTGGCGAGATCGAACAGCGGCCGCCAGCCGGCGACCGAGAGCGGGTTCTTCCGGAACATCGGAAAATCGAGCCCGGCAAGATGCATTTTCGCCAGCGCCTCGCCGACCGCTCCGCAGTGCCCGACAGTCGGCCGCCGCGGCCACATGCCTTCGAGGAAATTGATGATCGCCGCCGGCCGCCCGGCAAGCCGGCTATAGACCTCGCCGTTGCGGTTTCGCGCCGGCTGCGGGCAGCTCACGCCGCGCTCGGCCAGATGCGCCATCAGCGACAGGAAATACGGAAGATCATCCTCCGCCACGCGCTTTTCGTACAGCGTCAGGATGAACGAGCCGCGGCTCGTGTGCAGCAGGAAGTTGGAATTTTCGACGCCTTCGGCGATCCCCTTATAGGAGAGGAGTTCGCCGATGTCGTAACTCTTGAGGAATTCCGCTAGCTCTTCGGCGGCGACGTCGGTGTAGACCGCCATAAAGGACTACTCGGCGGCGGCTTCGGGACGCAGCGAGCGCGGCAGCGGGAAGAACTCGTTTTCTTCCGCCGCCGAGACGGTCTCGACATGCAATTCAAAGCGCTCGCCGAACGCGTCCATGATCTCTTCTACGATCACTTCCGGCGCGGAGGCGCCGGCCGTAATGCCGAGGCTGCTGATGCCCTCAAATCGCGCCCAATCGATATCGCTGGCACGCTGCGCCAGCACCGCGATCGGGCAGCCCTCGCGCTCGGCGACCTCGCGCAGGCGCTGCGAGTTGGAGGAGTTCGGCGCGCCGACCACGATCAGCGCATCGACCACCGGAGCCACCTTCTTCACCGCGAGCTGGCGGTTGGTGGTGGCGTAGCAGATGTCTTCCTTGTGCGGCCCGTTGACGTTCGGGAAGCGCTCCTTGAGCAGCGCGACGATCTCGGCGGTATCGTCGATCGAGAGCGTGGTCTGGGTCACAAAGGCGAGGTTGTTGGGATCCTTCGGGGTGAAGGTCTTGGCGTCCTCGGCGGTCTCGATCAGGGTCACGGCGCCCGGCGGCAACTGGCCGAGCGTGCCGACCACCTCCGGGTGGTGGGAATGCCCGATCAGGAGGATCTCCCGCCCCCGCTTGAAATGGATGGCCGCTTCCCGGTGCACCTTGGTGACCAGCGGACAGGTGGCGTCCAGCGAGAACAAATGGCGCGCCTGAGCATCCGCCGGAACCGATTTCGGAACCCCATGGGCGGAAAAAACCACCGGCGCGGTGGTATTTTCGGGGATTTCGGCCAGTTCCTCGACGAAAATCGCGCCCTTCTTCTTCAGGCCGTCCACGACGTATTTGTTGTGGACGATCTCGTGCCGGACATAAACCGGGGCGCCGTAGATCGTCAGCGCCCGTTCCACAGTGTCGATGGCCCGGACCACCCCGGCACAAAAGCCGCGTGGCGAACAAAGCACGATTCTCAGGTCAGGTTTGGCTGGCATGGAGCGATCTCGCGACCGAATCACCCCTTGCCGGCGGGCAGGGAACGGTCAGTTGGGGTAGGACTTGGGCTCGGTTTCCGGCGGTGTCAAGGCACTCTAGCAGAACCATTGCGCCACCGGTACCCGAAGGATTATATAGGGCTTAATTCCCGTCATCGCTGATGACCCCCCGGTTTCGCCTCCAAAGAGGTGGGCGAAGCACAAAGGAGATTTGCCATGAGCAACGCACCTCTGATGCCCAAGGCGACCGCCGTCTGGCTACTCGATAATACCGCGCTGACCTTCGACCAGGTCGCCGATTTCACCAAGATGCACCCGCTCGAGGTCCGCGCCATCGCCGACGGCGACGCCGCCCAGGGCATCAAGGGCATGGATCCGATCTCGACCGGCCAATTGAGCCGCGACGAGATCGAAAGGGGCGAAAGGGACCCCAACTATCGCCTCAGGCTCGGCGAGAGCAAGGTGGTGCTGCCGGCCGCCGCCAAGCGCAAGGGCCCGCGCTACACCCCGGTATCGCGCCGCCATGAGCGGCCGAGCGCGATCCTGTGGCTGGTCCGCAACCATCCCGAACTGAAGGACGCCCAGATCATGCGGCTGGTCGGAACCACCAAGACCACGATCGCGAGCGTCCGCGACCGCACCCACTGGAATACCTCGACGCTGACCCCGATGGACCCGGTGACGCTCGGCCTGTGCTCGCAGATCGAGCTCGATTTCGAGGTGCAGCGCGCCGCCAAGGAGAAGCCCGCCACCGCCACCTATGGTGGCGCCACGCTGCTGCCCGCCTCCGAAACCACGCGGAAGGAGCCGGAGTTCGAGCCTGCCGAGAAGACGAGCGACGACCTCAACGTCGACGCCGTGTTCGCCAAGCTGAAGACGATCGGCGGCAAGAAGGCGGACGAGGAGGAGTAAGTCTCCTCCACTTTGAGCCATCGGAGATGCGAACGCGGCGGGATAACCCGTCGCGTTTTTGTTTGAGGCGATGCAGCGAGCGCCCTCAACCATCATGCCCCGCGAGTGCGGGGGATGGATTCACGGTTGAAGTGCAACGATTGATTTGAGTTCGGAGAATGCCTCAGCGGGGGTTTTGAAGTCCAGACATTTGCGTGGGGTGTTGTTGAGGCGGCGAATGTGCCGCTTGAGGTCAGCTGGGGTGATGAGGTTGAGGTCGGTTTTGCGCGGCAGGACGCGTCGTAGCCGGCCGATGAAGTTTTCGACGCCGCCTTTTTGCCAGGGGCTGTGGGGATCGCAGAAGAAGGTTTGGAGGCCGAGGGTTTGGTGAAGCCTGTGATGCTCGGCGAACTCGTTCCCGTTGTCGAAGCTGATGGTTTGGCGCATCGCCGCCGGAACCTTGCCGAGCTGACGCGTGATGGTTTGAGCGGTGAGAACAGCCTTTCGATCGGGCGGGCGGTGAACGATGTTGAAACGGGTTTGTCGTTCGTGGAGAACCAGCAAGCCTTGACCGCATTTGGCGAACAGCATGAAGTCCGCCTCCCAATGGCCCGGCGTTCCGCGGCCCTCGACCTCAACGGGTCGTTCGGCGATCGAGCGTCGGTGCTTGATGACGCTGGCGCGGCTGCGTCCGCGTCGCCCGCGTATTTTTTTGTGACGCGGCAGCAGACGATACCAGTAATCCTTCTGGGCTGTTCGATGATAGATGAAGCGATAGATTGACTCATGGCTGATGATCACGCGACCATGTTCCAGCGCCAGTCGGCCAGCGATCTGCTCGGGGGAATGTCCCATCGCAAGGCCTTTGCCCACGCGGTCCCGCAGGTGCGGCTGGCGCGCCAGCTTGAAGCGGCAATCCCACCGCCGCCGGCGCCCGGCCAGTTGCTGCGCCCGGACAGGCTCGTAGCCGCCCGCCCAAACCTTGGTGGGCCGGGAGTTCCGTCGAAGTTCGCGACTGATCGTCGATGGCGCCCGGCCAAGTGCGGACGCAATTTGGTTTTGAGATTTACCGCCTGCATGCAGGCGGTAAATCTCAATGCGCTCATCGAGGCTGAGCTGGCCGTAACACTGTCCCATCGCCGCAACACCCTGGCAGGTGTTGCACTTGTGTCGTGAACCTAAGGGGTATCCAGTACGCCGCAGCTTATCGGTCCGACGATTGACGTCTCTGGAATACTGGATCACCCGCTTTCGCGGGTGATTGACGGCGGATCGGCCTCACGCCTTCTTCAGGAACTCCGTGCGCAGGACCAGGCCCTTGACCTTGTCGGTGCGGCCTTCGATCTCGTCCTCGCTATCGGTGAGGTGGATGTTCTTGATCACCGTGCCGCGCTTCAAGACCGTGGACGAGCCTTTCAGCTTCAGGTCCTTGATCAGCGTGACGCTGTCGCCTTCGCCGAGCAGCGCGCCGTTTGAATCCCTAACCTTGATGTCCATGTGATGCTTTCCGCGACGCGCGCTGAGATGAGAACACTCTCTCTTAGCGCAATTCGATTTCGTCCGTCATCTCATGCGGGCTCAGCATCAAGGCGGCTGGCGGCGCCGGGGCCCGGCCCCCCCGGCGCCGCCATCCCCCCGCGGCGTCAGAACTTGTAGACGACGCCGCCGCCCACCAGCCACGGATCGATATTGGCGCGCCCGGTGACTGGAATTGCGTTGTTGACGGTTGCCGAGTAGTCCGGCCGCAGCCACAGCTTCTTCACGTCGACGTTGAGGCCCCAGTGGCGGTCGAGCATGTAGTCGAAGCCGAACTGGACCGCGGCGCCGACCTGGTTGCTGATGTGCAGATCCGTCACCGCGAGGCCGCCGACCGGCGTATTGGCCGCGGACTGGTTGAAGAACACGGTGTAGTTGATGCCGGCACCGATGTACGGCTTGAACGCGCCGAGCCCGGTGAAGTGATATTGCAGGGTCAGCGTCGGCGGCAACAGCCAGGCCTTACCGATGTCGAGCCCGTTGAGCGCCCCGGTACCGCTGATGTGATGCCTGGTCGCGCCAAGGATGAGTTCGGCCGCCAAGTTCTCGGTGAAGAAATAGGTGATGTCGAGCTCCGGGATGACCTGGTCGCTGATCGAGAGCCCCGAATTCGGTGACGACAGGCCCGGAACGCCGAAGACGTTAACCGAGCTGCCGCCCGCATCCGGCAACACGCCGAGCGCGCGCAGACGGATCATCCAGGGGTTGAAGGTCTCCACCGGCGGCGGCGCTTTCGCCTTGTAGACCGGCGCCAGATCCGCAGCCTGCGCCGACATGGCAGCCCCACCGAACGCCGCCGCAACCGCGAGCAGTGACGCCGTCAAAATCGTTCTTGTCCTCATCAAATTCCCCATCGCCAAGTCTTCCATCGCCAAGTCCGCGCGGAAAGTCGCGCGTTGCCTCTCTCAGACCAGAAGCGGGGCGGTGAAGGATTTGATGCGGATCAAATCAGACGAGACATGGCGTGATTGAGTCACACCGTTGCAAAAGTATCACGGCAAACACCGATGCGATTCAGTCGTAGCGGTAACGCGCTGCCGCTCTCGTCATACTTCGCGGGCATGACAACGGAGATTCGCGAAGCACTATCCGAGCGCGATGTCTTCCGTCACCTCGTGCTTGAGTCCGACAGCGTCGATCGTCAGCGTCATTTTTGCGGTCAGCTTCTCGTTGCCTTTGAGACGGCCGGCGTCGATGCCGTCGCGTACGGCCTTTTCGATCTCGCGCTGGGAGGTGATGCCGACGCGCTTCAGGAATCGGCGCAGGCTTTCGTTGAAGACGTCTTCGTTCATGACGGTCCTCCTTGCCTCATGGCCTCACCGGATTGTTGAGCATGTCTTCGGCGAGATTGCGCTGCCGGCGGTCGGTCCTCGCTTCAGCGTTCTGCCGCTGGACGTCGCGGTCCTTGCGGCAGGCGACATATTCGGGCGAACCCTGCTGGACATTGTTGGCGCGGCAGAAAGCGTCGTCATCGCCCGCAGCGTCGGCCAGCGGCGCCGATCTATGCTCGAGGCAGCCGGCGAGCAGCGGGGCGAGCAGGAACAGCGCGATATGGGCTCGGGCGAAGTAACGTCGCATACGTGGGTTCCCTCTTTCGTCATTGCCGGGCGCCCGTCCCCGACCCGATCGGGGATGACCCGGCAATCCATCGAAAAGATGGCGGCTTCTCTGATCTTGATGGATGCCCGGGTCAAGCCCGGGCATGACGATCCAACCGTCACACCCTTCCCTTCAGCGCGTCGCCGATCTCGTCAAGTACCTTGGGGTCCTCGATCGTGGCCGGCATGGTCCAGCTTTCGCCGTCGGCGATCTTCTTGATGGTGCCTCGGAGGATCTTTCCGGAGCGCGTCTTCGGCAGGCGGCCCACGGTGATCGCGAGCTTGAAGGCGGCCACGGGGCCGAGCTTTTCGCGCACCAGCGCTACGATTTCCTTCTCGATCTCGGCCGGCGGACGGCTGACGCCGGCCTTCAGCACCAGGAGGCCGCAGGGCACTTCGCCCTTGATCGCATCATTGATGCCGAGCACGGCGCATTCGGCGACATCGGGATGCGACGCCAAAATCTCTTCCATGCCGCCGGTGGAGAGCCGGTGGCCGGCGACATTGATGATGTCGTCGGTGCGGCCCATCACCCAGACATAGCCGTCCTCATCCTTGTAGCCGGCATCCGAGGTCTTGTAGTAGCCGGGGAATTCGGAGAGATAGGCTTCCTTGAAGCGCTCGTCCTGCTGCCACAGCGTCGGCAGGCAGGCGGGCGGCATCGGCAGCTTGACCACGATCGAGCCCATAGTGCCTGCGGGCACGGGCCTTGCGGCCTCATCGACCACATCGACCTGATAGCCCGGCATCGGTACCGTCGGCGAGCCGTGCTTGACCGGCAGCATGCCGAGGCCCACCGGATTGCCGGCAATGCACCAGCCGGTCTCGGTCTGCCACCAATGGTCGACCACCGGCACCTTCAATTGTGCTTCCGCCCATTCCACCGTCGGCGGATCGGCGCGCTCGCCGGCGAGGAAGAGCGTGCGGAAGTTTGCGAGATCGTATTGCCGGATGAACTTGCCTTCCGGATCCTCCTTGCGGATGGCGCGGAAGGCGGTCGGTGCGGTGAAGAACGCAACCGCCTTGTGCTCGGAGATGACCCGCCAGAACGCACCGGCATCGGGTGTGCCGACCGGCTTGCCTTCATACATGACCGAGGTCGCGCCATGGAACAGTGGGCCGTAAACGATATAGCTGTGGCCGACCACCCAGCCGATGTCGGAGCCGCACCACCAGACCTCGCCCGGCCTGACGCCATAGAGGTTGAACATCGACCATTTCAGCGCGACCAGGTGCCCGCCATTGTCGCGCACGACGCCCTTCGGGATTCCCGTCGTGCCCGAGGTGTAGAGGATGTAGAGCGGATCGGTCGCGAGCACCGGGACGCAAGGCACGGCCTTGCCGGCATCGAGCGCGGCGCCGCGCAGACGGGCCCAGTCGTGATCGCGGCCCGCAGTGAGCTCGCAACCATGCTGCGGGCGCTGCAGGATGATGCAGCCTTGCGGCTTGGCGCTGGCAAGCTTGATCGCCTCGTCAAGCAGCGGCTTGTACTGCACGATGCGGCCGGGCTCGATTCCGCAACTTGCCGAAAAGATCAGCTTCGGCTTGGCATCATCGATGCGGCTGGCCAGCTCCTTTGCCGCAAAGCCGCCGAACACCACGCTGTGCACCGCGCCGATCCGCGCGCAGGCCAGCATCGCCACCACCGCTTCCGGCACCATCGGCATATAGAGGATGACGCGGTCGCCCTTGGTCACGCCGAAATCCTGCATGACCGCGGCGAGCGTCTGCACTTCCTTCAGAAGCTCGGCATAGGTGAATTTCGTCACGCTGCCGGTGAGCGGGGAATCGTGGATCAGTGCGACCTGCTCGGCGCGACCGCCCAGGACATGGCGATCGAGCGCGTTGTAGCAGGTGTTGACGACGGCGCCGGTGAACCAGCGTCCATAAGCGCCAAGCGAGGGATCGAAAATCTTCTTCGCGGGCTCGATCCAATCGATCTCCCGCGCCGCCTCGCTCCAGAAGCCCTCGGGATCAGCCAGCGAACGTGCATAGACCTCGTGATAGCGGCTGTCGTGAATATTCATGGCGTCCTCCCGGTCCTTCTCCCCGTCATGGCCGGGCTCGTCCCGGCCGTCCACGCGTTGCTTCCTCGCCGGGAAGGACGTGGATGCCCGGCACAAGGCCGGGCATGACGCAAGCGGCTAGTTCATCGTCTCTGACCGCATTGTCACGGAGAGCGGTCATGATTCAAGCCGAAAAGACGCCGCCGTTCGTGCACAAAGCGCGTTCGCGACCTCCCACCTCTCCCGCAGGGAGAGGTCGGCGCGCAGCGCCGGGTGAGGGGTTCAGGTCCCACGAGAGAGCGTAACCCCTCACCCGATTTGCTGGCGCAAATCGACCTCTCCCTATGAGAGAGGTGAAAGAGAGCTAATACCCATCGGCCCCGTTCAGCTTCTGGAGGCGCTGCTTCATCGCCTTCTGCAGGTCGTAGCCGGGACGGCCGAACTGGGCGTTGCGGCGGGCGATGAATTCGTCCTGCTCGCGCTGCAGGGCGCGGGCGGCACGCGGATTCTCGGCCTCGCGGATCGCCCTGGCATTCGCCGCAAAGATCTCGCGATCGAGATCGGCGAGTTCCGGATTGCCGCAGATGACCTTCTCCACCGCGCGGTGCGCCTTGGCACAATTGAAACTTGGCTTGCCGGCAACGGCCATCAGCGCGCCCAGGCGCTCCAATTCGAGCGCCAACGACTTGTAGTTCGCGCGCGCCGCGGCGTGATCCGGGTTCAGCTTGATCGCCGCGCCGAAATCAGCGAGCGCCTTGGGCCGGTCGCCCTTCTTGCGCCAGAGCTCGCCGCGCGCATTGAAGCTATCGGCAAGCGTCGGATCCAGCCTCAGCACCGCGTCGTAATCGGAGATCGCGCGGTCGACCATGTCCTTGCGGGCATAGGCGTCGCCACGCGCGATCAGCGCCTTGACGCGATCGGCGTTGGTGGCGCTTTCATTGTCAATCAGCGCCGTGCAGAGTTCGACGGCCTTGTCGTTATCGTCAGCACCAGCAGCAGTGAGGCATGGCGCAGGATCGGCCTGCACATCCTTGAGCGGCTCTACGCCGGTTGCGAATGCATGCTGCGCAAGCGCCATGCAAAGGCTCGACGCGACGAGAGCGCGTCGGATGAAGAGCCAGGGTTGCATCGATTGGTCCGGAAGGAATTCTTGATCTCGGCCCGATGGTAGCAAACGACGCATACTCCGCACAGCGGGAGATTTGTCGCGATTTCGCGCTTGCCCATGGGCTCGCAAACTGATGCTAGATTAGCCGACGTCCGCCAACGGGAATTTGACGCGTGTCAACCTTCGAATGGATCATCGTCCTGCTGCTCGTCGCCATTCCGCTGTCGGCGGTGGCGCGACGTATCAACGTGCCCTATCCGACCTTTCTTGCGATCGGCGGCGTGCTCCTGACCTTCCTGCCGTCGGGGCCATCCTGGACATTGGAACCCAGCCTCGCGCTGGCACTGTTCGTGGCGCCGGTGCTGGTGGATGCAGCGTTCGACACCTCGCTGCGGGACCTCCGCAACAACTGGTTGCCGGTGACGATGCTGGTGCTGGCGGCGGTAGGAACCACCACCGCCGCCGTCACCCTGGTGACGCACTGGTTCAAGCCGGACATGCCATGGGCCGCGGCGATCGCGCTCGGCGCCATCGTGGCACCACCGGATGCCGCTGCCGCAGTCGCAATCCTGCGCCAGGTCAAGCTGCCCTATCGGCTCCTGAAAATCCTCGAAGGCGAGAGCCTGCTCAATGACGCCAGCGCGCTGCTGATTTATCGCATCGCCGTGGGCGCCGTGGCGATCGAGCATGCGAAGCTGCACGAATTCGCGCCCGCGGTAGCATGGGCGCTCGTCGGCAGCCTGCTCGCCGGCTTTCTCTTCGCGAGGATTTCGGCACTGCTGACGCAACGGATCAGCTACGCGCCGAGCGCGATCATCACCCAGTTCGGCGGCACGTTCATGATCTGGATCATCGCCGAGCGGATCGGCCTTTCCGGCATTCTCACCATCGTGGTCTTCGCCATCACGCTGGCCCGCACCGCACCGGCGCGAACTCCGGCCCGGCTGCGTGTCCCGTCCTATGCGGTGTGGGAGACCGTGGTATTCGTGCTCAACGTGCTCGCCTTCATGTTCATCGGGATGCAGCTCAAGCCGATCTGGGCCGGGCTCGACGCCTACGTGCGCATGGAATACTGCATCTTTGCCGCGAGCGTGCTGGCGGCCGTGATTCTCGCGCGCATCGCGTGGGTGATGAGCTATGGCGTCGTCTTTCGGCGACTGGTGGCATGGGGGCTATTCCACCCCTCGCGCACGGCGCCGCCGCCGACAATCAAGAGCGGCTTCGTCGTTTCCTGGTGCGGCATGCGCGGCATCGTCACGCTGGCGGCCGCCTTTGCGTTGCCGGAGGATTTCCCGTATCGCGACCTGATCCTGCTGACCGCCTTTTCGGTGGTGTTTGGAACGCTGGTGATCCAGGGCTTGACCTTGCGGCCCTTGATCTTGGCGCTGCGTCTGAAGGACGACGATCCGGTGACGGCCGAGGCGGCGCGCGCCCGCGCCACGGCCTTTCGCGCCGCGCTGGAGGAGATCGACGGCGATCCGTCCGAGGAGGCCGAGATCCTCAGGCTGGAATACCGCGCGCTTCTGATGCGCGCCGAGACCGATCCGAGCGGCGGCGTCACATCGAGCGAGCTTCCCGCCGATCCCTTAAGGCGCCGCGCGATCAGCGCCGCCCGGCAATCGCTCTTGACGCTGCGCGACTCTGAGGAGATCGGCGACGACGCATTTCATCTGGTCGAGGAAGAGCTCGACCGTGCCGAATTGAGCGCGGAGGCGTGATCTTGCGTCGTCCCGGCCTTGAGCCGGGACGACAATTAGCTCACCTTCAGCGTCACGCCGCCGTCGACGACGAGCTCAATGCCGGTGACGTATTTCGATTCATCCGAAGCCAGGAACAAGGCAGCGTTGGCGACGTCCCAGGCGTCGCCCATGTGGCCCATCGGCACCTGCGCGTCGCGGGCGCGCCACATCGCTTCCACGTCGCCCGCGGAATAGCTGGCGGCGAGGCCGGCGGAATGCGCCACCATCGGCGTCTTCATCAGACCGGGCAGGATCGCGTTCACCCGCACATGGTCGCGCGCGAACTGCACCGCGCTGGTGCGCGTCATCTGGTTCATCGCCGCCTTCGTGGTGGCATAGGTGACGTAGGAGATGCCGAGATGGCGGATCGAGGCGATCGAGGAGATGTTGATGATCGAGCCGCCGCCCTGCTTCTGCATCACCGGGATCACGTGCTTCATGGCAAGATAGGCGCTCTTGAGGTTGACGGCGAACACGCGGTCCCATTCCGCCTCGCTCACCTCGACCACGCTGCCCATCTCGGCGATGCCGACATTGTTGTCGAGCACGTCGATGCGGCCATACGTCTTCAGGCATGCGGCGACCATCGCCTCGACGTCGGCCGCACGGGAGACGTCCGCGGTGAACGCTGCCGCCTTGCCGCCCTCGCCGGTGATGATGCCGGCCGTCTCTTCCGCAGCGGCCGCGTTACGGTCGACGCAGAACACGCTGGCACCCTCGCGCGCAAAGGTGACGGCGGCCGCCTTGCCGTTGCCCCAGCCCGGCCCGATCGAGCCGGCGCCGACCACCATCGCGATTTTGCCCTTGAGCCGATCCATTGGCTTCTCCCCTTGTTAGTGTTCGTATTGCAGCCAGGCGCCCGCGGTCAACCCAGTCCGGCTGATGTGCCCGATGCACACTCCGCATGCATCATCCGAAAGTCGCAGGCGCGATGCCCCTTGCAACGTTTGCCCCAAACCAGCATGAATGCGCCGCCCAAGACCCGGCCGTCCAGCCGGGTTAGAGAGAGCGTACTGGGGGAAGCATGACTACAGAAGGCCGACCGTCAGGCAAATCGTCGTCCAATGACGAAGTCGTCGCCATCTCCGAGGAGGCGCTGCAGAAAGCGGAAACCTTCGTAGAGGCCGAGGAAGGCGCGACCAACCGCCTGATGGGATGGGCAGGACGCATTTCGACCACGATCGCGGTGGTCATGAGCCTGTTCCACCTCTATGCGGCCTACGCGATCGTTCCGACCCAGGAACTCCGCTATACCCATGTCGCCTTCACGCTGGTGCTGAGCTTCCTCTTGTTTCCGCTCGCCACGCGTTTTCGCAACCGCGTCCGCTGGTGGGACATCGTGCCGGGCATCGTTGCGGTCGCAACCATCGTCTATGCGCTGTGGGGCGGCGAGGATTTCACCGACCGCGCCACGACGCCCGACCACCTGGATGTCATCGTCGGCATTGTCTTCATCGTGCTGCTGCTCGAGGCGACGCGGCGCACCACCGGACCCATCATGCCCGTGGTGTCGCTGTTCTTCATCGCCTATGCGATGCTCGGTCCGCATCTGCCGGCGCCGTGGACCCACCGCGGCTACGACCTGTCCCGCCTGGTCGGCCATCTCTTCATCACGCTGGAAGGCATTTTCGGCGTCGCCGTCGATGTGTCGGCTACCCTGATCATCCTGTTCACGATCTACGGCGCATTCCTGCAGCAATCCGGCGCCGGGAAGTTCTTCATCGACTTCTCGCTGGCGCTGATGGGCGGCAAGCCGAACAGCGCAGGACGGACGGTCGTGCTGTCGTCGTTCCTGCTCGGCGGCCCCTCGGGTTCGGGCGTTGCCACCACCGTGATGATCGGCACCGTGGCCTATCCGATGCTGGCCAAAGCGGGTTTTGAGAAAAACGCCGCCGGCGGATTGCTGGCGGCCGGTGGCCTCGGCGCGATCCTGTCGCCGCCGGTGCTGGGGGCGGCCGCGTTCCTGATCGCCGAGTTTCTCAAGATCAGCTATCTCGACGTGATCTGGATGGCGACCATCCCGACCTGCCTCTATTACATGTCGCTGCTGTTCATGGTCGAACTGGATGCCCGCAAATTCGGCGCCAAGGACGTCAACTTCAAGCCGGAGATGACGCTCGGCCAGATGACCAAGCGCTACGGCTTTCACTTCGTCTCATTGGCCGCCGTGGTCGTGTTCATGATCATCGGCTATTCGCCGTCACTGTCGGTGTTCTACGCCGTTGTGGTCACCTTCGCGTTGAGCTTCCTGCGGAAGGAAACGGCGCTGGTGCCCACGAAGCTGGTGAAGGCGCTGGCCGACGGCTCGATCGGCGCGCTCAATGCCGCGACCACCTGTGCATGCGCCGGCATCGTCGTCGGCATCGTGACGCTGACGGGCCTCGGCCTGAAATTCTCGTCGATCGTGATCAGCTATGCCGGCGGCAGCTTACTACTGACCGCGATCTACACTTCGCTGATCGTCTGGATTATCGGTCTCGCGGTGCCGGTGACCGCCTCCTACATCATCTGCGCCGTGATCGCAGCGCCGGCGCTGATCAAGCTCGGCGTGCCCGATTACGCCGCGCACATGTTCATCTTCTATTACGCCGTGCTGTCGGAGGTGTCGCCGCCAACAGCGCTGTCGCCGTTCGCGGCTGCTGCCATCACCGGAGGCGATCCCTACCGCACGACGCTGCAATCGTGGAAATACACGCTGCCGGCCTTCCTGGTGCCGTTCGTGTTCGTGCTCGACCCGCAGGGCGTTGGCCTTCTGCTGGCGATCCCGAAGGGCGGCTCGTGGGTCGATATCCTCGAAATCACGCTCAAGGCGACCATCGGACTGCTGGCGCTCGCCGCATTTGCCCAGAACTGGGCCCTGCGACAAACTACGCCGATCGAACGCGGCCTGCTTCTGCTATCCGGATTGCTATTGGTGTTTCCGAGTTTGATCGAGGCGATCGTCGAATGGATGATCGGCCGCGATATCAGCTACACCTACGTGCCAGGTCTGATCATAGGCCTCGGCGTGCTGCTGTGGCAGGCGAGAACACCGACGCCGAAGGAACCGGCGCTTACGATTTAATGAGGGAGTGACAGGATGAAGAAACTGAAAAAGACCGTGGCGATGCTGGCTGTGACGATCTCGGCCGGTCTCGCTTTTGCCGGCATCGTTCATGCGCAGCAGAAGATCATGTCGATCGGCACCGGCGGCACCGGCGGCGTCTACTATCCGCTCGGCGGCGCGATCGCCAACGTGCTCTCGAAGAATCTTCCCAATGTGCAGGCCACCGCCGAGGTCACCGGCGGCTCGGTCGACAATCTCAAGCTGATCGGCACCGGGCAGAGCGAAATGGGCTTCACCATGGCCGATGCCGCGCTCGACGCACTGCAGGGCCAGGACAAGTTCAAGAACAACAAGGTGCCGCTGCAGGCCCTCCTCGTCGTTTATCCGAACCGCATGCATGTGGTGACCGTCGAGGGCACCGGCATCCAGACCATGGCGGACTTCAAGGGCAAGCGCGTCTCGACGGGTTCGCCCGGCAGCGCCACCGAAGTGATGGCATTCCGTGTCATCGAAGCGGCTGGCCTGGACAAAGACAAGGACATGAAGCGCGAGCGGCTCGGCGTTGCCGAATCCGTCAACGCCATCAAGGACGGCAAGATCGATGCCTTCTTCTGGGTCGGGGGCATCCCGACCGCGGCGGTGACCGACCTCGCGGCGACCCCCGGCGTCAAGATGAAGCTGATCGATCATGGCGACCTGGCCGAGAAGATGAATGCCAAATACGGCAAACTCTACTCCGCCAGCAAGATCAAGGCAGGCTCGTATCCGGGCTACGACAAGGACAATTCCATCACCGAGGTCTGGAACCTGGTTGTCACCGGGGACAAGATGAGCAACGACGATGCTTATACGATCGTCAAGACGCTGGTGGAAAAGAAGGCCGACATCGTCGCCGTGCACAAGGAAGCCGAGAGCTTCTCCCTCGACAACCAGCGCCAGGATCGCTCCCCGATCCCGTTCCATCCGGGCGCATTGAAGTATTTCAAGGAAAAGGGCATTGACGGCTAGCTCTTTTGTTTTGACGCGTTTTCTTCACGCGAACCGGTATCCACTTCGCTCGAAAACGCTATGACACGCCTCAACCACAATTCCTGACCACCGCTGAGCGGCGCCATCGTGCGCCGCTCGATTTTTCGGCGCCTATCCTTCCGCATCGCTCAAGGACCTCCAAATGCCTTCTTCGACCGTCGCTTCGTCAAATCTTAGCCGCCGCTCGCTGCTGCGAGGCACCGCCGGGCTTGCCGGCGCATCAATGCTGCCGCGGCTGGCGCGCGCCGCCGAATGGCCGACGCGGCCGGTCAAGCTCCTGGTGCCGTTTGCCGCCGGCGGCACCACCGACATCCTGGCCCGCGTGGTCGCGGCCAAGGTCTCCGAGGAATTCGGCCAACAGTTCATCGTCGAGAACAAAACCGGCGCGGGCGGCAATATCGCGGCCGACGCCGTCGCCAAAGCCGATCCTGACGGCTACACCTTCCTCGTGGGCACGCCCGGCACGCATGCGATCAATCCGTTCGTGTTCAGGAACATGCCGTTCGATCCGCTGAAGGATATCGCGCCAGTCATCATCATCGCGCGGGTGCCCAATCTCTGCTCGGTCACCAATTCGCTGCCGGTGAAGTCGGTCGCCGAACTGATCGACTACGCCAAGTCGAAGCGTGGCGAATTGTTCTACGGCACGCCCGGGCTCGGCAGCACCGCGCATGTCTCGACCGAGCTGTTCCGCTCGATGACCGGCGTCGAGATCACGCATGTGCCCTACAAGGGCAGCGCGCCGGCATTGACCGACCTGATCGCCGGCCGCGTGCATCTGATGATCGACAACCTCCCCGCCGCGCAGCCCTTCGCCGAAGCCGGACAGATCCGTCCGCTTGCGGTGTCCACCTCCAAGCGCTGGCCGCTATTGCCTGACCTTCCGACGATCGCGGAGGCGGGCGTGCCCGGCTATGAGGCCGCCTCCTGGTTCACGATCGCGGCTCCTGCGAAGACGCCGAAGGAGATCATCGACCGCCTCAACGCGAGCGTCGACAAATTCCTCAAGACCGAGGACGGGATTGCACGCCTGCGCAAGCTCGGCGCCGACCCCGTCGGCGGCTCGGCCCAGGACATGCAGGCTTACGTGCTGGCGGAGACCGAGAAATGGGGCAAGGTCGCCAAATTCGCGGGCATCCAGCCGGAGTGACGACGGCATTACTCTCCCATAGCAGGGCCGGGACATCGGCCGACGGGGCGCGTCGGTCACCCGATCCAGACGACGTATAGAACCGAGCGCCAACACGCACGTCAGTTCGGCCATTGGCAAGGATCGTATTCCCTGCTTAATTTTCCCTGCGCGAAACCGGCCCGCCAGTGGCCGGCGCAACCGGGAGAAACGCCAATGCCTGCTTACCGCGCCGTCGGACTATCTTTGGGAGCCGCAGTCCTGCTCTGCAATCTCACGTTCAATCCTGCCCATGCGAAACCTTTCATGATCGTCGGGCTCGACGAGAAGGTGTTATGGGATGACGATGGAAAACCGATCCTGTCTGCGCCCGGCAAGGACCAGGTTCTCATCCTCGACCTCGCCAATCCCGAAAATCCCAAGACCGTCGCCTCACTGCCGCTGAAGAATTCGGTGGTGGGACCGCCGGTCAATCTCGACATCGACCCGACCGGCTCGATCGCTCTCGTCGCCGATTCAGTCGATGTGACCAAGGACGGCGATGCGCTGAAGCAGGTGCCGGACAACAAGGTCTATGTCATCGATCTCAAGGCCAACCCGCCGAAGCTGGCAGCAACCGTGACCGTCGGCAAGCAGCCGTCCGGGCTCAGCATCAGTCCGGACAGCAAGATGGCGTTGGTCGCCAATCGTGGCGACAATTCCGTTAGCGTGCTCTCGATCAATGGGACCGACGTCAAGGTCACCGACACCATTGCGTTGCCCGACAGCGTCGCCCATGTGGCGTTCACGCCGGACGGCAAGCGGGCGCTCGCTGTCCGCTTCCCCGCGCACAAGGTCTCGGTGCTCGATATTGCCGGAGACAAGGTCACCTACAACAAGGTCGATCTGCCGACGGGCCAATGGCCATACAATGTCGCGGTGACGCCAAATGGCAAACTCGCGCTGACGTCCGACAATGGCGGCGCCGGCTCATCCGACGGCAGCGTCGACACCACGAGCGTGATTGATCTCGAAGCCAATCCGCCGCGCATCATCGATCGTGTGGTGGTCGGCGACGGCCCCGAGGGCCTTGCGATTTCGCCGAAGGGAGATCTCGCTGTCGCCGCCATTTTGCGCGGCTCCAACATGAAGAACGCGTACTACTATCACAAGGACGGCAGCCTCACGGTGCTGAAGATCGACGGCAAGAAGGTGACCAAGACTCAAGACATCGAGGTCGGTGGCTTGCCCGAAGCCGTCGTGTTCACGCCGGACGGCAAGTACCTGCTGGCCGGAAATTACCTGACTCAGGATTTCTCGATCCTGAAAGTCGATGGTGGGAAGGTTAGCGACACCGGAAAACGCTTCAAGGTGCCGGGTCACCCGGCTTCGGCGCGCATGGGGCACTAGAGCATGATCCGGAAAAGTGGAGACCGGTTTTCCGAAAAGATCATGCTCGAATAAAGAACGATCGGTAGCGGCGGCGATCACGTGAACGCTATTCTCAAAACGGGAATCGATCACGGCGACAACGATAAACAACCACAGACATTAACGCGTGCTGCCGCCGCGAAACGACGCGGCGGCGCACCATTGCAATCGCTCGCGAGCAGTTCGGACCGAATGGCGTCGGAGCACGGCATTTGGGGCCGCCGATGCGCTGATCTGCTTCGATTATTCATTACAATTTTAGCTTTATTTGTCTCTTTAACCCTACCTAAGCATTCATGGGGATTTGAAAGGAGGGTCCTCAAATTTCCCGATTAAGGCCGCCACGGAGATGTACGAGTCAAATCGACATCACGGGAAAGGGCGGGCATGAATCAAATCAACCCCAAGGAATACGCACGACCCGGCTGGTTCGGTCATCGCAAATTGACGCCGCGGGCTTGCGTCGCCGATAGCAAGAAGCACCTTCGTACCTTTCTTTCTGATGCTCTCGAGGATCTCGGCTTCATCACCTCGGAGTGCGGCGAGGCCACCGAACTGGATGGCGCGCTGGACGCGCATCGGCCCGACCTGCTTGTGCTCGGTGTCTCCGTCAACGGGATCGAGGTCGGCAGGATTCTGGAGGTTCTCGTCAGAAAGAATTTCGCCGGCAAGGTTCTCGTCATCGGCCCGCCCGAGTCGATTATGGTAAAAGCGGTCAGGCAAATTGGCGAAGAATACGGCGTAGCCATGCTGCCGCCGCTGGCGACGCCGTTCGGCGCCGGAACGCTGCGCGACAGCGTTGCGATGCTGCTGCCGCAGGAGCCCGCGCCGAGCCCCGCGGTCGATGTGGCAGAAGCGCTCAAGGCCGGCTGGCTCGAATTGTGGTACCAGCAGAAGATCAACTTGCGCACGCTGGTGCCCGCGGGCGCGGAGGCCCTGGTCAGGATGCGGCATCCGGCGTGGGGTGTGGTGCCGCCGGCCTATTTCATTCCCGATGAAAGCGATCCGCATTTCCAAGCGCTGTCCGAATTCGTGGTCGGTCGCGCCATCGAGGATTGGCACTATCTCTTGGAGCAGAAAGGACCGGTGGACCTCTCGATCAACCTGCCGGTATCGTTCCTGAGCGATCCGCAAGCCGTGCGCGAATTATGCCGCCGCGTGCCGCAGCATCCCGCGTTCGGCGGCCTGCTGCTCGAGATCGGAAGCGCCGAGGTGATCGAGAACCTGGACCTCGTGATCGAGGTCGCGCGGCAGGTGCGGTTCCACAACATCGCGATATCGGTCGACCAGGTCGGCACGGAGTGGCCATCGCTGATGGGTCTAAAGAACTTCCCCTTCGTCGAACTGAAGATCGATCATCAATTCGTCACCGGCGCCGCCGACGACCGGCTGAAGCAGACCGTGTGCAAACATGTCGTCGAGCTTGCCCACGACCACGGCGCACGGGCGCTCGCCCAGGGCGTCGAGACCCGCGCCGACTTCCTCACCGCCCATGCGGTCGGCTTCGACCTGGTGCAAGGCTATCTGTTCGGCAAGCCGATGGGAGTGAAGAAGTTCGCCCGCTCGCGGCCTTCCCCTGCCGCGAGCGCTGAATCGAAATCGTGACGTTCACTGGAACGTCATGTCGATGCATTTCGAGATATCCGAGCCGAGGCCGGAGGAGATCGTGATGCAGCCGCGCACCTTCTGCACATTGTTGTCGCTGGCCCAGACCGAATAGCCGCCGGGACCGAAGAACGAGTTGGTGTTCGGCGGTTCAGTTTCGGTGGCATCGAAGGAGTAATTGCCATCGGTGTCGAAGATGCGCGGCCGCTTGGTGCAGCCGCCATCGGCCTGCACGTTGATAACCTCCTTGTTGTCGCGCGTCAGCGCCAGCGAGACCTGGCAGCGGAAATATTCCGAGGTCTTGGTGTTGAACAGATAGGCGTAGGACTTGCAGGTCGCAGTGTTGAGCTTGCCGGCGGACAATCCCCGGCTGCAGGCGATGCGCTGGTTGTTGGAAAGCTTGAATTCGTCGGCATAAGCCGCGGTGGCCATCGTCATCAGCGAGAGCGCAATACAGAAACCGATGTTCATGCCGGGGGTCATTCGAATCATCCCTATCAAACTTTTCGCAATCATGCGTTTGTAGATGGAAACGGCAACATAGTCGCGAAGCAGGAAATCACAAACCCGCAGGTTGCACGTGATGCCGCACGACGACTTCCGTCGTATTGACGGAATAATGACGTTCGTGATTTGTTCAAGGCAAGGGCGCCGGTTTCGGCAGCGACGACTGGGGAGGACGATCATGACTCGATTTCAGGCCAAAAGCTTTTTGATGACGGCTTTTTTGACGGCAGCGGCACTGACGACGCTGGCGGCTCCCGCACTCGCACAGGATGCATCGCCCGCACCCTGGGAGCTGAAGTCCGACATGGGCTACGCCTATGGCAAGGACGGCTCGACCCTCGCCTACAAGATGGGGACCAACAATGCCGGGCTGCTGCTCAAAGGCGCCAAGAAGGTGCCGAGAGGCACGCTGTTCTTCGTCGGCCAGAACGGCCAGCTCTACATGCGCTCCGGCCCCTATCTCGAGGGCGACGGCAAGTTCATGTTCGGATCGAATTAGGCGACGATGCCGCTGTAACCTGTAGGGTGGGCAAAGCGCAGCGTGCCCACCATCCACGGTCGGTGCAAGAAAGGTGGGCACGCTTCGCTTTGCCCACCCTACGGCCCGCGGGCCACTAAAACACTGACGCCAGTTCCTTGGCGCCGGGCTTGTTGCTGTTGAAATCCATCCGCTCGTCGGTGACTGCGAGCAGCTTTGCCACCGTGTTGTGGCGGATCGCGACCGGGTTGCGCTCGTAGCCGCCGCGCTGGAAGAAGTTCGACGTCGGCACCCTCTCGCGCATCGCTTGCGGCATCGTGACCATGTCGTAGCCGGTGCCGTCTCCGGTGAGGTTCATCATCTCGAGTTCGGCCGCGCTCAGCGGGCGGGTGTAGCCCTTGTTCCGCGCGAAGATGACTGACGTCAGCAGCTTGTGGGTCTGCAGCATCGGGCCGACGTCGATATCGAGCACCATGGAATGGACCGCCCAGCCCTGCGGCGTGCTCGCGAGCCGCTCATGCGCCGACCAGTCGTCCGGCACCGTGCGTGCGAATGCCACCATCTTCTTCAGCACCGCGAGCTTGTGATCCATCGCCTTGCGCGCGGGACCGGACAGCGTAGCGGCCTTTTGAGTCAGCACCTTGATGAACTCAGGGCCCTGCTGGGCGATCAACTCGACGGTGTTGGTGGTGAGCAACTGATTGTAGCCGATTGCGGTCGAGATCGCCTTTGTGCCCGGACCGCGGTAGCCCGACTGCATATCGTGATTGCCGGTGCCGCCGGTCTCGAAGGAATAGACCCGCACCGCCTGCTCGCGCGTCAAGCCGGCCGCGAGCGCGTAACGGGCGTAGGCGCGCTTGAACTCGATCTCGGTGGCCGGCCGCTCTGGCGTGAACTGAAACTGCTCGGCGGCGGCCTTCAGGAAATCGGCGACGAGAGGAATGGTCCTGCGTGGACGCGACGGTTCCTCTTCTTCAGGTTCCGGATTCACCGGCCGTTTCGGCCCGGTATAGAGCGGCGGCTGATCGAGCACATAATCATCGAGCGTGATCGGCTGTCGCTCGCGCCGTTTGGCGTTGCGGGTGCGCCGTTTCTCGGAAATCGCACTCCAATAGGCGCCCGCCTCCTCATCGAAGGCGGCGCGCGCTTCCTGATATTCGCGCAGCTTGCGGCGATATTCGGCGATCGCCTGCGGCGTTGCGGCCTGCGCCATCGCATCCGCGGTGGATGCAGAAAGGGTGGTAGCCTCGACCGCCACGGCCTCCGGCGCGCCCGCGAACAGCGCGAGCGCGACCAATCCGGGGAAACAGCGAATCAATGGCGGGCGCATGCTCTCTTGTAGCAAGGACGCGCGCGATGTCAGCCTCGAATTGAATCACTCAAAAGCGACCAAACGCCCCGCCATGGCCCAGAACAAGTGCTTCTCACTCCGGCTCGACGCCGCTGGCCTTCACGAGCTGCGCCCACTTCTTCTCGTCCTTGTCGATGAACTCGGCGTAATCCTCGGGCGAGCCCGGCGTGATCTCGGTGCCGTCAGAGCCCAATTGCCGCTTCACCTCCTCGGAGGCGAGCGCATCGCGCAGCACCTTGTTGAGCTTGTCGACGATCGGCCGCGGCGTGCCGGCCGGTGCCGCAAGGCCATAATAGAGCGAAGCGTCGAATCCGGGAACGCCGGCCTCGGCGATCGTCGGCACGTCGGGCAGGAGACCGGAGCGGGTCACGCTGGTCACCGCGAGTGCGCGCAGCGTTCCGCCGCTGACGTTGGCGTGAGAGGCAGGGATCGGCGCAAATGCCATCGGAATGTGCCCGCCGATGAGGTCGACCAGCGCAGGGCCCGTTCCCTTGTAGGGAACATGCACGAGCGAGATGCCGGCACTGCGCGCGAAATATTCGCCAGTGATGTGGCTTGCTGTGCCGGCGCCGGCCGAACCGAAACTGACCTTGCCCGGATTTTGTTTGGCATAGGCGATCAGCTCGGCGACGCTCTTGGCCGGGAACGACGGATGCACGACCAGCGAATTCGGCGCATTGCCGATCATGCCGATCGGCGCGAAATCCTTGCGCGGATCGTAGCCCGCCTTCTTGTAGAGCGACGGGCCGATCGCGAGTGTCCCTGTATAGCCGAGCACCAGCGTGTAGCCATCGGGATCGCTCTTGGCGACCGCCTTGGTGCCGACCGTACCGCCGGCGCCGGGGCGGTTGTCGATCACGATCTTCTCGCCGAGAAATTCACTCATCTTCTCGGCAATGCCGCGGCCGACGATGGACGTGCTGCCGCCGGGCGCGAAGGGGATGACGAGCGTGATCGGCCGGTTCGGATAATCCTGGGCCTGCGCCGGCCAGAATGCTGCGCCGACGGCAAGCGCGGCGATGGCGGTGTAAAATCGCTTGTTCCAGGACAGCATGCCCGAGAGCCTCCCCTGATGTTTGTTGTTATGGTGGCATTGTCGCTCAGATGCCTGGCGTCAGCAACCGGACTTCTGATGACTCGGCCGCCCCGTCATTGCGAGCGGAGCGAAGCAATCCATCGCGCCATTTGCGGAGACGCGGATTGCATCGTCGCTGCGCTCCTCGCAATGACGGTTGAGAGCTGCCTACTTCCAGGCGAAGACCGGCTGCTCGAGATCGGCGACGCGGGTGTCGCGGCCGGCCAGCACTTCGCGAAACTGATAGATCAAGGCAGCCGTCGGCGCATGGATGTGCTGGCCGGCGTGGCGGAAGCGGATCACGCGCCTGACACTCTCGGGAATGGTGGTGAAGCTGAACGCATCCTCCGCCTCGATCGATTCAAGCGTGATGCGATGGACGGAAGCTACCTCGTCCGGGTTGGGCATGATCGGCGCCCGTGTCGAGACCCACACTACCACCGGAGTGATCAGATAGCCCGAGCGGGTCGGATAGTCGTCGAGCACGCCGAGCACGTCGCCATCATTGACGCGCAGCCCTAGCTCTTCGTGCAGTTCGCGCAGTGCCGCTTCCGCCTGTGTCTCACCGGAATCGCAGCGTCCGCCGGGCAGCGCCCATTGCGCGCTGTGGCTGCGCAAGCTGGCCGCACGGCGGGTGAGCAGGAATGCGGTCTCCTCGCCCTCGCCGCTCGTGAGTGCGATCGCGACCGCCGCGCGTTTGAGCAGCGGCGCAGAATCGTCCGGCAGGCGCCTGAACGCCGTACAGAGCTCTGCGATATTCCGCCGGGTGGCATCATCAAATGAACGGGCCATTGATCTTGACTACAACAGTCCCGCGTTCGATGAAATGACCTGATATCATGCCTCGCCGGACGGAAAGCATCACATGACGAAACATGCCGCGGAAAAGCTCAAATCCGACGGCTGGAAGATCGTCGATACATCCGGTTTCCTGCATCTGGTCGGGCCGCTGTGGCAGCGCCTCGTCGATGACGAGCATGAATATGCGTTGATCACCGAGGACAAGCATCACAATCGCCGCGGCCTGGTGCAAGGCGGCGTGATCATGACCTTCGCGGACCGCACCTGCGGCATGACCGCCCGCTATGTCTCGGGCAAGCCGGCGCTTGCGACCGTGCAGCTTGATACGCACTTTGTGGAGGCCGGCAAGATCGGCGAAACCTTGATCTCGAAGCCGCGCGTGGTACGCTCGACCAGGAGCCTGATCTTCATCACCACCGAAGTGACCGTCGACAAACGCTGCATCGCCATGGCGAACGGCGTGTTCAAGATATTGAAGAGCGAGTAGGCTGAGATCGTCGTTCCGGGGCAATGCGAAAGCATCGAACTACGATGTGCAATTGCACATCGGAGAACCTCGAGATTCCGAGTTCGGTCCTGCGGACCGCCCCGGAATGACGCGACAACGCAGAGGTTTGATACATGCAGTACGGTCAACTCGGCCGCAGTGGCCTGAAGATTTCGCCGATCTGCCTGGGCACCATGATGTTCGGCGGCCCGACCGACGAGGCGACGTCGGCGCGGATCATCGCAAAGGCGCGCGAGGCCGGCGTCAACTTCATCGACACCGCGGATGCCTATAATGGTGGAAACTCCGAGCAGGTGGTGGGCCGCGCGATATCCAACAACAGGCAGAACTGGGTCCTCGCTACCAAGCTCGCTAATCAGATCGGCGACGATCCGAATTTCGGCGGGCTGTCGCGACGCTGGGTGCTGCAGGCGGCGGAGGCGAGCCTGAAACGGCTCGGCACCGACTACATCGACATCTACTACCTGCACAAGGAAGACCACACGACGCCGCTGGAGGAGACCGTGCGCGCGATCGGCGACCTGATCAGGCAGGGCAAGGTGCGCTACTTCGGCGTCTCGAACTATCGCGCCTGGCGCGTTGCCAAGATCTGTAACATCTGCGACCGGCTCGGCCTCGACCGCCCGATCGTGAGCCAGCCCTATTACAACGCGATGAACCGCATGCCCGAGGTCGAGCACCTGCCGGCCTGCGGCTATTATGGCCTTGGGGTGGTACCCTATAGCCCGCTCGCCCGCGGCGTCCTGACCGGCAAATATCGCGCTGATACCACCCCCGACAAGGACACCCGCGCCGGCCGCAACGACAAGCGCATGATGCAGACCGAGTGGCGGCCGGAATCCTTGAGGCTCGCGCAAGAGATCAAGCAATATGCGGAAGCACGCGGCATCACCGCCGCGCAGTTCGCGGTCGCCTGGGTGCTGAATTCATCCCTCATCTCCGCCGTGATCGCCGGTCCGCGCACGGAAGCGCAATGGGACGATTACGTCCGCGCGCTCGACTATCGCTTCACCGTCGAAGACGAGGCGCTGATCGACCGGCTCGTCGTGAGCGGGCATGCTTCCACGCCCGGCTACAACGATCCGGCCTATCCGATCGAGGGGCGGCGGGCGCGGACGGCGGAGCGGTCCTAGCCGCGCTGAAGATTGAAATAAGCCGCAGACAGCCTTCACGGGCGGCGCCGACGACACCCGGGGCAGCTTCCGACTCGGGCACGCGGACCTCATCCGATGCCCGACGCTGCTCACGATGCCGGAGAGCGATCCGATTGCGGCCGCGGCGCCGTGGCTCTTCGAGGCGCTCCGCTGCTGCAAGACGCCGTTGTGCTTCTCCGCCAGCGAGCATGGCAATCATGCGCCGAATTTGACGCCAGTGATTCACCCGGCCCTGCGAGCGCGGGGATCGAGGCGATGTTGACGGCGGCCGGCCTTTGGCTCAGAGATGCCGAGGTAAGAGCGTGAGCCTCGATGGAAAGCGCGACGCTGGTCCAAGCCCTCAATCTCCTGGGAACGCTGGTGTTCGCGCTCAGCGGCGCCGCCGCGGGCGTCCGGCAACGCATGGATATTTTCGGCGTTCTCGTGCTAGCCTTCGTGACCGCAGTTGCCGGCGGCGTTCTCCGTGATCTCCTGATCGGCGCGACTCCACCTGCCTCCGTGACGAATTGGCATGCGCTCGCCATTTCCGCCGCCGGCGGCCTGTTCGCATTCTGGTTCTCGGCGCTGATCGATCGCCTGCGCTTTCCGGTCGAACTGTTCGATGCGGCAGGCCTTGGCATCTTCGCAACGACCGGCACACAGAAAGCCCTCGAATACGGCATTCCCCCTGTCATGGCCACGATCCTCGGCATGGTGACGGGGATCGGCGGCGGAATGGTGCGTGACCTGCTCTCCGTGCGGATGCCCATCGTCCTCTATTCCGAGTTCTACGCCATGGCCGCCCTCGCGGGCAGCGCGGTCGTCACGGTCGGACACGCGCTGGGCATGCCGGTCGCGGCCACCCTGCTGCCCGGCACGGCACTCTGCGTGCTGCTTCGCGTCTTGGCGCTCTATCACGGGTTCAGCCTGCCGCAGCCGCGCCGACGCGACGACGAACCCTCGGACCGGTAACCCGATCGCGAGTTGCTGGGGCGAAGTCGACTACGCTGAAAGTCTAATAGAGCCTCCAGCCCTGCGGCTTGTTACCAGAGCTTTTTCTTCTCCTGCCGGAAATAAATCCGAACTCGCAGTCGCGAGCTTGTTGCTCGCGGCCCGCGTCCTAGCGTCGCATCATCGGGAACGTTCTTGCCAAACTCCTGCGCACGCCTTTGTCTTCCTTCCTAAAAAAGAGCGGATCCTAAAGGGACCGCCAATCATAAGGGCAGGGAGGAAACCATGACCAAATCCAATAGAGGCAGTACGTCCAGTCGTCGCCGCTTCCTGAAGGTTGCGGCCGCGGGCGCCGCAGCAAGCGTTGCAGCGCCTACCATCGTCAGCGCGCAGGGCCCGATCAACATGCGCTGGCAAAGCACCTGGCCGGCCAAGGATATTTTCCACGAATACGCGCTCGACTACGCCAAGAAGGTCAACGACATGACCGGCGGCGACCTCAAGATCGAGGTGCTTCCCGCCGGCGCCGTGGTGCCCGCCTTCGGCCTGCTCGACGCCGTCTCGAAGGGCACGCTCGACGGCGGCCATGGCGTGCTGGCCTACCACTACGGCAAGCAGACCGCGCTGGCACTGTGGGGCTCCGGTCCGGGCTACGCGATGGACGCCAACATGCTGCTGGCCTGGCACAAATATGGTGGCGGCAAGGAGTTGCTCGCCAAGCTCTACGCCTCGATCGGCGCCAATGTCGTCTCCTTCCCCTATGGGCCGATGCCGACCCAGCCGCTCGGCTGGTTCAAGAAGCCGATGTCCAAGGTGGATGACTTCCAAGGCCTGAAATTCCGCACCGTCGGCATTTCCATCGACGTGTTCACCGGCCTCGGCGCCGCCGTCAACGCGCTGCCCGGCGGCGAAATCGTCTCGGCGATGGACCGTGGCCTGCTCGACGCTGCCGAGTTCAACAACGCGACTTCCGACCGCGTGCTCGGCTTCACCGACGTCTCCAAGATCTGCATGCTGCAGAGCTACCATCAGAATGCCGAGCAGTTCGAGATCATGTTCAACAAGACCAAGTACGATGCCCTGCCGGACAAGATGAAGGCCATCATCTCCAACGCCGTCGAAGCGGCCAGCCAGGACATGAGCTGGAAGGCGATCGACCGCTACTCGAAGGACTACGAGGAGATGCAGACCAAGGACAAGGTCAAGTTCTACAAGACGCCGGATTCGATCCTGCAGAAGCAGCTCGAGATCTACGACCAGGTGGTTGAGAAGAAGTCGGCCGAGAACCCGCTGTTCAAGGAAATCGTCGAATCCCAGCTCGCCTTCGCCAAGCGCGCGACGCAGTGGGAGAACGACACGGTGGTCAACCGCCGTATGGCCTACACCCACTATTTCGGACCGAACGCCAAGAAAAAGACCTGACGGGCGCTGCGCACGACCGAAAGCGTCATCCGGGGACAGCGAACCCCGGACGGCGCTTCCGCTGTCTCTACACCAACCCGATACTTCCGGAACGGCCGCTAGCGAACGCAGATGAGCGCACAGCGTTTCCTGTACATGATCGACGGCATCAGCACCTGGACCGGCAAGGCCGCGGCGTGGCTGGTTGTCGGGCTGATGGGCCTTGTCTGCGCCGAGGTCTTCAAGCGCTACATCCTCAACATGCCGACGGCGTGGATCTTCGACGCCTCCAATATGCTGTACGGCACCCTGTTCATGATCGCGGGCGCCTACACGCTGGCGCAGAACGCCCATGTCCGCGGCGATTTCCTCTACAGCTCGATGCGGCCGCGCCTGCAGGCCTCGCTCGACCTCGTGCTGTATTTCGCGTTCTTCCTGCCGGGCATCGCGGCGCTGGTCTACGCCGGCTGGGACTACGCGCTCGATTCCTGGCGCATCAACGAGCATTCCAACGTGACCGCCGACGGCCCGCCAGTCTATCATTTCAAGTTCATGATCCCGCTCGCCGGGGCCTTGGTGCTGCTGCAGGGCGCGGCTGAGATCGCGCGCTGCATCATGTGCCTCAGGACCGGCGCCTGGCCCGACCGGCTCCGTGACGTCAGCGAGATCGACGTCGTCGAGGAGCAGCTCGCGCACAGCGAATATGTCGATGAGGAATCGCGCAAGGCCGCGATCGCGCATGCGCAGGACATCGAGGAGAGCGCGCGGCAGCGCGGCATGGGTGGAGACCTGCAACGATGAGCGATCCGGCACTCGGGCTGTTGATGCTCGTCCTCATCGTGATCGTCATCATGATGGGCTTCCCAACCGCGTTCACGCTGATGGGCCTCGGCATGTTCTTCGGCTTCTTCGCCTATCACCGGGGCGGCGAGGCCTGGGGCGACAATCACATCTTCGACCTGATGGTCCAGCGCACCTATGGCGCGATGACCAACGACGTCCTGATCTCGATCCCGCTGTTCGTGCTGATGGGCTACGTGATGGAGCGCGGCGCGCTGGTCGACAAGATGTTCTATTCGATCCAGCTCGCGTTCCGCCGCCTGCCCGCCTCGCTTGCGGTGGCGACGCTGATCGTGTGTACCTTCTGGGGCATCGCCTCGGGCCTGGTCGGCGCGGTCGTTGTGCTGATGGGCGTCATCGCCTTCAACCCGATGCTGAAGGCCGGCTACGACGTCAAGCTCGCCTCCGGCGTCATCACCGCGGGCGGCACGCTCGGCATCCTGATCCCGCCATCGGTGATGATCATCGTCTACGCGGCAGTGGCCGGGCAGTCGGTGGTGAAGCTCTACGCCGCGGCGATGTTTCCCGGCTTCTTCCTCGCCTTCCTCTATCTGATCTATGTCGTCGGCTGGGCGCTGTTGAACCCGAAGATTGCCCCGAAGCTTCCCGAAAGCGAGACCAAAGTTCCGGTGCGACCCTGGATCGCCAAGCTGCAGCAGTCCTATTCGCGCAAGATGCTGCCCGCGCTGCTTGCGGCGGTGCTGATGCCCGCAAGGGCCGTCAACGCCGGCGTGGACGGCACCCGCGTCACCTATTCGATGCTGCTGACGAGCCTCGCCCACGCCCTCGTGCCGCTGATGCTGACGCTGGCGACCCTCTGGGCCGCCTGGTGGTACGTCGTGATTCACCAGCAGCCGGATATTGCGCCGCAGCTCCCGGCCGCCGCGCAGCAGCAGCGAACCCAGGAAACGCTTCAGCCGCTTGGTGCAGGCGCCCAGCCCGCGGAAGAAAGCGCGGAAGAGAAACTCGAGGAGCTCGGCGGGGGCGGCGCGAGCCGGTCGGAGGCCACCACGAAGAACGAGCCGGAGGTGCTGCAGGAGATGGGCAGTGCCGAGCTGCGAGGCAAGACCATCGCGGCGCCGGCGGAGCTCGGACCGCCGCCGGAGTTCTATACCTACTTCGCGTTCGTGGCCGGCATCTGCGGCCTGCTGCTTCTCTACTATTACTGGACCATGGAGGCCGAGCAGTTCGAGGTGCTGCGGCTGCTCATCACCTCGGTGATGCCGCTCGGCATCCTCACGGTGGTGGTGCTGGGCGTGATCCTGTTCGGCATCACGACGGCGACCGAATCGGCAGCAGTCGGCGCTGCCGGCGCCTTCCTGCTCGCCTTCCAGGCGCGGACGCTGGACTGGAAGCGCACCAAGGAAGCGGTGTTCCTGACCGCCAAGACCACCTCGATGGTGTGCTGGCTGTTCGTCGGCTCGGCGCTGTTCTCGGCGGTGTTCGCGATCCTCGGCGGCCAGGCGCTGCTGGAGAGCTGGGTGCTGTCGCTCAACATGTCGCCGGTCCAGTTCATGATCCTGTCGCAGGCGATCATCTTCATTCTGGGCTGGCCGCTGGAATGGACCGAGATCATCGTGATCTTCGTGCCGATCTTCCTGCCGATGCTGAAGCACTTCAACATCGATCCGATCCTGTGGGGCGTCCTGGTCTTCGTGAACCTGCAGGCGGCGTTCCTGTCGCCGCCGGTGGCGATGTCGGCCTTCTATCTGAAGGGCGTGGCGCCAAAGCACGTCACGCTGAACCAGATTTTTGCCGGCATGATGCCCTACATGCTGATCGTCATCATCTGCATGGTGCTGATGTATATCTGGCCCGGCCTGACCTTGTGGCTGCCGAACTATCTCTACGGTAACTGACGGGCGGCAAGGTTCTAATTCACTGCATCGAATTTGTAGGACGTCTGCAGGAACGTGCCGAAGCGTTCGGCGCGGATCGGGAGGGTCGATGTCGGAAACGGACTGCCGAATCCCCTCGTGAAAACATCGGTCGCCCACATCGACCAGAAGCGGCCGCCGACGCCGACACTGAAGCGCTCGGTCACGTCATAGGTCAGCACGGCTTCGAGCTGCATGCCGCGCCCGGTGCCGTTGGCCGGGGAATAGGGCGACGGCTCGTCGGAACGCAAGTAATGCGTATCGAGACCGGAAACGGAAACGTAGGGCAAATAGGCCGCGTCGGCCGTGAGCTTGAGTCCGGGCGCAATCGTGACGATCCCGTTCACACCGATGCGCAGAGAGTGCCAGTCTTCGGACTGCGAGATGGTGATCCCGGTGGTCGGCGAGGGAACGGCGCAAATCACGCCGCCGCCGGGATACGCAATCTGGACGCATCCATAGGAGTCCTTGCGGTCGCGATAGAAATTATAGCCTGCGAACGCCCCGAATTTCGCGCCCGGCGTTTCCAGCAGGGTGTATCCAACGTCCAGCGTGGCATAGGCAATCGTGCCCTCGACCCTGCCCTGGTCTGTGTTCGAGTAGGCCATGGCCGTGTTGCGATAGGTTGGTAGCCAATCCTCGTCGTTCATGTGGCCGGATGTCAGCCCGCCGCCGCCGGCAAAGCCTTTCAGGAACACCCTGGCCGGACTGTCGAGCCGGCCGAACACCTCGCCGGAGTGCCCTGTGGTCTCATAGGTGAGCCGTGAAATCAGCGCGTTCTGCAGCGGCTGATCTGTGCTCATACCGAGATCGTTCTGATAGCGACCGCTGCTGTACCAGTAACGCGCGCCGACTTCCGCCGACCACCCGGACATCGAAGGCGCCGCCGTCAGCAAAGCAGCGGGCCGATTGTCCCAGCCGCGCGATGCGTCAACACCAGGGCGATAGTTCACGCCGAGCTTGACGACATGGCTGTCCTGCCGGACTCCCGTCGGCAGACCAGCGGTTTCGACCAGGCTGGCTGGATCGAGCGGCGCCGTCTGAAGACCGCCGAGTGGCGTCGCGATGTCGCGGTTTCCGAAATTGGCATAGTCGTATTCCAACTTCATCGACCAAGCCGGTGCCAGAGCGTGCTCGACACCGAGCCCAATTGTCCATCCCCACTGCACGGCGTTGGCGTCCACCGAAGCTTCCGGCCGCCCGAAGAAATCGAGAGCGTTGGTCGTCATCGAGAAACGGCTCGACAGAAACGCAGCACCGCCTTTCACATAGGCCAGCGAGTGACCGGCCGGCCCGAAGGCCTGGCCGACCCGCCCGGTGATCGTTCCCATCACATCCTGCCGGATACGACAGTTCGCCGAGACGAACAGGCCGGAATAGGCGAGACAGGTGTTGGTGCCGTCGACATCGACGGCGGAGACATCGGCTTCGAGGCCGAACACCCATGGTGATCCGGCCTGCTGCCAGTTGTAGCCAAGCTGGCCACCGATGAGCGCCTTCGGCGTACGGATGTCGTCGCCATAGATCGACGGACCGTAGGGATCACCGACATGGGTGATGCCGGAGCCTCCGCCAAAATGTCCGCCGATATAGAAGCCGTTCCAGGTCCACGGCAGTGGCGGCGCCTTCACGACCGGCCGCACAATGTCGGCAGAAAAAGCATCCGTTCCGTTCAGCGCCATGAGCACGCCGACCGCCACCACGTACCGCATCCGTAACACGAGCCGAGTCCTTGCCTTCGAGGAAACCAACTACGCATTACTGAGCCCGCACTATGGTAGGGGCGAAGATTCGAACACCACTGGAGATAGCACATCAGCCGGGCCCGGCAACACCGACCCGCGCGGAATGGAGCCAAGCGTTACCACGCGAAGCTGTGGTGGAGCAGTCCGTAGAATGGGTAGAGCGCAGCGAAACCCATCGCGATGGAGCAAGCCGCGCGAATGATGGGTTTCGCTTCGCTCTACCCATCCTACGATTCTCGCTGTCGTCCCGCGAAAGCCGTAGGGTGGGCAAAGGCGCACTTGCGTCGTGCCCACCATCCAGTGCTGTGCTCACGATGGTGGGCACGCTTCGCTTTGCCCACCCTACGGCACCGCCAGGACGACGCCGTCATTGCGAGCGCAGCGAAGCAATCCACCTCTCCACGCGCGGAGGTATGGATTGCTTCGCTGCGCTCGCAATGACGGGGATGGGTTCTGATTTGAATTTCAAACAGCGTGAGGATGTGAGTTCGCGTTCTCGCGGCGCTTTGCGCCCGAGCTTTGCGTCACTTTCCGCCCTCTTCGATAGCAGAGGGCGCAGGGAAAGCCGGGTGCCGGTTGCACCCATGGGTCCCGTGCAACAAAAAGCACGGGGGTAGGACCACAGGTTCAACCGAAGCATTCCGGCTTTCCCTGCGCGATGGTTTACGGCTTCCTTCGTGCTCTCCCCGGTGACCGGGCTCTTTTGCCACCGTCACTTCATAGAAGCTTAGCGCCAGCGTCGGGGCGCCAGGACCACACGACTTCGCCGTCCGTGATGCGCGTGCTCGTCAGTCACACACTTCACGTCCACCGCATCTCACCGCAACGTTCGTGACGATCGCGACCCGCCCCTCATCCGCTGTGAGACGCGCGGAGTTAAATCACTGATTTGCCCGACGACGGAAGCGGATTGTTTTTCGCGCGAAGGGTGGACAGGGCAAATCACGTTGATTGGCCTAAGGAAAATCGCGCGAATGATACGACGCCGTCACGCCCGGGCAAAAGCGCGAAGCGCGTCTTCGCGCAGATGTCCGGGGCATCCACGTCCTTCGCGCCCGGGACAACGTGGATGGCCGGGTCAAGCCCGGCCATGACGGAGGAGAGGATTGCGCAAATGCGTCCCCTGTCATTCCGGGGCGTCCGAAGGACGAGCCCGGAATCCATTTCTCCACCTGCGCACGCGGCGTGATGGATTCTCTGATGTGCAATTGCACATCATAGTTCGCGCTGCGCGCGCCCCGGAATGACGCTATCCGATTCACACGTTTTTGAGCCTCAAAGTGGTGCCGTATTTGATGCGACGGAAGGCTTCGAGGCCCAGGCGC
>NZ_JCAMOR010000076.1:0-34348 GCF_059512385.1 Bradyrhizobium sp. Crot121 | reverse complement strand
GGAATGCTTCGGTTGAACCTGTGGTCCTACCCCCGTGCTTTTTGTTGCACGGGACCCATGGGTGCAACCAGCACCCGGCTTTCCCTGCGCCCTCTGATATCGAGGAGGGTGGAAAGTGACGCAGAGCTCGGGCAGCGAATGCCGCGAGAACGCGAACTCACGTCCTCACGCTGTTTGAAAGTTGAATCAGAATCCATCCCCGTCATTGCGAGCGCAGCGAAGCAATCCATCGCGCCACTTGCGGAGAAATGGATTGCTTCGCTGCGCTCTACCCATCCTACGGAATCGCTGTTTGACATTTGAATCAGAACTCTCCGCACGTCATTGCGAGCAAAGCGAAGCAATCCATCGCGCCGCTTGCCGAGGCATGGATTGCTTCGCTTTGCTCGCAATGACGGCAGGAGAAAGCGCTGGCCCTCGCGACGCCGTGCCTTACTTCATCGCCCCGAAGCGGTTGTCGAAGGAGTTCGGCTGCACGATCGGCTGCGAGCCGGAGAGCTGTGTGTCCCTGGTGGCCGGTGCGGCGGTGGCCGGCGCATCGGTGACGGTCGGCTTGAGCGCCGGCTTGGCGGCAGCGAGCTTGGTTTCGGTGGGCCTCGGTGCGACGCGAACGACCGATTGCGACTTGGTCTGAGCAGGCTTGATCTCAGCAGCCTTGGCCTCAGCAGTCTTGGCCTCAGTAGCTTTGGGCTTCGCGGCGGCGGCCGGTGCAGAGGGCGGCACGCTGGTGGCGGCGGCGTTGGCGTCGGCCGTGGCGCCGATCCCGACCTTGCGGGCGATGCTGGAGAAGAGGCCTTCCGACTGCTCACCCGACTGCGTGGCGGAAGCGACGCGGGCCGATGACGTCGCCGACGTCGTCGACACCGCCACCACCGGCTCTTCCGGCTGCGCCAGGTTCGGCTTCGGCGGATTGACGGTGGACGGGATCGTGCCGGGCGCGCGCGCCAGCGACAGTGATTGCAGGCTCTGGCTGTCGCCACCCTCGGAGAGGCCGGTGCTGCCCTCCGGCAGCTTGGAGGCGAAGATCTTGTTCATGCCGCCGTCGATGCCGGTGTTCATCCGCGCCACCGGCGTGCCCTTGGAGATCAGCTTGGCAACCTCGGTCGCCTCTTCCTGCTGCTTCTGGCGGACCGCTTCGGCGATCTGGTCGGGAATCACATAGGCCGGGCATTTGGCGGACGCATCAAACACCGGATCGCGGGTGGCGCCCGGCGGCTTGGCGGCGTCGAAGACATATTTCTTCTCGCAGAAGTCGACCTTCGGCTCCTGCTTCGTCACTTCGAAATGATCGTAGCCTTCCTTGATCATCTTCCAGAAAGGCATGTTCGGATTGTTGCGGTGCTTGGCCATGTTCACCGGCGTCATCCGGAACGGATAGGCCTGCAACTGGAATGCCTTCTGGCCGCCAAAGAACGACTCGCGCCCGAGCGAATAGATCTCCGCGATTTGCTCGTCGGTCATCGCGTAGCAGCCGCGCGAGGAGCAGTCGCCATGCACCATCAACTGTGAGCCGGTGCGGCCGAGCGCCTTGTCGAAGGCGTTGGGGTAGCCGGTGTTGAAGGAGAGGTAGTAGGCCGATTGCGGGTTCATCTGGCCCGGGCTGATCGTATAGAAGCCCTCCGGCGCCTGGCGGTCGCCCTCGCGGATCTTCGGACCGAGATCGCCGGACCAGCGGCAGATCGGATAGGTCTTCAAGAGCGCGAACCTGCCGGAGCGGTCCTGCTTCCAGACTTCGAGCTCGGCTTCCTGCTTGAACAGGCGGATCAGGATCGGCGACTGCAGATCCATGTCCTTTTCCGTGATTGCCGCGACCAGCTTCGGCGGCACCGGCTGGTTGGCCTTGGCATTCGATGCGAGTGAGATGTCGTCGCTATTGCAACCGGCGAGCAATACAGCGGCCGCAAGGGCAGCCGAGGCCAGAAGCGCGCGAACCAGCGTGCGGTGATTCAAGTCCAAGCTCCACACCCACCGGGCATTTCGGGCAACCCCAAATCAACCCTTTATGCCTTGAAGCGATCGTTAAAATACTAACCTTTGGACTTCCCACCCGCAACCTGAACGGGGCCCGGCGGGCCGGAACCATGACAGGCATGGTCAAGCAAGAGTTAAAGACCGGCCCCGGGGCCGAATTGCGGCCAAACCGGCCGACCTGGAGCAAAATGCCGCGATTGCCGGTTAGCTAGGCGAGCTTGCGGCCGATATCGAGAAACTTCTGGCGGCGCTGCTTGCGGATCGCGTCCGCATCAAGATTTCGTAGGTCGTTGAAAGCCTGGGCGATGGCATCGCCGGTGGATGCGATCATGGCGGCGGGATCGCGGTGGGCGCCGCCCGGCGGCTCCTTCAGGATCTCGTCGATCACGCCGAATCGCAGCATGTCCTGGGCGGTGATCTTCATGCTGTTGGCGGCTTCCTGCGCCTTGGTGCCGTCCCGCCACAGGATCGAGGATGCCGCCTCCGGCGAGATCACGCTGTAGATCGCGTGCTCCATCATCAGGACGCGGTTGGCCGTGGTGATCGCGATCGCGCCGCCCGACATGCCCTCGCCGGTGATGATCGCGACATTGGGCACCCCCAGTGACAGGCAGGCGTCAGTCGAGCGCGCGATGGCTTCGGCCTGTCCGCGCTCCTCGGCGCCGATGCCGGGATAAGCGCCGGCCGAATCGACCAGGGAGAGTACCGGGATGCCGAAACGGTCGGCCATTTCCATCAGCCGGACCGCCTTGCGGTAGCCTTCGGGGCGGGCCATGCCGAAATTGTGCTTGATCCGGCTCTCGGTGGAGGCGCCCTTTTCCTGGCCGATCACGCAGATGCTCTCGCCGCGGAAGCGGCCGAAGCCGCCGAGCAGGGCTTCGTCGTCGGCGAATTTGCGGTCGCCGGCCAGCGGCGTGAATTCGGTGATGAGCGCGCTGACGAAATCGGTGAAATGCGGTCGCTGCGGGTGCCGCGCCACCAGCGTCTTCTGCCAGGGCGTCAGGTTGGCATAGAGGTCGGCCAGCGCCTGGCCGGCCTTCTCCTCGATCCGCGCGATCTCGTCGCCGATGTCGCTGCCGGACGCTGCCAGCGCGCGCAATTCGTCGATCTTGGATTCAAGCTCGGCGACGGGTTTTTCGAAGTCGAGGTAACTGCGCATCTGATCCGGCATTACGGCAATATAGGAAGGAACCTGGCGGGCGGCGAAGCGGGTCTGGGGTCTGGAAGAGAAGTTTTGTATCTTCAACAAGTTAACACGCAGCCAAAGCCGAGGCGCGTGGGCTGACCGCAAGCGGTGACGCTCTTTCCTGTGAGAAGCCGCCGAAGTCAAGGCGTAACCCATAGCCCGGCCTGGAAGCGTAATCCGGGGATCGACCGGGCTAAGCCTTCTCCGCCAGCGGATGCAGGTCGCGCACCAGGCTCTTCAGCCGCTCCTCGACCACATGGGTATAGATCTGGGTGGTGGAGATGTCGGTATGGCCGAGCAGGGTCTGGACGATGCGCAGGTCGGCGCCGTTGTGCAGGAGGTGGCTGGCAAAGGCATGCCGCAGCACGTGCGGGGAGACGAGCCGCGGCGCCAAGCCGGAAGCGGCCGCCAACTCCTTGAGGTCGCGAGCAAAATGCTGCCGGGTCAAGTGGCCGCTCTCGCCGAAGGAGGGAAACAGCCATTTCGACGGCGCCGCCTTCTTCTCCGGCTTCATGACTTGCACCGCAGCGAGATAGTCGGCCATCGCCTGGCGCGAGGCCTCGTTCAGCGGCACCAGCCGCTCCTTGTTGCCCTTGCCTCGCACCACGATCATGCGGGCATCGCGCCGCGCCGCCGATAGCGGTAGCGAGACCAGTTCGGAGACGCGTAGGCCAGTGGCGTACAGCACCTCCAAGAGGCAATGCAGCCGGAGCGCGCGCAGCCGCTGCGCCGGTGTCGCGTCGATTTGCGTGAGTTCCTTGGCCCGCGTCAGCATGCGGTCGACGTCGGCGATCGACAGCACCTTGGGCAGGCTGCGGCCGCGCTTCGGGCCAGAGAGGATCGCGGCAGGATCGTCGCTGCGGATGCGCTCGTTGAGCAGGAATCGGAACAGATGCCGCATCGACGAGAGCCGGCGGGCGACGCTGGTTGATTTGAAACCGCGGGTGTCGAGGTCGGCGAGGTAGTCGCGCAGCGTCTGGGTGTCGGCGCCGGCAAAGCTCTTGCCGGCATGGGTGAGGAATTCGGAGAGGTCTTCGAGGTCGCGGCGATAGGCGTCGAGCGTGTTTTCGCCCGCGCCCTGTTCGGCCGCGAGCATGTCGAGGAACAGGCTGATCAGCCCGGCATCTGATGTGCTGGAACGTGTCTTGGAACGCATCCCTGACCATAGCGGCTATTTCTTGAGGAACTTATCCGGCGGGATCGTCACCGTCATTTCCCGCGATTTCGGGGTCACAAAATTCGCCAGTGCGAAAATGATCCCGTAGCCGATACCGCCGATCACGGCGAGGACCGTCAGGAAGCGGAACAGGCTCGGCATATCGAAGGCTCGGGCGGCGAATTAACCATTGGCATCATCCATCATGTTCCCTCAGCCGTTGCAAGGCTCTGGCAACGGTATTGGCGGGGGTAGTATAGGTGACCGGAACGCCGCAAATTCGCCGAGAGACCGAGCTTTAGATGCCAGACAGCGCCGCACCGCTCCCTGTGCTCCCGACCCTGGAGGCCGACATCCTGGCCGTGCTGGGGTCGAGGACGATCGTGCTGGTGGGCATGATGGGCGCCGGCAAATCGACCATCGGCCGGCGGTTGGCCGCGCGGCTGAGGCTGCCTTTCACCGATGCCGACACCGAGATCGAGGCGGCGGCGGGCATGCCGATCCCGGAGATTTTCGAAACCCATGGCGAGGCCTATTTCAGGGATGGCGAGGCGCGGGTGATCGCCCGCCTGCTTAGCGACGGGCCGGCGGTGCTCGCCACCGGCGGCGGTGCGTTCATGCGCGAGGAGACCCGCAACTGCATTCGTGCCAAGGCGATCTCGCTCTGGCTGCGCGCCGACGCCGATGTCATCATGCGCAGGGTGCGGCGCCGCGCCGACCGCCCGCTGTTGCAGACCGCCGATCCCGAGGGGACGGTCAACCGTCTGCTCGGCGAGCGCGAGCCGGTCTACCGGAGCGCCGATCTGACGATTTCGTCGCGCGACGTGCCGCATGACCGGATCGTCGAGGAGTGCTTAGAGGCGCTGCATGCCTATCTCTGTGGCAACGGCACGGCACAACCGGCAACCAACGGAATTAGCCTCCCATCATGACTGCGCCATTGAAACACTCTGATCCCATCACCGTCGATGTCGCACTCGGCGACCGCGCCTATGACATCGTGATCGGGCGCGAGATGCTGCCGTCGCTTGGCGCACGGATCGCTGCGCTCCGCCCGGGTGCGCGCACCGCCATCGTCACCGACCGCACGGTGGCGAAACATTGGCTGGAACGGGCCGAGGCGTCGCTTGCCGCGGCTGGCGTCCCGACTTCGCGCATCATCGTCGAGGAAGGCGAGGGCTCGAAGAGCTATGCCGGTCTGACAGAGGTCAGCGAAGCGCTGATCGCGGCCAAGATCGAGCGCAACGATCTCGTCATCGCGCTCGGCGGCGGCGTGGTCGGCGATCTCGCGGGCTTTGCTGCTGCCATCCTGCGCCGCGGCGTCGATTTCGTGCAGGTGCCGACCTCGCTGCTGGCGCAGGTCGATTCATCGGTCGGCGGCAAGACCGGGATCAACTCGCCGCAGGGCAAGAACCTGATCGGGGCGTTCCACCAGCCGGTGCTGGTCGTCGCCGACACGTCCGTGCTCGATACGCTGTCGCCGCGCCAGTTCCGCGCTGGCTATGCGGAGGTTGCCAAATATGGCGTGCTCGGCGATGAGGCCTTTTTCGCCTGGCTGGAAGCCAATCACGCCGACATCTTTTCCGGCGGCGCGGCGCGCGAGCACGCGATCGCAACCTCGTGCCGCGCCAAAGCTGCGATCGTCTCGCGCGACGAACGCGAAACCGGAGAACGCGCGCTGCTTAATCTCGGCCACACCTTCGGTCACGCGCTGGAAGCGGCGACGGGCTTTTCCGACCGGCTGTTCCACGGCGAAGGCGTGGCCATCGGCATGACGCTGGCGGCGGAGTTCTCTGCTTCTCTCGGCATGATTGCGCAAGCGGATGCGGCGCGCGTGAAACGCCACCTCACTGCGGTAGGGTTGCCGACCCGGCTGCAGGATATCGGCGGCTTCGTCCAGGAAGGACTGGCTGATGCCGACACACTGATGGCGCTGATGGCGCAGGACAAGAAGGTCAAGCGCGGCAAGCTGACCTTCATTCTGCTGGAGGCCGTCGGCCGCGCCGTGATCGCGCGCGACGTCGAGCCTGCGCCGGTGCGTGACTTTCTGAAGGCAAAACTGGCCGAGAATTAAAAACGCTCTTCGGATGACGTAGCTTGACCTGGGTTTCGTTCTCAATCGTCGTCGTCTGCCTGTTGGTCTCCGCCTTTTTCGCGGCGAGCGAGACCGCGCTGACCGGCGCTTCGCGCGCCAGCATGTTGCGGCTGTCCAAGCAGGGCAATCGCGAGGCTGGCGTGGTCTCCAGCCTGTTCAACATGCGCGAGCGGCTGATCGGCGCGCTGCTGCTCGGCAACAACATCGCCAATATCGGCGCCTCGGCGCTCGCAACCGGCATCCTCACCGCGTGGTTCGGCGACGTCGGTGTGCTCTATGCGACCGCGGTGATGACGGTGATGGTCGTGATCTTCGCCGAGGTGCTGCCCAAGACCATCGCAATCAACGCGCCCGACCGGATATCGCTCCTGGTGGCGCGGCCGATGAAGGTCACGGTCTATCTGCTCGGACCGTTCCTGACGGTGATCGAGGTCATCGTGCTCGCCTTGATGAAACTCTTCGGCATCAAGGTCGGTGCCAACCAGGCCATCCTGTCGCCGACCGAGCGACTGCGCGGCGCCGTCGATTTGTTGCATCACGAGGGCAAGGTCGAGAAGCAGGACCGCGACATGCTCGGCGGGCTCCTCGATCTGCGCGAATTGCAGGTGTCGGACGTGATGGTCCACCGCACCGAAATGACCATGATCAACGCCGATCTGCCGCCGGAGGAACTGGTGCGCGAGGTGCTCGCCACCGAATACACCCGCATTCCGCTGTGGCGTGACAAGCCGGAGAACATCATCGGGGTGCTGCACGCCAAGGATTTGCTGCGCGCGATCCGCGCCGCCGACGGCGACACGTCGAACATCGACGTCGCCACCATCGCGTTGCCGCCGTGGTTCGTGCCGGAGATGCGGCCCGTCTCCGAGCAGCTCAAGGCGTTTCGCCGCCGCAAGACGCATTTCGCCCTCGTCGTCGACGAATACGGCGAAGTCGAAGGTCTGGTGACACTGGAAGACATCCTGGAGGAGATCGTCGGAGACATTTCCGACGAGCACGACGTAGTGGTCGCGGGTGTTCGTGCCCAGCCCGACGGCTCCGTAGTGGTCGACGGCTCGGTGCCGATCCGCGATCTCAACCGTGCGATGGACTGGCATTTGCCGGACGAGGAAGCCACGACCGTGGCGGGTCTCGTGATCCATGAAGCGCGCTCGATCCCCGAGCGCGGCCAAAGCTTCACCTTCCACGGCTTCCGCTTCCGCGTCCTGCGTCGCGAGCGCAACCGCATCACGGCGCTACGCATCACCGCGCTGCCGCGCGAAGCCGAGGCCGAGGAGCCCAGGCCGAAGCGTGCCGGGACGGCGTTCTAGCACAGGCGCGTCGATTCTCCGGCATGGCCGGGCTTGTCCCGGCCATCCACGCCTTTCTCGCGGCAGCCAAGAACGTGGATGCCCGGCACAAGGCCGGGCATGACGGGCTTGGATGTTGGCGCCCTATTCAATGTCTATGGTGACCCCGGAAAGCTTCCAGGTGCCGTCGGCGGGGATGAAGGCGAGCTGATACTTCACCTGCTTCGGCGTGGTCTCGAAATGGCCTTTCAGGCGCAGCACGCCCTTCTCGTCGATCTTCGCCTCCTCGTCGGCAATGACAGGCTTTGCCACCACGGCGTCGAACACCGCGTGCTTGTCGACGAGATCCTTGAAGACGGCCTGCAGCTTCTCCGGCGGAAACTGCTCGGCGAACGGCTTTGACATCTTGGCGTGTAGGACGGTGAAATTATTGGCGGCGACGGCATCGCTCAGCGTCACCAAAATGCTTTTCACGAGCACTTCCTGAACGAGCGGGCTCGGCATGGCCTGTGCTGCAGCCGGTACGGGCGCAGAGAGCGCCAGCATTGCCATCACGGCCGCGGCCAATCGCAGATGTGCCCAGTGAACCATCTGACAGCCCCTCGCTACAGGTGGCGATGGTGCAATGAGCCTGCCCAATTCCAATGGAACTGTCCATCGCCCAGGCCGCTATCTCTGATAAAGGAAAACAACCGTGGCGTCTTGCGCGACGTTGATCAAAACCGCAGTTCGGTCGTGTTCTTCAGCTAAATTTCCAGGCGGCGCCCCTCAGCGCGGTCGTTCCGCTGGAGCTTGCGCATGGATCGCGAGCGCATGCACGCCATCCGCGAGTTCCTGGGCGAGTGCCGCATTAATCATGCGATGGCGTTCGATCCGGCTCTTCCCTTCGAACGCTTGAGATACAATATAAACACGGAAATGCGTCTCGCCGCCTGGCCGATGCCCCGCGTGGCCCTCATGCAGATGTGATTCATCTTGGACCTCGAGGCTTTCGGGCAAGAAAGCTTCACGCAACTTGTTTATAATAACGTCTCTTGTGCTCATGGCGGCGGCAATAGTTCGAAGGCTGCATTTCGTCAATGGCACATCCGAAGCAGAGGTATTCGCAATGTCAAGACTTGAAGCTTTTTGCATTGCGTAGTCAAAGTCAGTCATGGCGATCGATTCATCAAAATTCTTCGACTCCATTCGCATCAAGCCGACGAAGGTGAGTGCGAAGCGCCAGGCGCAGGCTGGTCAGGAAGCCATCACCTGCGAATGGGCCGGCTGTCAGAACAAGGGTTCGCACCGCGCGCCGAAGGGCCGCGAGAACTCGCGCGAGTATTGGCATTTCTGCCTCGATCATGTTCGCGAGTACAACCAGTCTTACAATTTCTTCCAGGGTATGAATCCTGAGGCGGTGGCACGCTACCAGAAGGATGCGCTGACCGGCCATCGCCCGACCTGGAAGATGGGCGCCAACACCAGCGCCAAGCATGGCAAGGGCAGCGCCGAGGACGATCTCGGCGGCGCCGCCGATCCCTTCAATGTGTTCTCCGAACTCAATGGCCGCGCCGGCTGGCGGCCGGGCCCGGGCGCGAAGGCCAAGACCGAGACGCGCACGGTGATGAATGCCGAGCGCAAGGCGCTGCAGGTCATGGGCCTCACCGCCGAGGCGACGCTGGAAGACGTCAAGGCGAAGTACAAGGCGCTGGTGAAGCAGCACCATCCCGACGCCAACGGTGGCGATCGTTCCACCGAAGACCGCCTGATCGAGATCATCAAGGCGTATAACTATCTCAAGACCGTGGTCCGCGAGGCTTAGCGCGGAGCCGTAGCCCGGATGGGGCCAACGGGTCGCGCGAACGCGCCCCCCGTTGGCTCCGAGCTACGGGGACTCATTCACACCTTCGGCATCGGCCCCACATAAGACGAGCTTGGCCGGATCAGCCGGCCGGTGCGCTGCTGTTCGCGCGCATGCGCGGTCCATCCCGCCGCGCGCGCCACCGCGAAGATCGGCGTGAAGGCCTGCCGCGGAATGGAAAGCGCGTCGAGCAGGATCGCGGTGAAGAACTCGACATTCGTTTCCAGCGGCCGGTTCGGATTTTTCCGCCGCAACGCCTCGCGGATATAGGCCTCGACCTCGCCGGCGAACGGCAGGTCGGCGCCTTCGGCGGCCAGCCGCTCAATCGCATCTTTCAGCACATCGGCGCGCGGATCGCGTACGCGATAGACACGATGGCCGAATCCCATCAGCCGCTCGCCGCGCGCCAGCGCCGCATCGACCCAGGGCTTGATGCGTTCGCGCGTCCCGATCGCATCGAGCATCTCAAGCACCGGCTCCGGCGCGCCGCCATGGAGCGGGCCGGTCAGCGCGCAATAGCCGGCCGTGACGGCCGCGAACAGGTCGGCTTGCGTCGAGGCCACCACGCGCGTCGTGAAGGTGGACGCGTTCATGCCGTGATCAGAGACCGTGACGAGATAGGCATCCAGCGCCGCGACCTCGCGCGGTTCGGGCTTGCGGCTCAGCAGCATCGTCAGCGTATCCGCAGCGTGGCTGACATTCGGATCGGGCGCGAGCGGATCGTGGCCCTTAGCCCGCTGCACCAGCGCGCCGGCGATCACCGCAAAGGCGCCGACGATCGTCGCTTCGTGCTCGAGCCCGTTTTCGGCGCGCAAGCCAGCGACTGCGGCGCGGAAGCCGTCCACAATCGACATGCCGCGGGTCGCCGGCAGCACGTCGGGCAATCGGGCGAAGGCGCGCTCGCGCGCGGCCCCAAGCTTGGCGCGCACATTGGCCTCGCTGAGCGTGCTTCCGGTCGCCGCATTCCATAATCGTGCGGTGACGCCCTCGAAGCTCGATGTCGAGGCGAGCACGCTGACATGCTCGCCGGCGATGATCAGTTCGCCGCGCTCGCCGTCGACATGGCTGAGCACGGTTTCGGCGGCGGCAATGCCGTCCAGCCCAATCGGGCTTTTGGTCACCTGAATATTCATGGCGGATCTCCTTTCGTGATCAGGAGAAAGTCGATCCTCTCGACAGATTGATCAATCTTGATTAGCTTAATCAATATGAAAAAATCCGATGGCCTTTATCTCTCCGCCCGCGAGGCGGCGGCCGAGCTCGCGATCTCGCCGGCTACGCTCTACGCCTATGTCAGTCGGGGCCTGATCCGCTCCGAGCCTTCGGCGGATTCCCGCAGCCACCGCTACCGGGCCGAGGACATCCGCGAGTTGAAGGAGCGCCGCACCCCGTCGCCGGAGCCGCGCGGCCTGCGCAGCTTCGATGCCGATTTGCCGGTGATGGATTCGGCGATCGCAACCATCACCGAGGACGGGCCGATCTATCGCGGCGTGAACTGCGTCGATCTTGCCGAGAAGGATACGCTCGAGCACACGGCGACGCTGTTGTGGGATGTCACGGGCGTCGATCCCTTTGCGCCGAACAACTGCCCGTTTGTCTCTGGGGAGATGCGCGCCATCGCCGAGGCCGCGCACCGCGCCGCGCCGATTGACCGCGCCATTGCCGTGCTGGCGCTCGCCGCAAGCGCCGATCCCCGCGCCTTCACCCGCGCGCCCGACGGCCGCGCGATGGTCGGCGCGCGCATCGTCCGGCTATTGGTTGCGACCATGCTGAACCGCGAACCCTCGTCCGAACCGCTGCATGTGCAGATCGCCGGCGCCTGGGCATGCGGCAACAAGCATGCCGCCGACCTGATCCGCCGCACGCTGGTGCTGCTCGCCGATCACGAATTGAACGCTTCGACCTTCACGGCGCGCTGTGCCGCTTCGACCGGGCTCAATCTCCATGACGCGGTGATCGCCGGCCTGGCGGCGCTCAAGGGTCCGAAACACGGCGGCGCCGGCGTATTGGCATCGCGGCTGGTGAAGACCTTGGTCGATCAGGATGTCGAGCCGGTGATCCGCGAGCGCGTCGCGCTCGGCGAGCGCTTCGCCGGTTTTGGCCATGGCGTCTACCGGCGCGGCGATCCCCGCGCGCAGTCGCTGTTGGATGCGCTCGCGCGCGCCGGCGCCGCGCGCAAATTCACCAGGGAGGTTCCAGAGCGGATCGCGGAGGCGACCGGCGAGTTCGTCAATATCGACTATGCGCTGGCCGTGCTGGTGCACAGCCTGCGGCTTCCGCTCGGCAGCGAGCTCGCGCTGTTTGCGATGGCACGCAGCGTCGGCTGGATCGCGCATGCCAGCGAGCAATTGCAGCACGGCCGGCTGATTCGCCCGCGCGCACGATATGTCGGGCCGGCGCCCGGACGCAGCGCGGCGGCCAAGAGTATCTGATGTAGCCCCGGCGGAGCCAACGGGGCGCGCGCGACCCGTTGGCTCCGCCCGGGCTGCAGGCTACGTGTGCGGCTTCGCGGCCGGCTCGATCACGCCGCGCCGGCGGCGGATGATCCAGGTCGCAAGCGCCACGACCACGGCGCCGGCGATCACCGTCAGCATCCAGATATGCTTGCCGGCATGATGGTGGTGATATGGCAGCCCGCCATACTCGTGCAGCGCAGAGACCGCGAGCACGCCCGGCAGCACGTGCACGGGTGCCCAGAGCAGGACCGCGGGGATATTGACGCTGTAGAAGCGCGCCGGCGGCATATCCAGCGCGCCGGCGGTGAGTGGCACGAAGGCACGGAACGGCGGCACGAAGCGCGCAAAGAACACCGCGAGTATGCCCCAGCGATGGAAAAACGCCTCGCTCTGCTCGACCACGCGCGGATAGCCCGACAGTGGCCATGCAGCCAGGATCTCGCGCTGGCGGCGATGGCCGATCCAGTAGGCGGAGCCGTCGCCGAGCAGGGCACCTGCGGCGGCGGCGGCCAGCACCGGCCACAGCTTCAGCTCGCCGCCGGGGATCAGCGCCCCCATCGCCACAATGATCGTTGAGCCGGGCACCAGCGACCCCGCTACCGGGACCGCTTCCAGAAAGGCGGCGACAAACAGCGTCAGATAGGCAAGCCACGCATGGGCCGAAACGAAGGTGATCAGGGGGTCGAGGAATGTGGTCACAAAATTCCCGCAGCTCAGGTCTTGCCTGACCTTGAGAGCTAACAACTCGCCCCCGGCCTGGAAAGGGATCGCGGCGGGCCCTCGCGGCAAAGTGCGGCGGGATTCGCAGGGCAGCCCTCCAAAAACCGCGTCCAGCACCTATCTTTATGAAAGAACAACGGAACTTTGATCGCGCCGCGGGCTTCTGCCGGCGGTTGCAGTCTGCTAGGCTTGTGCATAGCACCCAATCCGCAGCCAAACGAATAATCTGGTTTCGGGATTCCCGGGACCTCGGAGGACGAATGACGACCGCCGCCCAGACCACATTGGAAGACACCGCCGGCTTGCCCGACATGAAAGTATCGGTCCGGCAGGTGTTCGGCATCGATAGCGACCTTGAGGTGCCGGCCTATGCGGAAGTCGACCCGCACGTGCCGGAGGTTGATGCGGATTACCGCTTCGACCGCGCCACCACGCTAGCGATCCTCGCCGGCTTCGCCAGGAACCGCCGTGTGATGGTCACCGGCTATCACGGCACCGGCAAGTCGACCCATATCGAGCAGGTTGCAGCGCGGCTCAACTGGCCCTGCGTACGCGTCAATCTCGACAGCCACATCAGCCGTATCGACCTGGTCGGCAAGGACTCGATCGTGGTCCGGGACGGCAAGCAGGTCACCGAATTTCGCGACGGCATCCTGCCCTGGGCGCTGCAGCACAATGTCGCGCTGGTGTTCGACGAGTATGATGCCGGCCGGCCCGACGTGATGTTCGTGATCCAGCGCGTGCTGGAAGTCTCGGGACGGCTGACGCTGCTCGACCAGAACAAGGTGATCAAGCCGCATCCGGCGTTCCGTCTGTTCGCGACGGCCAACACGATCGGCCTTGGCGACACGTCGGGGCTCTATCACGGCACCCAGCAGATCAACCAGGGCCAGATGGACCGCTGGTCGATCGTCACCACGTTGAACTACCTCGCCCATGACGAGGAAGTCGAGATCGTGCTCGCCAAGGCGAAGCACTACCGTAGCCAGGAAGGCCGTGACATCGTCAACAAGATGGTGCGGCTCGCCGATCTCACCCGCAACGCCTTCGCCAATGGCGATCTGTCGACGGTGATGAGCCCGCGCACGGTGATCACCTGGGCGGAAAACTCCGAGATCTTCGGCGATATCGGCTTTGCCTTCCGCGTCACCTTCCTCAACAAGTGCGACGAGCTCGAGCGGCCATTGGTGGCGGAATTCTACCAGCGCTGCTTCAATGCGGAGCTGCCCGAATCCGCCGTCAACGTCGCGCTCAGCTAAGGACCAAGGATGCTGTCCCGGACAAGCGAAGCGCGATCCGGGGCCTATGACGTGAGGACGTGGTGGGTGCGAAGATTGGGGCCGCCGTCGCGCTCAACAACCACTTTCTGCGGTTATGGGTCCCCGCCTTCGCGGGGACGACGGTGAGATCGAGATGACTACGTCGAACTCCAAATTCCGCAACACGAAGGAAGCGCCGACTGAGCCGTTCAAGCGCGCGGTGACGTCGTGCCTGAAGGCGATCGCGAAAACGCCGGAGCTCGAAGTCTCCTTCGCCGCCGAGCGACCGGGGCTTGCGCCCGGCAAGGCGCGACTGCCGGAGCCGGCGCGCAAATTGACCAAGCGTGACGCTGCGATCGTGCGCGGACACGCGGACTCCATCGCGCTGAAGCTCGCCTGTCACGATCCCAAGGTGCATCGCAAGCTGATCCCGGGCAATCCGCAGGCGCGCGGCGTGTTCGAGGCGGTCGAGCAGGCGCGCGTCGAGGCGATCGGCTCGCGGCGGATGGCGGGCGTTGCGAAAAACCTCAACGCGATGCTCGACGATCATTTTCACCGCGGCAAGTATGACGAGATCACCGACCGCGCCGATGCGCCGCTGGCGGATGCGCTGGCGATGCTGGTGCGCGAGCGGCTGACTGGACTGGCGCCGCCTCAGGCTGCGCGCAAGATGGTCGACCTTTGGCGCCCGCTGCTGGAAGACAAGATCGGCACGCGGCTCGATAAACTGGCGCGCTTCACCGAGGACCAGGCCAGGTTCGGCGACCTCGTGCATGATCTGTTGTCGGCGCTCGACCTCGGCGACGAGCGCGACATGGACTCCGACGAGGACGACAACCAGGATGAAAATCCGGATGGCGAGAGCGATCAGTCCGGCGCCGAAGGCTCGCCTGATTCCGATGCCGCGCAGGAGATGAGCGCCGACCAGGCGCAGACGACCTCGGAAGAGATGTCCGAGAGTGCGATGGAAAGCGCGCAGGCGTCCACCAGCGACACTTTCGACGACGGCGAGCTCGGCGACGATGAGACGCCGGGCGAGGCGACGCGGCCGAATACGCGTGGCGGCAATGAGCCGCGCGGTCCCGAATACCACGCGTTTGCACCGAAATTCGACGAGATCGTCGCCGCCGAAGACCTTTGCGACCATGACGAGCTGGAGCGTCTGCGCTCCTATCTCGACAAGCAGCTCGCGCATCTGCAAGGCATCGTCGCGCGGCTGGCCAATCGGTTGCAGCGCCGCCTGATGGCGCAGCAGAACCGCGCCTGGGAATTCGACCTCGAAGAAGGGATACTCGATCCCGCGCGCCTGTCGCGCGTCGTCACCGATCCCTATCACCCGCTGTCGTTCATGCGCGAGAAGGAAGCGACCTTCCGCGACACCGTGGTGACGCTGCTGCTCGACAATTCCGGCTCGATGCGCGGCCGTCCGATCACGGTCGCCGCCACCTGCGCCGATATCCTGGCACGCACGCTGGAGCGCTGCGGCGTCAAGGTCGAGATCCTCGGCTTCACGACGCGCGCCTGGAAAGGCGGGCAGTCCCGCGAAGCCTGGCTCGCCGCCGGCAAGCCGGCGAATCCCGGCCGGCTCAACGATCTCCGTCACATCATCTACAAGTCAGCCGATGCGCCGTGGCGGCGGGCGCGGAAGAATCTTGGCCTGATGATGCGCGAAGGCCTGCTCAAGGAGAACATCGACGGCGAGGCGTTGGACTGGGCGCACAAGCGCCTGCTGGCACGTTCCGAGCAGCGCAAGATCCTGATGATGATCTCCGACGGCGCGCCGGTCGATGATTCCACGCTGTCGGTCAATCCCGGCAACTACCTCGAGCGGCATCTGCGCCACATCATCGAGGAGATCGAGACCCGCTCGCCGGTCGAATTGATCGCGATCGGCATCGGCCACGACGTCACGCGCTACTATCGCCGCGCCGTCACCATCGTCGATGCCGAAGAACTCGGCGGCGCCATCACAGAGAAGCTCGCCGAACTCTTCAGCGAGACTCACGGCCCGGCGCCCGTCGCTGACCGCCGGCCGAGGCGGCTGCATTCTTAGTGATTCTCTCGATGATGCCGCGAGCTCCGATCCACCTCTCCCCTAGGGAGAGGTCGCGCCGAAGGCGCGGGTGAGGGGTTCAGGTCCCTCGATAGACCGTAACCCCTCACCCGATTTGCTGGCGCAAATCGACCTCTCCCTACGGGAGAGGTGAAAACGGTAGCGGATTCCAAATCCATGTCCCCGACGCTCTCCCGCCGTCGTTTTCTCGCTAGCGCCGCGGCGGGGCTTTCGGCCGCCGCATTGCCGCATCTGGCGCTCGCTCAAACTGCTATTGAGCCGCCGACGAAGCCGATCCTGCCGAGCGAGTCCACGGTGGCGGCGCCGGTCTCGATCGACGTCAATGCGCGGCCGCTGTCGTCCTTCGACATCCGCGATCGCGCGCATGTCAGGTTCGGCGCGCTGGAATATCGCAGCGGGTTGGTGCTGACTTCCTCCTTTCGCGGCTTCGGCGGCCTGTCGGCGTTGCGGGTCGACGCCAAGGGCGAACGCTTCATCGCCGTCAGCGACCACGGTAGCTGGTTCACCGGCCGCATCGTCTACAAAGGCCGCGAGATGACGGGACTTGCCGATGTCGAAGCGGCGCCGCTGCTCGGCCCCGACGGCAGGCCGATCACCGCGCGCGGCTGGTACGATTCTGAATCAATGGCGCTGGACGGCTCATTCGTCTATGTCGGGCTCGAGCGCGTCAACCAGGTGCTGCGCTTCGATTTCTCCAAGGGATTCACGCGCGCACGCGGCGAGGTGGTGTCGCTGCCGCCGGCCGCCAAACGGCTCCCGAACAACAAGGGGCTGGAGGCGCTGCTGATGGTGCCGCAAGGCCTGCCGCTGGCGGGAACCTTGATCGCGATCTCCGAGCGCGGGCTCGATGCGCAGGGCAACATCATCGGCTTCCTGGTCGGCGGCAAGACGCCGGGACAGTTTTCCGTTCGCCGCACCGACAATTTCGACATCAGCGACGCTGTGCTGCTGCCCTCCGGCGACCTGCTGCTGCTCGAGCGCAAATTCTCCTGGGTTGACGGCGTCGGCATTCGTATCCGCCGCATCGCACTTGCGTCCGTAATGCCGGGTGCCGTCCTCGACGGTCCTTCGGTCTTCAACGCCGATCTCGGCAACGAGATCGACAACATGGAAGGCATCGACGCCCACACCACGGCCGAAGGCGACACCGTGATCACCATGATCTCCGACGATAATTTCTCGATGATCCAGCGCACGCTGCTGCTGCAGTTCACGCTGGTGGAATAGAGGATTGGTCTCGGGGTTGGCAAACACACTGGCCCGCTCTGACGGAACGGTTCTTGCAACGCTGGGGCGTCAATCGAAACCGAGAGCCATGATGCGCAAGTTCCTCCTCCTCGTTCTCACCGTCACGAGCCTGGTTGCCACCGCTGCAGAGGCGGAGACCTGGCCCTCGCGCCTGATCAAGGCGACGATCCCGTTCGGCGCGGGCAGTGCCACCGATGTGGTGCCGCGCCTGGTGTTCGATCGGCTCTCGGCAGAGCTCGGCCAGCCCTTCGTGATCGAGAATCGTGCCGGCGCTGGCGGCACGCTCGGCACCGGCCTCGTCGCCAAGGCGGAGCCTGACGGCTACAACGTGCTCGCGCATTCCTCGGCGCTGACCATTGCGCCGGCAATCTTCCCGAATCTCTCTTTCGACGCGACCAAAGACCTTTCATCCGTGCTGATGATCGGCTCCAGTGCCAATGTCATGATCGTGCCGAAGGAGCGGCCCTGGAAAACCATCCGGGATTTCATTGCCGACGCCAAGGCGAAGCCCGGCTCGATCTCCTTTGGTTCGGTCGGCGTCGGCAGCGCCGTGCATATCAGCGCGGAAAAATTCCTCCTCGCCGCCGGCATCGAAGGCACCCACGTGCCTTATCGCGGCGGCCCCGAAGTGATTGCCGACATCCTGGGCGGGCGCATCGATCTCTATTTCTGCCCGCTCGCGACCGCGCTGCCCCTGATCCGCGACGGCCAGGTGAAGGCGCTGTTGGTGTCGACGCCGAAGCGCGCCGCCGATTTGCCCGATGTGCCGTCTCCGTCGGAGATCGGTTTGACCGGCGCCGACAGCATGAGCTGGTTCGGGATCTTCGTGCCGGCGAAAACGGCGCGTGAGATCATCGAGAAATTTCATGCGGCAGGGATGAAGGTGTTGAACGATCCGGCAACGCAGGCAAGCCTCAAGAAACTTGGTGTCGAGCCGATGCCGATGACACCAGCCCAGATGGACGATTTCATCAAGCGCGAGACCGTCGCTAACCTGCAGTTGATCAAGGCGGCCGGAATCAATCAGTAACCGGCAGGTTGAGGCGGGGCCGGGGCGTGGTTAGATAAGAAGGCAGTTTCCCTCCTATCCGGATCCCCCACATGAGCGCCCTGTTTTCCCCGATCGAGCTGCGCGGCCTGAAATTGCCCAACCGGATCATGGTATCGCCGATGTGCCAATATTCGGCAGACAACGGCGAGGCCAATGATTGGCATTTCACCCATATCAACATGCTGGCGCTGTCGGGCGCGGCGATGTTCTGCATCGAAGCCACGCATGTGGAGGCCATCGGGCGCATCACGCCCGGCTGCCTTGGACTTTATAATGACGCCACTGAGGCCGCGCTGAAACCGATCCTGGCCTCGGTGCGCAAACATTCGAAAGCAGCGGTCGCGATGCAGCTTGCGCATGCCGGCCGCAAGGGGTCGAGCCATCGGCCCTGGGACGGCGGGCAGTTGATCCCGCTGTCCGAAGGCGGCTGGCGGACCGTGGCGCCATCGGCAGTGCCGCACAAGGAAGGCGAGGCGGCGCCGCTCGCGCTGGACGAGGCCGGGCTCAAGCGCATCCGCGACGATTTTGTGACGGCCGCCAAGCGTGCCGACCGGCTCGGCATCGACGCGCTCGAACTGCATGGCGCGCACGGCTATTTGATGCATCAGTTCTTGTCGCCGATCTCGAACAAGCGCACCGACCAGTATGGCGGTTCGCTCGAAAACCGCATGCGCTTTCCGCTTGAAGTGTTCGACGCGGTGCGTGCCGCATTTCCGGATCGCAAGCCCGTCGGCATCAGGGTGTCGGCGACCGACTGGGTCGAGGGCGGCTGGGACATCGCGCAGACGATCGAATTCGCCAAGGAATTGAAGAAGCGCGGCGTCGACTGGATCGATGTTTCCTCCGGTGGCGTTTCGCCATTGCAAAAGATCCCGCTGGGTCCGGGATATCAGGTGCCGTTCGCGCAGGCTGTGAAAGAAGCAACTGGCGTCACCACCATGGCAGTCGGGCTGATCACGGAAGCGAAGCAGGCCGAAGAGATCGTCGCTTCCGGCAAGGCCGACATGGTCGCCCTTGCGCGCGGCATGCTCTACGACCCCCGCTGGGGCTGGCACGCTGCCGCCGAACTCGGCGGACAGGTTGACGCACCGCCGCAGTATTGGCGTTCGCAACCGTCGACGCACAAAGCGCTCTTCGGCACGACCACGTTCGGCGCACGGTAAATCATCACCGTTATTGCGAGCGAAAGTGAAACGGCTATCCCGCTCTGCAACGACGAAAGCCACTATTCCGCCGTAACCGAGGTAGGTACTCTCGCTTGTGCATGAGATGCGACGGCAAAGTCGCACCAGAAAACAAGCGAGAGGAAAGCCATGGAACTAGGATATTTCGCGATGCCCTCGCATCCGCCGGAGTGCGGATTGAAGGAGGGCCACGACTGGGACCTGCAGGTGCTCAGGTGGCTGGATGAACTCGGCTATCAGGAAGCGTGGATCGGCGAGCACCACACCGCGCCCTGGGAGCCGCATCCGTCTCCGGACCTGTTGGTCGCGCAGGCATTGCTGCAGACCAAGAACATCCGCATCGGCCCCGGCGGCTTCCTGCTGCCCTATCACCATCCGGCCGAACTCGCCAATCGCGTCGCGATGCTCGATCATCTCTCCGATGGGCGGCTCAATTTCGGCGTCGCTGCAAGCGGCCTGCCGAGCGACTGGGCGATGTTCAATGTCGACGGCATGTCGGGCCAGAACCGCGACATGACGCGCGAAGCGCTCGAGATCATCCTGAAGCTTTGGAGCGACGATGCTCCGTGGACATACAAGGGCAAATACTGGACGGTGACGAAGCCGGACACGATGTTCGATTTCCTCAAGCCCCACCTCAAGCCGAAGCAGGCGCCGCATCCGCCGATCGGCGTCGCTGGCCTCTCCAAGAACTCCGATACGCTGAAGCTCGCGGGCGAGCGCGGCTTCATCCCGATGAGCCTCAACCTCAACCCGGCCTATGTCGGCAGCCACTGGGATTCGGTGGAGGCGGGCGCAGCGAAGACCGGCCGCAAGCCGAGCAGGCAGGATTGGCGATTGGTGCGCGAAGTCTTTGTCGCCGACACCGACGAGGAAGCCTGGCGGCTGTCGACCGGCGACATGATGGGACGGATGATGGGCGAGTACTTCCTGCCGCTACTCGGTCACTTCGGCTTCAAGGACTATCTGAAAGCCACGCCCGACGTGCCGGACAGCGACGTGAACGTCGAATATTGCGCCCGGCACAACTGGATCGTCGGCTCGCCCGCGACCGTGACCGAAAAGATCGAGAGGATCTATCAAGAGGTCGGCGGCTTCGGCGTGTTGCTCGTGTTCGGCTTCGACTACAAGCACAAGCCGGAAGCCTGGCACCACTCGCTGCAGCTGTTGAAGCAGGAAGTGCTGCCGCGGCTGAAGCATCTCGGCAGCGAGTTCGGCCGCGCCGCGTAGCGGCGTAGGGTGGGCAAAGCGACTACACCCACCGCAGCTCACCACAAGTGACGATGAAAGCGTGCCCACCATCACGAGCGGAGTGCTTGATGGTGGGCACGCGGAGCCTGTCATCGGGCGCGCGTTCGCGCGACCCGTTGGCTTTGCCCACCCGACGAGTCTGCAGAAAATCGATAATCGCGGTAATTAATCGCTGCTATCAGCGCAATTTGCGGTGAACGCGGGCTGCCGGACATGTGCAGCGCCACATGCGAACGGTATCTTTCACGCTATCCGAAAGAGGCGTAGCCTGATCATCATCATGGGGGATCGGCACGATGCGGTCCCGCGTACAAAAGTTCGCCCATGTTCTCGAGCGCCTTGGCCTTGCCATGGCGGGAGCCGCGAGCGGCCTGTTCGTGGCGGCCCTTGTCGGGTCAGGCATCGCTGCCTTTACGTCGCAGGGATTTCTTCTGCTCATGATGATCTGCGGCGCAATCGGCTTCTATGTCGGCATCGACACGCCGCCACTGCCATTCCAGTCGCCGGGCGACGAATCCCCGCGCGGAAGTATCGACGCGGCGGAATTCCTGAGCGCCGTCGGAACGTTTCTTGCGGCGTTGGTCGCCTTCGTCTCGGTCGTCGCCATCGTGATTCGCGTCGAGCCGCATATCGCCTGGACGGTTGCGGTCATGATCGGATGGGTGTTCGGCGTCGCCATGCAGATTGTCGCCGGCACGATCGCGCGCATGCGCTAGTCGAAGCTGGGCCTTCGATGGATTAATTGCAAGAAAAATCAGTGGCTTATCTCGTGGGTCGAGCGGTTTCCTGCCGACCGGCCATCTGATTTTTCGAGCCTGCGAGGAAATTTCTTGAGCATCGCTCATTTTCGGGCTATAAGTGTGAGCGTTGCTCAAAATGATCCGGAGGCCGCTCACATGGAAACGCTTGTCCTGCAACTGACCCGGCAACTGACCGCGACCTTCTTCGAGGATGTTCTCAAGTCCGTCCTGGAATTTGGCAGGTCGATCGCCCGCGGCATCACCGCGCCGATCAATCGTATTGCCAACGCCTGCGACGTTGCCGGCGTGCTCGAACGCCGCCGGTTCGCAGCACAGATGCGGCGTCGTGCGCGGCAAATGCAGCGTCCGCGCGGGCGTTGGCCGTTCGGTTCGCTCAGCGAACTCACCTGAGACGGTCCAATTCGTCTCGATTGCGGAGCGGGTTCCTAACCAAGAAATCACCATGCTCCGCATGTCGCCGGCGGACGTGGCCGCCCCATAGCCAGGCACAAGGTCTCATACATGTTTGACGTGCATGGTCGGCCGAATGCCGCAACTTGCGACGTCGAACCGCGAGGCAATCAAGAACACTAATAGCAACGGCATCGCTGCTTAACTTTCGCTTTTCCTGACCCCGATAACCCCAAAACGAATTTTACAAGGCCAAGGTTTTCCGGCCGAACTGCCCAGGAACCGATTATGATCAAACAGTTGATGTCGTCGCGCCGTTTCGCGCCATTGTTCTGGGCGCAGTTCTTCTCGGCGCTCAACGACAACGTCCTGAAGAACGCGCTGGTCATCATCCTGCTCTATGGCGCCACCACCGGCGAGAATGCATCGCTGGTAACCGTTGCCGGCGCCGTTTTCATCTTTCCCTTCTTCGTATTGTCGGCGCTCGGCGGCGAGCTCGCGGACAAGTATGTGAAGTCGGTCGTCGCGCGGCGGCTGAAATTCCTCGAGATCTTTGCCGCCTGTTTTGCGGCGGCCGGCTTCTTCCTGCATTCGGTGCCGCTTCTGTTCGCCGCGCTGGCGCTGTTTGGCACGGTCGCGGCGCTGTTCGGTCCAGTGAAATACGCTGTTCTGCCCGACCAGCTTTCGGTCGGCGAGCTTGCCACCGGCAACGCGCTGGTCGAAGGCGCAACCTTCCTGGCAATCCTGATCGGCACCATCGCCGGCGGCCTGTTCGTCGCGGGCGCGAGCCACATGGGCTGGATCTCGCTTGCCGTGGTCGGCCTGTCCGTTCTGTCCTGGGCTTTCGCCGCGCGCATTCCCGCCAGCACGCAGTCCGCGCCCGAACTCGCCATCACCACCAATCCCTGGACGTCCACGGTGCGGCTGCTCAAGTCGCTCCATGCTGAGCCGCGTCTGTGGGACGGCATGGTGATCGTCTCCTGGTTCTGGCTCGCCGGCGCGGTCGTGCTGTCACTGCTGCCCGCGCTGATCAAGGAAGGCGTTGGAGGCACCGAAGGCGTCGTCACGCTGTGCCTCGCGACCTTCGCGATCGGCATCGCCGCCGGCTCGCTCATTGCGGCCCAGCTCAGCCATGTGAAGCCCAATCTCGCGCTGGTGCCGATCGGCGCCATCATCATGGGCGTGGTCGGCCTCGATCTCGCCGCGGCGATTGGCGCGACCGTGCCGGGCAACGGCGTGACCGCGGCGGCGTTCGCGACCTCGCTCAGTGGAGTGCATATGCTGGTCGGCTTCTTCCTGTTCGCCATCGGCGGCGGCCTGTTCGTGGTGCCGGCGTTCGCGGCGGTGCAGGCCTGGACCGCGCCGTCGGAGCGCGCCCGGATCATCGCCGCCGGCAATATCCTGCAGGCCGGCTTCATGGTGGTAGGCTCGCTGTTCGTCGCGCTGCTGCAATATGCCGGGCTGTCGATCGCCTGGATCTTCTTCGGCCTTGCCGTCGCAAGCTTTGGTTCAGTGTGGTTCGTGCTCAAGAAGTGGGGCAAGGAGGGTGTGCGCGACTTCGGCGCGCTCTTATTCCGTGCGCTGTTCCGCGTCGAGGTTCGCGGCATCGAGAACCTGCCGCCCGCGGGCACGCGCATGCTGATCGCGCCCAACCATGTCAGCCTGGTCGACGGCCCGCTGCTGCACGCGACGCTGCCGATCGATGCCAGCTTTGCGGTCGATACCGGCATTGCGAAGGCGTGGTGGGCCAAGCCGTTCCTGAAGATGGTCCGTCACATCACCGTCGATCCGACCAAGCCGCTCGGCGCGCGTGATCTGATCAAGCTGGTCGCCTCCGCTGAGCCCGTCGTGATCTTTCCCGAGGGGCGCCTTACCGTGCATGGCTCGCTGATGAAGGTCTATGACGGCACCGCGATGATCGCCGACAAGGCCGATGCCGTGATCGTTCCTGTCAGGATCGAGGGCGCGCAGCGCTCGCATCTCAGCTATCTCAAGAATGGCGAGATCAAGCGCTCCTGGTTCCCGAAGGTCACAATCACAATTCTGCCGCCGGTCAAATTGCCGATCGACCAGTCGTTGAAGGGCAAGGCCCGTCGTAACGCCGCGGGCGCTGCGTTGCAGGACATCATGATCGAGGCCATGGTGAAGAACGCCATGCTCGATCACACGCTGTTCGAGGCGCTCGCCCATGCCCATCGCGACCGCGACACTGGCAAGGCGGTCGTTGAGGATGCGCTAGGCACGAAACTAACCTATCGCAAGCTCATCCTCGGCGCGCAGGTGCTGAGCCGCAAGCTCGAGCAGGGCACCGCCATCGGCGAGAATATTGGCGTGCTGCTGCCGAACTCGGCTGGCGTCGCCGTCGTCTTCATGGCTCTGCAGACCATCGGCCGCGTGCCGGCGATGCTCAACTTCTCCGCCGGCCCCGTGAATGTGCTCTCGGCGATGAAAGCGTCGCAGACCAGGACCGTGTTCACCTCCCGCGCCTTCATCGAGAAGGGTAAGCTCGACAAGCTGATCGCGGGGATCGCTCCTGAAGCGCGCATCGTTTATCTCGAAGACATCCGCGCCACCGTCAACGCGCTCGACAAGATCCGCGGCCTCTTGGGCGGCACCGCGCCGCGCGTTGCGCGCAGGGCCGATGATCCCGCCGTGATCCTGTTCACCTCGGGATCGGAGGGGACGCCGAAGGGCGTCGTGCTCTCCCACCGCAACATCCTGGCCAATGCGGCGCAGGCGCTGGCGCGGGTCGATGCCAATGGCAACGACAAGGTGTTCAACGTGCTGCCGGTGTTCCACTCGTTTGGCCTCACCGGCGGGATGATGATGCCGCTGCTCGCGGGGATTCCGATCTTCATGTATCCTTCGCCGCTGCATTACCGCATCGTGCCGGAACTGATCTATCAGACCGGCGCCACCATCCTGTTCGGCACCGACACCTTCCTCGCCGGCTATGCCCGCTCGGCGCATGCTTACGACTTCCGCACGCTGCGGCTGGTGCTGGCGGGCGCGGAGGCGGTGAAGGATCGCACGCGGCAAGTCTATATGGAGCGCTACGGCATCCGCATCCTCGAAGGCTATGGCGTCACCGAGACTGCGCCGGTGCTTGCCATGAACACGCCGATGGCGAACCGCCCCGGCACCGTGGGCCGGCTTTCGCCTCTGATGGAGTACCGCCTCGATCCGGTCCCCGGCATCGAGGAGGGCGGCCGGCTCTCGGTGCGCGGTCCGAACGTGATGCTCGGCTATTTGCGCGCAGAAAACCCCGGCGTGCTGGAGAAGCTCGTCGATGGCTGGCACGACACCGGCGACATCGTCACCATCGATGCCGCGGGCTTCATCGCCATCAAGGGCCGCGCCAAGCGGTTTGCCAAGATAGCGGGCGAAATGGTGTCGCTGTCGGCGGTGGAAGCGATGGCGTCCGCGCTGTGGCCGCAGGCGATCTCGGTTGCGGTCTCCATTCCCGATGCGCGCAAGGGCGAACGCATCGTGCTCCTGACCACGCAGCGCGATGCCGAGCGATCTGCGGTGCAGCGCCAGGCCAAGGCGACAGGTGCCTCCGAGCTCGCCGTGCCGGCCGACATCCGCATCGTCGACAAAGTGCCGCTGCTCGGCTCCGGCAAGACTGACTATGTCGCGGCAACCGCGCTTGCCAAGGAACTCGCTACCGCGGCGCCGTCGGCAGAGCCGATGGCCGACGTGGCGTAACATCTCCGTCATTGCGAGGAGCCAACGGGTCCCGCCTCTGGCGGGCCCGAGGACAGGCTCCGCGACGAAGCAATCCATTTCTCCGCACGCGGAAGCATGGATTGCTTCGCGGAGCCTGTCATCGGGCGGCGCCCCGCGCCGACCCGTTGGCTCGCAATGACGATGGCTGAGGCGGTTGTCCTTCCCGCGTTCCTGTTGTCCAATGAGCTCATAACCAACAACACTCGGGCGGCTCTGCGACGCCGGCCGGAATTTTGGAGGAACTCGATGCCTCTCCCGCTTGATCCCGTGATCGAGAAGATCATCCCGCTGCTGCCGTTGCGCGATCCTAAGACCATGACGCCGCAGAGCGCGCGGGAATCGCTGCGGGCGCTGGCGGCCGCGCGCGCCGAGATCCCGCCGCCGCTGGTCGAGCACGTGAAGGACGTCAACGTCGCCGGCGGCGCCGGGCCGCGGCCGGCGCGGGTCTATCGCAACGGCAGCGGGACCGCACCGACGGTCGTGTTTTTCCACGGCGGCGGCTGGGTCGCGGGCGACCTCGAGACCCATGACCGGCAGGCGCGCAATCTCGCCATCGAAACCCGCGCGGTGGTGGTCTCCGTCGACTATCGCCGCCCGCCGGAGACGCGTTTCCCCGGCGCGTTCGAGGATGCCTTTGCCGCGGTGCGCGACGTGGTCGGCCGCATCAAGGAATTCGGCGGCGACGTAGCCCGCGTCGGCGTCGCCGGCGACAGCGCCGGCGGCAATCTTGCAGCCGCCAGCGCGCTCGCCTGCCGCGATGCCGGGATCAGGCTCGCCGGCCAACTGCTGGTCTATCCCGTCACCGACGTCGTCGGCAATTTCGCAGACACTGCTGAGAATGCGCGGTTTCCGTCGCGGGCCGAGAACGCGGAAGGATATTTTCTGTCGCGCGCGGTGATGGAGTGGTTCTGCGGGCATTATCTCGAAGAACGCGGACATGGCGCGGATTGGCAGGTCTCGCCGTTGCGGGCGAAGGAGTTGAAGGGCGTTGCACCCGCCGTCGTCACCACCGCCTGGTTCGATCCGCTGCGCGATGAGGGCGTGGCCTACGCCAACGCGCTGCGCGAGGCCGATGTGCCGACCACGCATCATGACGGGCAGGGCCTGATCCACGGCTATTTCGGCCTTGTCGACGCCTCCGAGGCCGCGCGGGCCGAGGCGCAGCGCGCGCGGACGGACTTCAAGGCGCTGCTCGACAAGGGCGCGTAACGTCAGCCGACGGCGCGCACGCCTTTGGCGAACGGGCTCAAGCCCAGCCATTGCTGCATCGAGCGGGCGATCGCCTTGTCGCCGGTGAGCTCGATGCCGCCGTTTGCCACCTCGCGCTCGAGCGTGGCGATCCCCATCCATACCGCGGTCATCGTTCGCAGCGGGCAGGTCACATAGAGATCGACCTCGTAGCCGGGATCGGTCAGGCAGAGGTCGACGGTGGCGCCGTCGATCACGAGCCACCAGGATTTGCGCTCGCCCGACAGCTCCGGATAGATGAAGTTGATGGTGCAGCGGCGCGGCGGCAGCGGCTCGGGGCGCAGGTTCCGCCGCATGTCCCACATCAAAAGTGAGGGATCGAGGTTCTTCAGCGACAGCGAGGACTCGACCCAGCGCTGGGCCCAGAAGCCAAGCGACATGATCACCTCGCGCAAATCCTCGCCCGCCTGCGTCGGCCGATAATCCATCACGCCCGGCTGGCCCGATGGCGTCACGCTGATCAGCCCGGCCACCTCCAGCTCCTTCAGCCGCTTCGACAACAGCGAGGGCGACATCCGCGGCACGCCGCGCCGGAGGTCGTTGAAGCGCGTCGTGCCGCAGAGCAATTCGCGCAGCACCAGCACGGTCCAGCGATTGCAGACGATCTCGGCTGCCATCGCGACCGGGCAAAACTGCCCATAGCTTCCGCGCTCGGTCCTGTCAGGCAATCGGCTCCTCCTGAAATGCGGTAGTACAGATATGCTAGCGCGGACCCGGCACCAGGCCAGAAGATGGCGCGAAAAATGTAAGCATTCCGGACGCTGTAGAGACCTCATCGATGGACACGGCGTCGCAGTACAGTTCCTGAACTGGAGCGCCCTTTGCGGCGGAATTAGGCTCTCCCACGGTGGATATTCTCAACGATGGAGAGTGTCATGAGCGGCAACGCAGCACACAGTTTCGATGCGTCAAAATCGCGCAGCGCGGTCCAGATCGCAGAGGAGCTCGGCCCGATTTTCGCGCGGCGCGCCGAGCAAGAGACGAACGAGGACAGGTTCGTCGCCGAGGATTTCGCGGACCTGAAGGCGGCAGGCCTCGTTGAAGCCGGCGTGCCGGCCGAGCTTGGCGGCGGCGGCGTCGAGGTCGACGAACTCGCCGAGATGCTGCGCACGCTGGCCCATTACAGTGGCTCGACCGCGCTCGCCTTCTCCATGCACACCCACCAGGTCGCGGTCCCCGCCTGGCGCTGGAAGGTGCAGAAGGCGGCTCCCGCGGAGCCGCTGCTGCGGCGCATCGCCAATGAGCGCATCATCCTGTTGTCGAGCGGCGGCTCGGACTGGATCGGCGGCTCCGGCCGGGCCGAGAAGGTCGACGGCGGCTATCGCATCACTGCGCGGAAAGTGTTCTCGTCCGGCTCTCCCGCCGGCGACCTCTTGATGACAAGCGCGGTGCTGGAGAGCGAAGGCGAGCCGGCGACCGTGCTGCATTTCGGCGTGCCCATGAACTCGCCGCATGTGAAGGTGCTCGACAATTGGCGCACGCTTGGCATGCGCGGCACCGGCTCCAACGATGTCGTGATCGATGGCCACATCGTGCCGGAGGCGGCGGTCGCAGCAAAGCGCAAGGCCGGCGAATGGCATCCGCTGTTCCAGATCATCGCGACCACCGCGTTCCCGCTGATCTACTCGGTCTATCTCGGCGTTGCCGAGAGCGCGCGCGACATTGCAATCGCGACCGCGAAGCGCAAGACGCCGGACCAGCATGCGATCCAGCTCGCCGGCCGCATGGATACCGAGCTCGCGGCGGCGCGGCTCGCGCGGGAATGGATGCTGGCTGCTGTCAGGCTCAATGCGCCGTCGGCTGCGACCGTCAATCAGGTGATGATGGGCCGCCAGCTCGTCGCGCGGCATGCGATCTCGGCGGTCGAATATGCGATGGAGCTCGCCGGCGGCGCAGGCTTCTATCGCGCAACGGGGCTGGAGCGGCGCTTCCGCGACATCCAGGCGGCGCGCTACCATCCGTTGCAATCGGGCCCGCAGGCGCAATATGCGGGAGCGATGGCGCTCGGTTTGCCGGTCGACCGGGTATATTGAGCACCGCGCTGATGAAGACGACCCGCGGTCGCGCGGCGTTCGTTGTTGCGAGGCAGGCGGTCCTTCACGCCGCCGCCGGCGTCGAATGGATTGCCGCCGCGCTTGCCGAGCACATGATGACGACGGCCCATGCCGGCGCGACGTTTTCGCTTCTGATGTCAAAGAACCGAGGCGATGCGCGCCGGCGTTCTCGCGGCGAAAGGCGCCCGAGGCTTGCGGCCGTTTCACCCTCTTGAGGAACGAACCTTAGGGTGGGCAAAGCGAAGCGTGCCCACCGCCACGAGCCGAGTACGGATGGTGGGCACGCTGCGCTTTTGCCCACCCTACGCTTCTGATTTTGCCCAGTGGACAGTCACACTCCGCTGTCGTCCCCGCGAAAGCGGCGACCCATAACCACAGCTGATCGTTGTGGCGCGAGCGAGCGGTTGCGGCGGAGCAGACTGCAAACGCTTGTGGTTATGGGTCCCGGGACCCGGCTACGCCAAGACTTCGCCGCGGCGCGCAACCTTGGGACGGCGGGAGGGGGCTCGGTCGGCTGCGGCTGCCTCCAGGTTTTGATCCTGATCGAGCTCAGCAGGATCGCGGCGACGATCATCACCAGGATTCCGCCAAGGCTGACCGCGATCTGCATCGACAGCCCATCCGAGATGTCGAGCAGCGCCACGTGGCTGGCGAACGCCAGCAGAACGCCGAGGCAGTAGATTGGAAGCGAGTTCGCGCCACAGCGTATCGCGCCGCGCATCACCGGCGTCGCCAGCCCTCGCCAATTGTGAGGCACAAACCATACGGCCAAAACCGCAACAGCAAGAAAATGGAGCAGTCGAAATGGACTGAGATTCGATTTGTCGATTGGGAAAAGCAGATTCGTCAGGGTCTGCGGGACCAGCGGTTCCACCGACGCCATGCGCGAGCTCAATGCGATAACCAGGCTGAAAACCAGATAAAGAACGGCCAGGACCAGCGCCGCGCGCGAGGTCACCCACGGCCGAAATCTGTTTCCCTCGATGACCCACCAGGCGCCAAGCACAAGCAGAAGCTGCCAGGCAAGTGGATTGAAGAACCAGACGTTGTGCGGCCAAGCGGGGACGCTCCAGCCGAAGACGCGCACGAGCCCATAAAGCAACACCGAGGCGCCAAGCGTCACGTTCGGTACTCGCAACAACAGCCACAGAAGCGGCGCGAACAAGACGTGATAAATCACGAAAACCGGCAAGATGTCGGTGTTGACGGGACGGTATTGCAGGATCGCAGCATGCGCGAGCGCCGCGCCCGGATGCTCCAACAGGATGCGCGTATTGGTCTCGTCAGCAAGATGGTCGCGGCCTGCAAAGTAAACCATGATGACGCAAGCGAGCGTGAGGAGCAAAGATGCAGCATATATGTCCCATCCTCGCCGCAGCGAACGGCCGAGCACGCCGCTCCAGCCCTCGCGCTGACGTGCCCTTCCGTAGGCCAGCGCACAGGTGACGCCCGACATGAACATGAATACTTCCGCGGCATCGCTGAAGCCGTAGTGCCGCAGTGTCAGCCAACTTCCGATGTTGCCGGGGACATGGTCAAGAAAAATGCACCATAGTGCGATGCCGCGGCAGGCATCGATCCGCAGGTCGCGGCCAAACCCCTCGAGTTCCGGCGGCGACTCGTCAGCCGATCGCTTGGAGATGTGAGTTCGATCATGCATTTGGTTACCCTGTCCAGCGTGCGGGCGCGCTCTCGGTGGGACACAGGTCGACGAGACAGCCGATGCGGTTACAAGGCCCGGCTATCGGATGGCTTGGGCTTCTTCCGTGGCGGGTCCGCCGTCCCCACCGCTAACCCGATCACCAGGGCCGGCACGATCGCCGGCGTCCCAATTCGCTTTCCGGACTTCGTCGCTCGCAACCGGGATCAGAAGCTGCTGCCGCATTTCGGCGAGGCGGGCGCGGCAATATTCGCGGTAAAGCAGGTCTAATATGATGGACATGATCGAATCCTCGCTTGATCATCACCGTCGACATCCCACGCATTTCGCCCACGGCCGAAAATGACCTGTGCCGGGGGAGGATCTGCAGATCGATCTGCACCGCGGATCGTTGAGTTCGATCAATCGCGAACAAATTAGTAAAGCTGGACCCGCGCTTGCTGGCGCCAGCAATTTTTGAAAATGGACGTGATGGCGGCAACGAGAAATAGAGCTATCACGGCTATCTCTCCTTAAAGGAGATTTTTGGCGTCACGACTCTCTTAACAATAACTATGGGACTGATTTTCCGGCCGCCAAGTGAGCCAATTCACAACAGTATCGATCACGGGTGAGTGAGAGTAGCAGGCGGACGCTGTCGTTTCTTGGACTACTGCGCACCGCGTAACGGAAGGTTGGTGCGCGAATAGCAAACTATAATGCCAGCAGTCGTTTGTTGGAGCACTTTGTCCGAATATTTTATCAAAGCTGGGAGAGTTGCCATGTCTAGCGGCCCAGCCGATTTCGTATCCTATCGATTCTCGACGCGCGAGCTCCCGGAGCGGATGCGCATCCCGATATGGCGCGAGAACTTTGGTCGAACCATAGTCCGCGCCGATATCGAGCCGTCATCGGAGGTGCCGTTTCAGGCCGAAGCGGCACTACACGCCCTTCAGGGGTTGCGCATGCTGTCCTTGAAGGGCTCTGCAATGCGCTTCAAGCGGTCACAAACGAACATTGTTGATGGTGATGACTCGATCGGCCTCATCGTCAGTCTGCCCGGCAGGAGTCAGCTGTCGCAGCGCGGCCAGGAGTTCGAGCTCCGCGGCGGCGATGCAATGGCTATCCCGCATTCGGAATCCGTCGCTGTCACCTATCTGGAAGGATTGCAATTTGGTCTGGCCTTGCCGCGCGATGCGCTTGCCTCGCGCGTGACTGGTGTCGACGACCTCACCATGCGGCCGATTCATCGCCGGACCGAAGCGCTTCGACTTCTCATGACTTATGTGAAGTTGGCATTGAAGGAGGGCGCGCTAGCTACCCCTAAGCTATGTGACACGATCGTTAGTCACATCCACGATCTCGCGGCGCTCGCAATGAGCGAGCACGCTCCCTTGGGTGAGAGCAACGCGAGCGCAGTCATGGCTGCGCGCCACAGCGCCGCCCTCGACCATATCGCGGCGCACTTTCAGGACCCGGAGCTCACCCTTGAGGTGGTAGCCGATAGGCAGGGCATCTCTCCTCGTTATCTGCAGCGCCTGATGGCGACATCCGGGACGTCGTTCACGGGGCGCGTGAACGAGTTACGGCTGCAAAAGGCGTTCATGCTGCTGAGCGAGGCCCACGACAACGCGCGGCGCATTTCCGACATCGCGCTGGAAGTCGGCTTTTCGGATATTTCGCATTTCAACCGACTATTCCGCGCCCGCTTCGGCGATTCGCCACGCCGCGTGCGCAGCGCCGGTGGGAGCAATGGTGAGTGACACGTGACCCCGATCGGCGAGTCGTGCGGCGCTGGCGTCGCGCAACACTTGCATCTGTCGTAGGGTGGGCAAAGCGCAGCGTGCCCACCGCCACGAGCTGAGTGCGGCTGGTGGGCACGCTTACGCTTTGCCCACCCTACGCTTCCGGTTTGCCCGTCAGGCGATCACACTCCGCTGTCGTCCCTGCGAAAGCATGGACCCATAAGCATAGGATCTCGTTGTGGGCGTTCACTGTAACTCCGAGTCTCGCGCCACACTTGCGGTCGTGGTTATGGGTCCCGGGTCGCGCTTCGCTTGCCCGGGACGACGGGGAGGAGAAAGCAACGCCTCAATCGTTGCCGATGGTTTCGCCGAACAGCTCCCAGGTTTCGCCGTTGAAGCGCTGCAGGCGCATGGCTTCGATCGGGAAGTAGTCGGTCGGTGATGTCTTGAGCTTGATGCCGGGCAGCAGCATCGGCAGCGTCGTGTCGAGATTGGCGGCCTGCTTCATGATGTTCTCGTGCGTCAGCTCGTCGCCGCATTGCCTCAGCACCTGCACCGTGGCTTCCGCCACGACATAGCCGTAGACGATGAGCTGGTCCTGCATGTTGCCGTCAGGGAAATAGGCCTTCATGAAGGAAAGCCATTGCTGGACATCCTTGTCGTCCTTCCACTGCGGATCGTTCGGGTCCTTCAGCGAGTAGGACGAGATGATGCCCTTCGCATGTTCGAAGCCGGCGGGCTTCAGCACCGACGAGACCGAGGTCGAGGTTGCGGCCAGGAAGAACATGTCCGGCTTCCAGCCGATCTCGCCGACCTTGCGGATCGCCTGCGCCGCCTGTTTCGGGATCGCATGCATGAACAGCACGTCGGCGCCGGATGATTTCAGCTTCACGATCTGGCTGTCGATGGTCGGATCGGTGGATTCATAGGTCGCCTCCGCCACGATCATCTTGGCGTGCTCCGGCCCTAATCCCTTCTTGAAGCCGTTGCCGTAATCCTTGCCGGCGTCGTCATTCTGGTAGAACAGCGCGATCCTCGCGTCCGGCTTGTTCTTCAGCACGTATTTTGCGTAGACCGCGGTCCCGGCCTGGTAGGAGGGCTGGAAGCCGATCGAATAGGGGAAGTGCTCGTGGTCGCCCCACAGCGTCGCGCCGGCGCCGACGAAGAGCTGCGGCACTTTCTTGTCGTTGAGATATTTGCGCACGCTCAATCCCGTCGGCGTGCCCAGCGGGTTGAGGATCGCGGCCACTTCCTCCTGCTCGACCAGTCTGCGGGTCTGCTCCACGGTCTTCGGCGGGCTGTAGGCATCATCCAGGCTGATCAGGTTGATCTTGCGCCCGTTGATGCCGCCCTTGTCGTTGATCATCTCGAAATAGGCGAGCTGGGTTTTCGCGATGACGCTGTAGGCCGAGGCCGGCCCGCTATAGGGAGAGGTCTGGCCGAGTCGGATCTCGGTGTCGGTCACTCCAGGCCCATATTTCTTCTCCGCCGCCGCGGCTGCCGATGTCACGAGCGCCGCGATCGCGACGAACGCCTGCCATTTCATTGTCTCTCTCCCTTGCTCTTTGTTCTGCTTGTTGTCGGATCGAGCCCGCCGCACGCGCGGCGTGTCGACAGGATGAGCAAACCAGCGGGCGGAGATCGTGACAAGCGCGCGGGCGGGGAGGTGGCGCCGCGGCAAATGCATGTGATTGGCGAGCATGCCGCGAGAAGGAATTAGTGGTGCTGGCCTGTGGTTTTGCCGCTTGCTCCGCTTCGCCTCTCCCCTTGTGGGAGAGGCCGCATGCAGCGAAGCGGAATGCGATCCGGGTGAGGGGTTCCGGCCTATCGAGGGACTACGCCTCGCGGAGGCATACCCCTCACCCGGATTTCCCGCTGACGCGCGAAATCCGGCCTCTCCCACAAGGGGAGAGGCGGGAGACGGTCCTAACCGGCTACATAGGTAACAGAATAGACCGGCGACATGGGTAACAGGTCAACTGATCGGCAAGGAGGAGCT
>NZ_JCAMOR010000075.1:0-35045 GCF_059512385.1 Bradyrhizobium sp. Crot121 | reverse complement strand
ACTTTTGGCGCCTATCAGAGCATCGGGTTCGGGGCGACGACCGATGCCGTCTATCTGCCGGTCGCAGCCGGCGGCGATGGCTCGCTGCATCTGACGGAGGCCTTTGGCATTCGTGGTGCGTTCAACCACAACTGGGACCCATATTGGTCGTCGAGCCTCTTCGGCTCGTATGTGGGCGTCCGCCATGACGGCGCGGCCAAGGCCTTCATCTGCGCGAACTACACCACGCCCGGCAAAGCGGTCAGTGCGGACTACGTCTGCAACCCCGACTTCAACTTGTCGCAGCTCGGTGTCATCACCCGCTGGACCCCGGTCAAGAACCTGACCTTCTCCGCCGAATTCATGTGGTTCCACCTCGACCAGAAATTCCAGGGCTCCGCGGTCCTTGGAGCTTCGGCCCCAAAGCCTACCGCGCGCTACGAGTTCAGCGATCAGGACACGTTCCACCTGCAGCTTCGCGCCCAGCGGAACTTCTGACCGGCTGAGAACAGCTATTGATCCTGACCGTGGGCGAACTTGTCCACGGTCTATCGCCAGTTTGAAAGCACCGCGGCGGCCTGTCACGCCGGCGCTGTCGGAAAGCGGGTGGGTTTGGCCGTCCTCGGGTCAGACAATGTCGACAAACGACATTCCGAGGAATTTCTGCCATGCCCGCCCTCAAGGCCCCTCACCTGCCTCCGACCTTCGGCCGTCTGGCCTGGTCGAACCTCGCCGCACAATCGGCCGAGCAGATCGCGCTGGCAGCCGCTCCCATCGTGGCGGTGCTCCTGCTCGGCGTCGGCGAGGGCCAGACTGGCCTGCTGCAGACCGCGCTGACACTGCCCTTCATCCTGTTTGCGATCCCCGCGGGCCTGCTCGCAGACCGCTTCTCGCGGCGGGTCCTGATGGCGGGCTCCGAAGCGTTGCGTGCGGCGGCGCTGGCCGCAACGCTGCTCCTGATCTGGCTCAGCCTGTTGACGCTGCCCCTGCTCTCCGTGCTCGGCTTCATCGCCGTGTGCGGGACCGTTGCCTACAGCGTCGCCGCGCCCGCGCTGGTGCCGTCGCTGGTGACGCCAGATCAGTTGCCAACGGCGAATGCGCGGATCGAACTGGCCCGCACCGTCGCTTTCGCCAGCGGGCCTGCGCTCGGCGGCGTGCTGGTCGGATGGGTCGGTGCCGCGCCGGCCTTCGGATTTGCCGCCGCACTCTCGGTGATCGCCGTGGTGCTGCTGGCCGGCATCCATGAGCCGGCCCGCGCGCCGGCGCCACGTCGACATCCGCCGCTGGAGATCAAGGAAGGCGCCGTGTTCGTGTTCCGTCATGAGCTGCTGCGACCGGTGTTCATCACCCAGTTCATCTTCAACACCGCTTCCTTCCTGCTGCTCGCGGTGTTCGTGCCCTATGCCGTCAGGCATCTCGGCCTCTCCGCAACCGGCGTCGGCACCACGCTCGCGATGTATGGTGTCGGCATGGTGGTCGGCGCGCTTGCGGCAACGCGGGTGATGCGACGTCTTGCGTTCGGCACTGTGATCGGGCTCGGCCCGGTGACCGGCTTCATCGCCTCCACCATCATGGCGCTGACGACAATTGTCCCTACGCCTCTGCTTGCGGGCCTGAGCTTTTTCCTGCTCGGCGTCGGTCCGATCCTGTGGGTGATCTCGACGACCACGCTCCGGCAATCGGTGACGCCGCCTTCGCTGCTCGGCCGTGTCTCCGCCATCAACATCATGAGCTACGGCGCGCGCCCGCTCGGCTCCGCACTGGGCGCGATCGTCGGCGGGCTTTTCGGCGCCGAGACCTGCCTCTGCCTTGCCGCGGCAATCTTCGCCGCGCAGGCGCTGGTGATCCTGCTGTCGCCGGCGGTCTCCCTCGTCAGACAACCCGACATGGTCAGCGAACCGGCGGGATGTTGATGAGAGAAAGATTCAACTGATCTGATCCGCGATCGGAGAATGTTTTGCGTCATAGCCGAGGGCCGGCCACGACGGCCAAATTAGTGGCTGGTCTTTCCCGCTTTGTATGATACACGTCATCCAATAGCCGAGCGGGAGCACTATGACCGATCAGACTGCAACCATTGACGCCGCCGCATCTCGCCCCGAATCCTCCTCCTCCGGCGCCCTGCAGATCGCGGTTCTGGCCGCGCTTGCGGCCACCGGTACGCTGGCCACCAACATCCTGCTGCCGTCGCTGCCGCAGATGGCGGCCTCGCTGAAGGTGACGACCGCGGCGGTCACGTCGGCCATCACGATCTTTCTCGCCGTGTTCGCGCTCGGCCAGCTCATAGTTGGTCCGATCTCGGATCGCTTCGGCCGTCGCTGGCCGGTTCTGATCGGTTTCGCCGTGTTCTTTGCCGGCAGCGTCTGGTGCAGCCTGGCAGAAGATCTCCCGAACCTCTTGATCGGCCGCGTCGTCCAGGCCGCCGGCGCCTGCGCAACCTCGGTATTGTCGCGCGCCATAGCCCGCGACCTGTTCACCGGTGCCGCATTGGCACGCGCGATGGCGCTGATCATGATCGCGATGGCGGCCGCGCCGGGTTTCTCGCCGCTGCTCGGCGGCGCGCTCGATCACTATTTCGGCTGGCGCTCGGAATTCGTGCTCGTCGCGGCCTTTGCGGCTCTCGGCGCGTTCGCCTATGGCGCCACGCTCGGAGAAACCCACCATTCGACGCGGATCCCGCTCAACCCTCTCGCCATCATCAGCACCTATCTCGGTCTGATCGCAGATCGCCGCTTCGTTGTGCCGACGGCGACCGTCAGCCTGATCATGGGAGGCCTGTTTGCGATGTTCTCGGCCGCGCCCCGGATCTTGATCGAGGCGCTGCATTTCTCACCGATCGAGCTCGGCCTGTTCTTCGCCGGCACGGTGCTGATCGTGTTCGCCTCCGGCTGGCTCGCGACAAGGCTTGCGCCGCGCTTTGGCCTCGACCGCTCGATCAAGGGTGCATTATTGGCGGCAGCCATCGGCGGCGCCGCCATGTTGTTGGTCTCGCTCTTCACCCCGAGCTTCCTGCCGTTCCTGACTGCGATGAGCGTGTTCCTGCTCGGCATGGGCATCGTCAACCCACTCGGCGTCGCGCAGGCGCTATCACCGTTCGGCGAAAAGGCCGGTGCGGCTTCCGCACTGCTCGGCTTCTGGCAAATGATGAACGCGGCGATCGGAGTCTGGCTCGCAGCAATCGTGTCGCATGAGGCAATGTTCGGGCTCGGCGTGGTGCTGACCGCGTTCTCACTGATAGCGGTCGGCCTATACGCGCTACGGGCCAAGCAGGGCTAGCTCGCGAGGTAGCGCTCGTATTTTCCGGCCACGACTTCGTCCGCCGCAACGTCGGGATCGAGCGTATAGAGGTCTTGCGCCCGGCTGATGCCGCGCAGCGCGAAGCGCCCGGTCGAAACCAGATAGTTCCGCCCTGCTCCATCCAGGCCATCCCGGAACGCCTGCGAGGTCAGCAGTTCCCGATCGACCGAGCTGCACATCGAAGCAATCCGGCTGACTTCGTTGACCGCCGGCCCTACCACGGTGAAATCGAGCCGGTCCTCGCTGCCGATATTGCCATAGAACACCTCGCCGACATGCAGCCCGACATAGGCTGAGGTGGTCGGCCGACCCTCGCCGGCACGGCGGACGTTGAGCGCATTCAGATTGCGGCGCAAGCGATGCTCGGCCCGAAGCGCAGCCCGTTTTGCGCCTCCCATGTTCTCCTGCGTGAACATCGCCAGCACGCCGTCGCCGATCAGCTTCAGCACCTCGCCGCCGGCATCGTGGATCGCGTCGATCGAGGCCTGAGCATAATCGTTGAGGAACGGGATGATCTCGTCCGGCCCGATGCGCTCGCCGATCGCGGTCGAGCCGCGCACGTCCGAATACCACAACACCGCCTTGATGCGCTCGGTGACGCCGCGCGAGATAGACCCGCGCCAAGGTGCGCGCGATGTCGACTTGCGCAGCCGATTTCACCGCGAGCCCCAAGACCGGCACCAGGTCGCGCAGCGCCGCCATGTGATGCTCGCCAAATCCTTCGGACTGGCGGGTGGTCCAGGAGGAGTAGAAGCAGTCCATCTCGCCGATCGTGCCGGCCTCGCCGAACCGGTGCACAAAGGAGACGAAATGCTTGTGGCCCTTTTCCGCGAGGTCGTTGATCATGGAGAAATCGAGCGTGGCGCAATCGGCCAGGTCGATCACCATCTCTTCGTGCCCATTTTGCAGCATGTGGTAGAAGGTCGAACGCCGCCAATTCTGGTTGGCATCACCGCTGGAGGTCGAGCCGTATTCGAAAGCGTCGCTTTCATTGGTCTCGCTGTCGCTCCAGCGGAACCCGTGGCCTTCGAAGATCGGGTGCAGGGTATCGATGAAGACGATTGCACGTGACAGCGGCATTCCGGCCGCGCGGCAGCGTTCGCAGAAACCGCGCAGCAGATCGTTTTCGGGCAGGCCGGTCAGACCCTGTCTGACCAGCCAGTTCATCAGGCGCAGGCGGGGCGTCAGTTCCATGCGCGGATTATGCCGGGCAATCGTGTCGCGCGAAAGATCGGTTGGCGGCCCAGAGCGCGACTTGACGACAGTTCCGTGACAGCGGCAAATGCTGGGAATAACGAGGCAAGACAGAAACGCGACGGTCCGATGAGCGCCCGGCAGCTTCCGATCATTCTGGCGCTCGGCACCACCCAGACCCTGGCCTGGGCCTCGAGCTACTACCTGCCCGCGGTGCTCGCCGATCCCATCGCCAGAGATCTCGGCATCGGCCCCAACTGGATCTTCGCCGCCTTCTCCGCCTCGCTCGTGCTCTCGGCGCTCCTTGGCCCGCGGATCGGCCGCCAGATCGACCTGGTCGGCGGCAGGTCCGTGCTGTCGATCTCCAATCTGACGCTGGCCGCAGGACTGGTGCTGCTCGGCCTCACGCAATCGATTCCTCTGCTGCTGCTCGCATGGCTTTTCCTTGGGATCGGCATGGGATACGGCCTCTATGATGCCGCTTTCGGCGCGCTCGGACGCATCTATGGCGAGGCGGCGCGGCGCCCGATCACCGGCATCACGCTGATGGCGGGCTTTGCCTCCACCGTCGGCTGGCCGCTGAGCGCGCTGGGGCTTGAGACGATCGGCTGGCGCAACACCTGCTTTGCCTGGGCGGCGGCGCATCTCTTGATCGGCCTGCCGCTCAACTGGCTGATGCTGCCGCCGATCCCCGGCGCCAAGGCCGCGGCCGCCAATGCGGTGAAGCCGCATATCCCGATCGACCGGCCGATGGTCCTGCTGGCGTTTGCGTTCGCGACCGCCTGGACCGTCACCGGCGCGATGGCGGCGCACTTCCCACGCATCCTGGAAGCGGCCGGCGCGACCCCGGTGCAGGCAATTGCCGCCGGCGCCCTGATCGGGCCGGCGCAGGTCGGCGCGCGCGTGGTCGAGGCGTGGCTGCTCAGCCGCTACCATCCGCTGCTCTCGACCGAATTGGCCTGTCTCGGCCACCCGATCGGCGCCGCGATCGTGGCGATCGCCGGCGGCGGCGCGGCAAGCGTCTTCGCGCTTTGCCACGGCGCCGGCAACGGCATCCTGACCATTTCGCGCGGCACATTGCCGCTCGCGATCTTCGGCTCGCAGAACTACGCCTACCGCCTCGGCATCATCGGCGCCCCGGCCCGGATGGCGCAGGCGGCGGCCCCGCTGCTGTTCGGGCTGTTGCTCGAACGCATGGGCAGCGGCATCCTGATCGTCTCCTCCGCACTCAGTCTCGCGGCATTGGGGGCGCTGCTCCTGGTGCGCGACAACAAGCCAGCACCGCAATAGGCAGCCATTCCATCTGCCCCATCACTCATAAAACGCCGGTGCCATCTTCAGGCTATCGCGCTGGGCCTTGTCGTGATTGATCCAGAGTTGCGCCTTCTCTTTCGTGAGCGTCTCCGCGATCTTCTGCATCGAGGCCGTCGTCTGCTCCTTGCTGGCATTCATCGACGGCACCCGGCGGTTATCCCAGTTGTCCCTGAAGTGGACGGCGTCGCCGGAAAGTACGACCGCCCCGGTCTTCGGCAGTTTCACCAACAGCGACTGGTGGCCCGGCGTGTGCCCGGGCGTCGACAGGATCACCACATTGCCATCACCAAACACATCCCGGTCGCCGTCCAGCTTGGTCACCGGATGCTCCGCCTTGAAGCGCGGCTGGTTGTTGGCGCCGGGCCAGTCATATTCGGCTTTCTGCACATAGAGCATCGCGGTCGGGAACATCTCCACATTGCCGATGTGGTCCGGATGGGTATGCGAGACCGCCATCGCCTTGATGTCGGACGGCTTCACGCCGATCTGGTCGAACTGCGCGGCCAGCGTCTTGGGACGCCGCCAGATCACCGCTTTCGGATCCGACGGCACGAGCCCGTCCGGCATGCTCGCCACCGCGTCGGGAATGCCGGTGTCCCACAGGAACCACCCTTGCGCGTGCTTGATCAGATAGCAGTTGTCGACGAAATCCATCGACTTGCCTTCGTTGACACCGGGCGACCAGCGCGAGATGTCGCCCGCAACGCCCTCGCCGCAATTGAGGATATAGAGCTTCTCGACGCCCGGCTTTTCCGATTGGGCGCGCGCAGGACCCGCAGCCGCCGCAACCAACAGCAGCGCCACCGCAACACCGATTGTTGTCTTCACGTTCCGCTCCCTCGACTAATCGCCCCCAGCGTTCGAGGAAGGAATATTACGTCATCGCCGGCGGCAATCGTCACCGCTGACGGTCTTTTGATCTCTCAAGCCGCGTGCGCCGGCTCGTGATGCGGACAGGTCTCGACCTCGATCGTGACATGGCTGAGACCGTGCAGACCGCTGAGACGGCGCTTGTAGGTCGCGGGCGGCAGCGGATGGTCGGAGACAACCGAGATCACCGCCGCGCGATGGCCGGGACCGACCTGCCACAGATGCAGATCGGTGATGCGGTCGCCCTTGGTCTCGAGCCGGTCGCGAATGACCGCCTCGAGCTTCTTGTCGGCGCTGACGTCGAGCAGGATCGCGCCTGACGCCTTGATCAGGCCAAAGGCCCAGCTCGCGATCACAGCGCTGCCGATGATCCCGACTACCGGATCGGCCCAGACCCATCCCGCGGACATCGCAACCAGCAGCGCCGCAATGGCGAGGATGGAGGTTGCGGCATCCGCCATCACGTGGACGTAAGCCGCGCGAAGATTGTTGTCGTGGTGGTGGTGATGATGATCGTCGTCGTCATGGTCATGAGAATGGCCATGACCGTGATGATGGTCGTGGTCGTCGCGGAGCAGCCAGGCGCTGATGAGGTTGACGGCAAGTCCGAGCACGGCAACCGAGATCGCTTCCCCGTAGGCAATGGACACCGGATGGAACAGCCGGTCCACGCTTTCCCAGGCGATCTGCGTAGCGATCATCGCCAGAATGATCGCGCTGGCAAAGGCGGCGAGATCGCCGAACTTGCCGGTGCCGAAACTGAAGCGCGCGTTGCCCACTTGCCGCCGCGCGAACAGATAGGCCAGCCCGGCAATGCCCAGCGCCGCCGCATGCGTTCCCATGTGCCAGCCGTCGGCGAGCAGCGCCATCGAGCCGGACCACCAACCTGCCGCGATCTCCCCGATCATCATGACCGTGGTCAAGGCCACCACGAGCCAGGTGCGCCGTTCGTTATGGGCGTGGGTCGCGCCCAGGAAGACGTGATCGTGGGTCCACTGTTCGATCGAATGCGAGTGCATGGTTCATCTCCGGATAGTCCGCTCGTCGAATATAGCGATTGCGACGGACGGCCGTTAGAGCGTTTTCAAGCGAAGTGGACACCGGTTCGCGTGAAGAAAACACGTCAAAATAAGAATCTAGAGCTTCGGTTCTGATTCAGTCAGAACCGAAGCTCTAGACTAATTCCTCCGGCGCCAGCTTGCAGGCGGCACCGTCGGCCTCGACCTGCAGCGTCGCATGATGGATCTTGAAGCGGTGCGAGAGCTGCGCGCAGACGTGATGCAGGAAGGCATCGTCATGTCCGCCGGGCCGGACCAGGTGCGCGGTCAGCGCCGTCTCGTTGGTGCTCATGGCCCAGATGTGCAGATCGTGGACCTCGGAGACGCCGTCGAGCGTGCGCAAAAACTCCCTCACCTCGACGAGCTCGATACCGCGCGGCACCGCGTCGAGCGCGAGGTTGACGCTGTCGCGCATCAGACCCCAGCCGCTGACCAGCACGACGAAGGCGATGATGAGGCTGATCGCCGGGTCAATCCATAGCCATCCCGTCGACATGATCAGCAGCGCGGCGATGACGACGCCGAACGAGACGCCGGCATCCGCCGCCATGTGGAGATAAGCGCCGCGAATGTTGAGGTCGCCGTGCCGCCCGCGCATGAACAATAGTGCCGTGAAGCCGTTGACGAGAATCCCGAGCGCCGCGACCCAGACCACTGTCCAGCTCGCCACCTCGGCCGGCGCGCGCAGCCGGTTGACCGCCTCCACCGCGATGCCGCCGACCGCGACCAGCAGGAGCCCGGCATTGAACAATGCGGCGAGGATCGAGGCGCGGCGATAGCCGTAAGTATGCCTCTCCGTCGGCCGCCTCCCCGCAAGCCACGCCGCCCCCCATGCCAGCAGCAGCGAGAACACGTCCGAGAGATTGTGGACGGCATCGGAGATCAGCGCCAGCGAATTGGCGGCATAGCCGAACACCAGCTCGGCGATCACGAAGGCGGTGTTGAGCGACGCGCCAATGGCAAAGGCCCGGCCGAAATCATCCGGGGCATGGCTGTGCCCGGCATGATCATGCGCATGGGAGTGATCGTGATGATGATGCGCCATGGGAAGAATTTATAGCGCGTCGATTTGCGAATACTATTACGGCGCGGAAAGCGTAGGGCGGATTAGCCGAAGGCGTAATCCGCCGCTTCGCGGCAAGATGGCGGATTACGGCTTGCGCCTAATCCGCCCTACGTAACTACTCCACGCCGCGGTTGAACTTGTTCGACTTCGGCAGGCCGTGCGCGAGGCGGCCGGCGTCGGCGCGGTTGCCGCGCCAGTCGGCGAGCTCCTTGATGCTCATGCCGTGCTCGCGGCCCGCGGAATCCTTCCAGGTCAGGCCCGCCTTGGAATCGAACACCGCGACGTCGGACAGCGAGGCGCTGGTGTATTTCTGCAACCGCACGCCGCGGCCGCGGGCCATTTCCGGCACCTGATCGAGCGGGAACAGCACCATCTTGTGATTGGTCCCGATCACCGCGACGGTGTCGCCTGCGACGGTTGCGAGCGCGCGCGCCTCGTTCGGCATGTCGACGTTCAGCACCTGCTTGCCCTTGCGGGTGGTGCCGACGCAGTCGTCCTCGTTGACGACGAAGCCCTGTCCTTCACTGCTGGCGACCAGGAATTTGCGGCCGCCCTTGTTGACGAACAGCGACACGATCGCCGCATCCTGCTCCATGTCGATGAACATGCGGATCGGCTCGCCATGGCCGCGACCGCCCGGCAGCTTCGCCACATCGAGCGAGTAGAATTTCCCGTTGGTGGCGAACAGCAGGAGCTTCGAGGTGGTCTCGGCGAAGAAGGCGTGATCGAGCTTGTCGTCGGTCTTGAAGGCAAGGCCCGAGAGGTCGGCGACATGGCCCTTGAGCGTGCGCACCCAGCCCTTCTCGGAGATCACGACGGTGACCGGCTCGCGCTCGACGAAGGCCTCCTCGATCGCGGCGAGATCATGCTCGGGCGCATCCGCAAAGGTGGTGCGGCGCTTGCCGAGCGGCGTCTTCGGCCCGAACATGTCGCGGACCTTCTTCACCTGCTCGCCGACCTTGGCCCATTGCTCGGTCTCGGAGCGGAGCAGCTGTTCGATGCCCTTCAATTCCTTGCGGAGGTCCTTGTCCTCGGTGCGGATCTCCATCTCCTCGAGCCGGCGCAAGGAGCGCAGGCGCATGTTAAGGATGGCGTCGGCCTGGACCTCGGTGAGCTTGAACGTCTTCATCAGCACCGGCTTCGGCTCGTCCTCGGTGCGGATGATCTTGATCACCTTGTCGATGTTCAGATAGGCGATGAGGTAGCCGCCGAGGATCTCCAGCCGGTTCTCGATCTGACCCTTGCGATAATTCGAGCGGCGCACCAGCACATCGCGCAGGTGGTCGAGCCATTCGCGAAGGCACTCGGCGAGGCCGACCACCTTGGGGATTTTCCCCTTCACCAGCACGTTGAGGTTCAGCGAAATCTTGCTTTCCAGCTCGGTCAGCCGGAACAGCGACTCCATCATCAGTTCGGGATCGACATTGCGCGACTTCGGCTCGATCACCAGCCGAACGTCATCCGCCGACTCGTCCCTGACCTCGCCGACCAGTGGCAATTTCTTCTGGTCGATGAGCTCGGAGATCTTCTCGACCAGGCGCGATTTCTGCACCAGCCACGGGATCTCAGTGACCACGATCACCCAGGTGGCGCGCGCACCCTCTTCCTGCTTCCAGCGCGCACGCGTGCGGAACGAGCCGCGGCCGGTGCTGTAGGCCTCGGTGATCGCTTCCTTGGAATCGATGATGATGCCGCCGGTCGGGAAATCCGGGCCCTTCACCCATCGCAAGAGCGCCTTCGACTTGGCGTCGGGCTTCTCGATCAGGTGCAGTGCCGCGTCGCAGAGCTCGGCGGCATTGTGCGGCGGGATCGAGGTCGCCATGCCGACCGCGATGCCCTGAGAACCGTTGGCGAGCAGGTTCGGGAAGCCGCCGGGCAGAACCACCGGCTCCTTCGACTGGCCGTCATAGTTGGCGCGGAACTCGACGCCGTCCTCGTCGATGCCCTCGAGCAGCAGCCGCGCGACATCGGTCATGCGCGCTTCGGTGTAGCGGTAGGCGGCGGGGTTATCGCCGTCGATATTGCCGAAATTGCCCTGGCCGTCGACCAGCGGGTAGCGCGAGGAGAAATCCTGCGCGAGGCGCACCATGGCGTCGTAGATCGCCTGGTCGCCATGCGGATGGAACGAGCCCATCACGTCGCCGACAATCTTTGCCGATTTCTTGAACGGCGAGCCCGGATCGAGGCGCAGCAGCCGCATCCCGTAAAGGATGCGCCGGTGCACCGGCTTCAGCCCGTCGCGGGCGTCCGGCAGCGCACGATGCATAATGGTCGATAGCGCGTAAGCGAGATAGCGCTCTTCCAGCGCATCGCGCAGCGGTACCTCGTGGATCTCCGGCGGTTCCGGCGGAATCAGTGCTTTTCCCATGCCGACGGGTTAACCGCTCCGGGCGAATCGGGCAAGAATCGATTCGGCACCATACCCCGCAGAAAAAGCCCGATTTTTCAGCCTGCACCCGCCAGGGTCGCCGGGTTCGGCGTGGCATGGCCATTGGTGATGTTGAATTGCGGGATATGGCCGAGCCCGGTCACGAGATCGGCATCGGCGCCCAGCACCTTCTTCCACTCGTGCCCCTCGGTCAGGATCACGCCGACGCCGGCGACCTCGGCGCCGGCCTGCCGCACCAGCTTCAAGGTCGCAGCCAGGCTCGAGCCGGTCGCCACGACGTCATCGACCACGACGACCCGCCGGCCCTTCAGCAGCGGGATCGCCCGGCGGTCGAGCAGCAGCCGCTGCGAGCCGGATGAGGTCACCGATTGCACATACTCGACCAACGCGTCGCCCAAATGAATCTTCGGCGATTTCTGCACGATGACATATTGGTCGAGCCCGAGATGGCGCGAGACCTCGATGGCGACGGGAATGCCGAGCGTCGCCGCGCCGACCACGATGTCCGGCTCCTTCCCCTTCAGCCGCGCGGCCAGCGCCTTTCCGATGCGCTCACCGAAGCCGACGCCCATGTCGATCACCATCAGAAGCGAAATCGCCAGGCGCTCGTTGATGGCGACGAGCGGCAGCTCCGTCGGCTCGCCGCCGATGTCGACAGTATAGGTGGCGGGGGTGAGTGCGCTCATGTGGTCCTGCCCGGATTTGTCAAAGGAAAGTCGGTCTGGATGGTGAGCCAGCCGATGTCGCGCCAGCTCGTGCGCGCCATCTTCGGATCGAAGCCGTAGATCGACAGCGCCAGCGCGATCGTCTCGGCCATGCGGAACGTCTGCACCATCAGCGGCACGCCGCGCGCCAGCGCATAGAGGACGCGCCGCGGCAAGGGCCCGCGGTCGAGTTCGAGGCCGCGCGCCCGCTGGGTCTCGCCGATGCTCTGGAACTCCTCGCGCATCAGCGGGATCATGCCGATCACGAGCACCAGCACCAGCGTCAACGAGCCCGGCAAGCGCAGCCGGCTGCAGGCCGCAAGCAGCGTGCCGGCCGACGTAGTCTCGATCGCGACGAAGAAACTGCCGGTGGTGGCGATCAGGCGGAAGGCCATGCGCAGCGCATCATCGATCGCCGCGGCGAGCGGCGTCCCGTTCCAGACGAAACTCAAGGTCCAGCTCAGCGTCACCAGGCCGCCGACCAGCGCCATCAGTTTGAGATAGCCTCTGGTTTGCGGCAGCCGGCAGGCGATCACGGCCGCCAGCACGACCGCGGCGATCACGCCAGCCGTCACCGCGCTGCCGGCGACCCAGCCGAGCGATGACAGCACCAGCGCCGCCAGCAATTTGACGAACGGGTTGATGCGATCAAGCCGATGCACGCTGGCCTTCTCCTGATGTTGTGACGTTCTGGTCCGGGCGCGGCCAGCCGCGACGCGCAAATACGTCCGAGGACCAGGCCGCCTCGGTCGTCCCGTCGAAGGCCAGCCGGCCATCCTCCAGGATCAGTACGCGGTCGGTGGCGCGGTCGACAAGCTGCAGGTCGTGCGAGACCAGCAGCGCCGCACAACCCCGTGCGCGGCAGCGGTCGAGGAAGGCCAGCACGCCGGCACGTGAGACGCTGTCGCAGGCGATCAGCGGCTCATCCAGGATCACGACCGACGGCGCCGTCGCCTCGATGCAGACCAGCGCCAGCATCAACTGCTCGCGCGCCGACAGCGCGAATGGCGAAAGCTCGGCGCGGTCGGCGAGACCGACGCCCTGCAAAAGTTCGATCGCCCGTTCGCGATGCGCAGCAACGGCCTTGGCGCCGGCATCGCCGCCGGACAGCGAGAACACGACCTCCTCCACGACCGAGAGCAGGAAGAACATCCGCCGCAAATTCTGCGCGACATAACCGATCTCGCGCGCCCGCTGCGCGATGGTCCAGCCGGCGCTATCGCGGCCGCCGATCTCGGTCGCGCCGCCGGCCGCCTTCTGCAGGCCGAGCAGCGTACGCATCAGCGTGGTCTTGCCGGCGCCGTTGCTGCCGATCAGCCCCGCTACCTCGCCTTTTCCGAGCGAGAGCTCAATCGACCGCAGCACCGGCTCGCCGTTCGGACGGCGCAGCGTGCTCGAAAGCTGCCGGACCGAGAGCGCCGGGCCCGACTGTGCCGGCCGCACCACGGCCCGCGGCGCCGGCGCCGCAAAGGGCGGCTCGATGCCGGCGACCGCATACGGCGTGGTCGCGCGAACGGCCGCCTGCCAGGACAGATCGTCGATGATGCCGCCCTCCTTCAAGAACACCACACGATCGGCCACGCCATCGAACCAGGCGAGATCCTGCTCGGCGATCAACAGCGTCAGCTTCGTTTTCCTAAGCTCGCGCAGGATGCCGATCATGCGCAGCCGCGCATCGGGATCGAGTCCGCTGGTCGGCTCATCCAGGATCAGCACGTCCGGTTGCCAGACCAGCGCCGAGGCAAGCGCCGCGATCCGGCGTTCGCCACCCGAAAGCGTGCGCACGGTGCGACCGATCAGCCGCCCAATGTTCATCTGCGCGATCACGGCGCCGACGCGCGCGCGGATTTCCGCCTGCGCCACGCCTCGGTTCTCCAGCGGAAAAGCGATCAGGTCTTCGACCGAAAGATCCCAGACCTGGTCCTCGACCGATTGCAGCACGAGGCCAACGCGGCGAAACAACTCGCTGCCCGCAATCGCGCCGAGATCGGTGCCGTCGAGCGACACCGCGCCCTCCATGCGCTGCGGCCGGATCAGCTTCGGAATGAGACCGGCCGCGACCGCAAGCAGCGTCGATTTTCCCGAACCGCCCGCCCCCGTCACGATCGTGGTGCTGCCGGCTTCGAGACGGAGATTGATATCGGACAGCACGTGAGCGTCGGCCCGAAAGCCGACGCTTACTCCACGCAGATCAAGCATCAAGTAGCGCTCCCCAAGGCGGTCAGAACCGGTGCAGCGTGCCCCGGCTGATGCCGGCAAGCAGCCTGGCGCCGGGACGTACCAGCAGCGGCGTTCCGATCACCATCGGCACGATGTCCGACAGGCCGATATAGAGCATCGCATACCAGAACGGGAAAATGCCGAGCACCGCCAGACTCGCCGACACCGCCGCCACCATGATGATGCCGACCACCGCGCAGATCACCGCGATCTTGAGCAGCACCGGCATCGACAGGTCGAAATTGGTCTTGCGCAGATTGACCAGCATCGGCGGTACGGCGCCGGTGAGCCCGACCATGATGCCGTCCACGATGAGCGAATGCGCGGGAATGAAGGTGCCGGCGAGCAGCGACCAGACGATGGTGCCGATATAGCCGCAGATGAACCCGCTCTTCGGCCCGAGCAGCAGCCCGATCAACGGCGGCAGGAACGCGAAGATGCGCCACTGGATCACGCCGGGCACAAGCTGGATCGGATTGGCGTAGGCCCACAACACGCCCGTCGCCACGCCGCAGACGACCGCAAGGACGATAGGAAAGAAACCGACCGAATCGGATTCGCTGTAGGTGATTTGCGTACTCATTGCATGCTCCCCGTCATGAGTTTGCCCTGAGATTTTTCAGGCAAGTTTCGGGCCATGCGGCATGGAACGGGCCGAGGGTTGCACGCAATAGAACCACCATGTGTGGGTTGGCAATTTCGGCGCGCATTGCCGTCAGGGCGGGGCAGTGATCCGGGCCCGACGGCGCACCACCGCATTGATGAAGCCTTCCCTCGCGTCGGAGTGCCCCTGCCCGCGCGGCTCCAGCACATTGCGCAGGAGGAAGCGGCCGGTGAGCGCAAAGCCATCGAGCAGGTCCTGGTCCGAGCAGGTGCCGGCGCCGTCATCGTCCTCGCGCAGGAACGGCGGCAGCCGCATCAGGCGATCGCGCCAGGGCTCGCCGGCGGCGCGCGAGACTGCGCCGCCCGATTTCGGCGAGACGTAGACCAGTTCGGAGGTCGCGCCCGTCGCCGCGCAGTTCGAGAGGTCGAGCCCGAAGCCGAGTTCGGTCAGCATCGCCAGCTCGAAGCGGATGAGATGGATCGCGGCGCCGCCGGCATCCTCGAAATCATCCAGCGTCCGCTCCAGCATCTCGTAGATGTCCTGGTGCGGATCGCGTTCCGGCAACAGCCGCGCCAGCGAAGCCAGATGGGTGATGCCATAAACGGCATGCGACGACGCCAGCAGGTTCGCCGCGCGCAGCCGCGTACCGTCGAGCTGGTAATAGCCGAGATGCTCGTCGAGCCGCGCCCGCCACATCGCGGTGACGCTGTTGCCGGGCTGCAGCAGCGGCCGCATCCGCGCGCTGGCCCCGCCGCGCACCAGGCCGAGATGGCGGCCGTGCTCGCGCGTCAGGAGCTCGACAATGGCGGAAGATTCGCCATGCCGCCGCACCCCGAGCACGATGCCTTCGTCGGACCATTCCATGACGCGGAGAGTAGCATGTAGGGTGGGCAAAGCGTAGCGCGCCCACCATTCACGATCGGTGCAAGAGGTGGTGGGCACGCTTCGCTTTGCCCACCCTCCACTCGGCCCTACGCGTTGAACCAGCCGTGGGCGTCGCCGGTGAAGGAGAAATAGAGCCCGGCGGCCGTCAGCGCGCAGGAGATCACCTCGACGCCGCTGTCGAGCTGGATGCCGGTGGTGCCGATCACCTGCAACAGCGAGATCACCGACAGCAACAGCACCGCCGCCAGCACCCAGCGCGGCCAGTTCTTGCGGTGCTGTGCCGCCAGGTAAACGAAGTAGACCAGGAGCAGGATCAGGCCGGCCTGCAGCCAGGTGACGACCGTGATCATCTGCTCGGTCATCTCGCCACCCGGGGTGCGGTCCTGGAACGCCACCGACAGCGCGTCCAGCGTCAGCGACAGATACAGCAGCACCTCGAACAGAAGCACGTTTCTGGGTACTTTCATCGGAAGAGCCCGATCATTCCTTGGGAAACTCCAGTCCCATTTCCCGGTAGCGGTCGGGATCGTCGCCCCAATTCTCGCGCACCTTCACGAACAGGAACAGGTGCACGGGGACGCCCATGATCTCGGCGATCTCCTTCCGCGCCTCCGCGCCGATCGACTTGATCGTGGCGCCGCCCTTGCCGAGCACGATCTTGCGCTGGCTCTCGCGCTCGACAAAGATTGTCTGCTCGATGCGGATCGACTTGTCGTTGCGCTCGGTCCAGCTATCGGTCTCGACCGTCGATTGGTACGGCAGCTCCTGGTGGAGCTTCTGATAGATCTTCTCCCGCGTGATCTCCGCCGCCAGGTGCCGCATCGGCGCGTCCGACATCTGGTCCTCGGGATAGAGGAACGGCCCGGCGGCCACCATGCCTGCCAGCGCCCTGCGCAGATCGTCGACACCGTCGCCTGACAACGCCGAGATCATGAAAGTGTTCTCGAACCGCAGGCGGTCATTGGCGGCCTTCGCCAGCGCCAGCAGCTTTTCGCGCGGCACCAGATCGATCTTGTTCAGCACCAGGATCTTCGGATGGGCCACGCTATCGAGCTTGGCGAAGATCGCCTCGGCTTCCGCATCGATGCCCGACTTGGCGTCAAGCAGCACGCAGACGAGGTCGGCGTCATGCGCCCCGCTCCAGGCAGTCGACACCATGGCCCGGTCCAGCCGCCGCCGCGGCGCAAAGATGCCGGGCGTGTCGACCAGGATAATCTGCGCATTGCCCTCGATCACGATGCCGCGGATCAGCGCACGCGTCGTCTGCACCTTGCGCGAGACGATGGTGACCTTCGAGCCGACCAGCGCGTTGACAAGCGTCGACTTGCCGACGTTCGGCGCCCCGATCAGGGCGACGAAGCCGCAACGTGTCCCGGCCGGATCGGCCTCCGCCCTCGACTCAGCCGTCATGGCTGCCGGCACCTTCGCGGGCGATCATTGCGGACGCCGCCGCCTTCTCCGCCGCGCGCTTGTTCGGGCCGACGCCTTCCGCCGGCGCCAGGCCCGGCAGGTCGACGGCAACGCGGAATTGCGGATCGTGATGCGGCCCGGTGCGTTCGACCTCGCGGTAGACGGGCGTCGGCAGGCCCCTGCTCTGCGCCCATTCCTGCAGCATGGTCTTGGGATCGCGCAGCGGCCGGCGGAGCTTGCGCATCCGGTCGATCCAGTTCCGCTCGACGAATTTCGCGGCGGCCTCGTAGCCGCCGTCGAGGAAGATCGCGCCGATCACGGCCTCGCAGACGTCGCCCAGCACGGATTTGCGCAACCGCGCCCCCTCGACCGCCTTGACCATGCCGAGCTTGATGTCGTCGAGCAGACCGAGTTGCTCGGCGACGTCGGCGCAGCTTTCCTTGCGCACGAGATCGGCGAGACGCTTCGACAATTCACCCTCGTCCGCGCGCGGATGGGCGCGATAGAGCATGTCGGAGATGATCAATCCGAGCACATGGTCGCCAAGGAACTCAAGCCGCTGGTAGCTGTCGGCGCGGTGGCGGGTGGCCGGCTTCAGCGCGGAGACATGCGTGAACGCCGTCATCAATAGCGCCGGATCCGAGAACTTGTAGCCGATGCGCGCCTCGGTTGCAGCAACCGCCTCCTTCTCGGCGGCCGCCTTGCTGGCCTTGCTGCGCTTCTTCTTCGGCGCAGCGGTGCCGACCGCGTCGGGCTGCTCGCTCGGCTCGCCGGCAGTCGGAAGACTCTGAATGACAGGCGTATCGTCTTTCATCGCACAATGGTGAATAGGCGATTCCAGCGCACCGCGGTCGGCCAACGCCAGAACATCCAGGCGTGCTCGCCCTCGCCGATCGAGAAGAAGATCATCTGCGCGCGGCCAACGAGGTTCTCGAACGGCACGTAACCCACCGCCGACAGCACGCGGCTGTCGGTCGAATTGTCGCGATTGTCTCCCATCATGAAGAAGTGGCCGGCCGGCACGGTGTAGACATTGGTGTTGTCGTAGAAGCCATTGTCGACGCAATCCAGCGTCTCATAGCTGACGCCGTTGGGCAGCGTCTCCTTCCAGCGCTTGACGCGTGCGGTCGCGTCAGATCCGCAGGGGTCCTCGCCGATGAAATCGCTGAGCCGCTCGCGCTTGACGGGGGCGTCGTTGATGTAGAGCAGCCCCTCCTTCATCTGGATGCGGTCGCCGGGCAGCCCGATCACGCGCTTGATGTAATCGGTCGAATCATCCTTCGGCAGGCGGAAGACGACGATGTCGCCACGGTTGGGCTCCGAGCCGAAGATGCGGCCGGAAAACAAGGGCGGCGAAAGCGGGATCGAGTAGTGGCTGTAGCCGTAGGAATATTTCGACACGAACAGGTAGTCGCCGACCAGCAGCGTCGCCTTCATCGAGCCGGACGGGATGTTGAAGGGCTGGAAGAGGAAGGTACGGATCACGAGCGCGATGATCAGCGCATGGATGACGACCCGGACTGTCTCGCCTAGGCCGCTTTCGGATTTCGTCCCTGTGGTCACGCTCATCGCTTTCCCAATTCCCGCAACTGCCTTAACTGCGCGGTGGCAGAACGCGCTCCTCACGCGAATCGCGTTTTCCGCGCTCGCGTCACGAAGATGGTTCCTACGTCTGGTGTAGAGAGCAAGTCCCGGCGCGAACCCGAATTTGCCCTGGCTCGGTTTACCCTGCGGCGTTTTAGACGGTTGTTACGGGGCGCGCAATCAAGCGCCGCGTTAAAACTTCATAATCAATTGAAAAATCAATGATTTTTTAGTTTTACCCGATTCCGGAGCGCCGCACCGTCCACCGACCTCAAGGTTTGGCCGGCGCGACCGCCGAAATTATGACGAAGGCCTGTGCGAGCGGCCAGTCGTCGGTGATCGAAAGATCGATCTGCGCCTCGAGGCCATCAGGGGTGATTTGCCTGAGCCGCTCCAGTGCCCCGCCGGTCAACCGCATGGTCGGACGCCCTCCGGGCAGGTTCACCACGCCCATATCGCGCCACCAGACGCCGCGCATGATCCCGGTGCCGAGCGCCTTGGCACAGGCCTCCTTGGCGGCGAAACGCTTGGCATAGGTCGCGACCACCATCTTCTCGCTGTTGGCGCGGCGTAGCGCCTTGGCGCGCTCGACGTCGGTGAAGATGCGATCGAGGAAACGATCGCCATGGCGCTCGATCACCTTGGCGATCCGGGTGATGTCGATCAGGTCGGAGCCGATGCCAAGGATCATGCCGCGCCCGCACCCTCGATCGCCTTGCGGCCGCGGTCCATCGCCGCGCGCATGGCGCGGACGGTCTCCTTCAAGCCGACCAGGATCGCCTCGCCGATCATGAAGTAGCCGATATTGAGTTCCCTGATCTCGGGCAGCGCCGAAATCGTCTCGGCGGTGTCATAGTCGAGCCCGTGGCCGGCATGGACCTCAAGCCCGGCCGCCTGCGCCAGCTTGGCGCCTTCGACAATGCGCCGCCATTCGGCTTCCGCTTTTTCACGATGACCGTCCACGACAGCATCGCACCAGCCTCCGGTGTGGATCTCGATCACCGGTGCCTTCAACTTCGCCGCCATCTCGATCTGCCTCGGGTCGGCGGCGATGAACAGCGACACCCGGATGCCGGCGTCGCTGAGCCGCGCGATGAACGGGGCCAGGGCATTGTGCTGGCCGACGACGTCCAGCCCGCCCTCGGTGGTAAGCTCCTGCCGTCGTTCCGGCACCAGGCACACGGCATGCGGCTTGGTGGCGAGTGAAATGCGCAGCATGTCGTCGGTCGCCGCCATCTCGAAATTCAGGGGCTTTGATATCTGCGCCTTCAGCCGTGCCATGTCCTCGTCGCGGATGTGGCGACGGTCCTCGCGCAAATGTGCGGTGATCCCGTCGGCGCCGGCCTCGATGGCCAAGAGCGCCGCGCGTACCGGATCGGGCCGCGCCCCGCCGCGCGCATTGCGCAGCGTCGCGACGTGATCGACATTGACCCCAAGGCGGAGCGGCGGAACAGGCATGATGTAACTCGCTGCCAGAAACCTAGACTGTCATGCGCGGGCTCAACCCGCGCATCCATCTTCTTGAAAAGATGGATTGCCGGGTCAAGCCCGGCAATGACGATGACCTACCCATTGACGCGCTCGACCCGTGCGACCACGGCCTTCGCGCGCAACTGGGCGAGAATAGCGCTCAAATGCTTGAGGTCATAGACCTCGAGGTCGATGGTCAGCTCGGTGAAGTCAGGCGAGCGCCGCGACATGTGGATGTTGTCGATGTTGCCGTCATGCTCAGCGATCACGGTCGCTATCTGCGCGAGGCTGCCGGGCTCGTTGACGTTGTGGACCAGGATCCGCGCCGGGAAACGCTGCGGCATGGTCTCGTCGATGTCCCAGCGCACATCGAGCCAGCGCTCGGGCTCGTCCTCGAAATCCTTCAGCGCCGGTGACTGGATCGGATAGATCGTGATTCCCTCGCCCGGCGTCACGATGCCGACGATGCGGTCGCCCGGCACCGCGCCGCCGTTCGGCGCAAACTTGACCGGCAATTCGGAATTGATGCCGCGCACCGGGATCACCGAAGCTGCGCGGGCCGGATGCGGCGGCGTCTGCGCCTTGGCGGCAAGCGCCTTCTTGGTGCCGTAGCGCACCAGCCGCTCTTCCTTGTAGTCCGGATACATCGCCCGCGCGACGTCGGAGGCTTTCAGTTCGCCACGGCCGACGGAAACCAGGACGTCCTCGATCGAGGTGCGCGCCAGCCGCGGCAATGCGCCTTTCAGCTTGTCGTCGGCGTATTCGATCTTGGCGCGGGCGAACAGGCGGTCGATGATGCGGCGGCCCAGCCCGGCATATTGGTCGCGCACCGCGGCGCGGGTGGCGCGCCGGATCGCGGCGCGCGCCTTGCCAGTGACCGCGAGCGCTTCCCAGGCCGACGGCGGCGCCGACTGCGCCTTCGAGGTCAGGACCTCCACTTCGTCGCCGTTCTGCAGCTCGGAGGACAGCGGCGCAAACTTGCCGTTGATCTTGCAGCCGACCGCGCTGTTGCCAACATCGGTGTGAACGGCATAGGCGAAGTCGATCACATTGGCGTTGCGCGGCAACGCGATCAGCTTGCCCTTCGGCGTGAAGCAGAACACCTGATCGTGAAACAGCTCCAGCTTGGTGTGCTCCAGGAACTCTTCCGGATTGGCGCTCTCGGAGAGAATGCCGATGGTGTGACGCAGCCAGGCAAAGGCGTTGGACTCGTGCTTCAGCCGCTCGGTCGGCGAACCCGTGCCATCCTTGTAGAACGCATGCGCCGCGATGCCGAACTCGGCGATCTGGTTCATCTCCTCGGTGCGGATCTGCAACTCGACGCGTTGCTTGCCGGGACCGATCACGGTGGTGTGAATCGAACGGTAGTCGTTCTGCTTGGGCGTCGAGATGTAGTCCTTGAAACGCCCGGGCACGACCGGCCAGGTCGTGTGCACGACGCCGAGCGCGCGGTAGCAGGCCTCGACGTCGGCAAGCACGATCCGAAAGCCGTAGATATCGGACAATTGCTCGAAGCCGACCGACTTGCGCTCCATCTTGGTCCAGATCGAAAACGGCTGCTTGCGCCGGCCGTAGACGCGTGCGCTGAGGCCGTTCTTCTGCAGGTTCTTCGAAAGCTGGCTTTCGATCTCGCCGATCAGATTGCGGTTACGCTCGGCGAGCGCATCCAGCCGATGCTTGACCACCGCATAAGCTTCCGGATCGAGCACGTGGAACGAGAGGTCCTCGAGTTCCTCTCGCATCTCCTGCATACCCATGCGGCCGGCGAGCGGCGCGTAGATATCCAGCGTCTCCTCGGCGATGCGGCGGCGTGAGGCCGGCGGCACGAACTCCAGCGTGCGCATGTTGTGCAGGCGGTCGGCGAGCTTGATCAAGAGCACGCGGACGTCGTCGGCGATCGCGAGCAGGAGCTTGCGCAGGTTCTCCGCCTGCTTGGCCTCGCGCGAGACGAGCTCGAGCCGCTTCAACTTGGTCAGCCCCTCCACCAGCGCGCCGATCTCGTGGCCGAACACCTGGTCGATCTCGGCCCGCGTCGCCTCGGTATCCTCGATGGTGTCGTGCAGCAGCGCCGCGACGATGGTGGCGTCGTCGAGCTTGAGGCCGGTCAGGATCGCCGCCACTTCGAGCGGGTGCGAGAAATAGGGATCGCCCGACGCCCGGGTCTGGGTGCCATGCGCCTTCATGGCGTAGACATAGGCGCGGTTCAAAAGGTCTTCGTTGGTATCGGGATTGTAGGAGCGGACGCGCTCGACCAGGTCGTACTGCCGCATCATGCGGGCGCGCGGCTTGAGCGGCTTCTGCACCACCGCGGAGTCAGGCACCACCGCGGAGTCAGGCGCCACCGCGACCGCGTCGGTCGCAGCCTGCATCTGGCGGGGTGTGCGGCGCCAATACGCCATGGAATTGCTGCCTCAACTATCGAGCCGACTGAGCTTGCGGCTCTAATCTAGTGCGATTTCGAACCAAGCTTTAGCCTGTTCGAGCCGAAAATCGTTCAATTTCCGTCAAGGCTTCAGGGACGCATCTCGCGACCAGAATGTCAACAAAAGCAAAGGCCCGGGCAGTGCCCAGGCCTTCAGCCAATTCAACCCTGTTGGGTGACCGCAGCGAGGACCTATTCGTCCTCTTCGGGCTGCTCCTCCGGCGGCGCGAGGCCCTCGAGGCCCTTCAGCAGCTCTTCCTCGGTCATCCGCTCCATCGCCACTTCGGTATCATCGGCATCGACGCTGGCGCCAGCCGAACCGATCAGCGGCACGGTGTCGGGCTCCGGCTCGTCGACCTCGACGAACTTCTGCAGCGAGTGCACCAGTTCCTCGCGCAGGTCCTCCGGGGAAATGGTCTGGTCGGCGATCTCGCGGAGCGATACCACCGGGTTCTTGTCGTTGTCTCGATCAACCGTGAGTTGTGATCCCGAGGAAATCATCCGAGCGCGATGGGCAGCCAACAGGACCAGATCGAACCGGTTGTCGACCTTATCAATGCAATCTTCGACGGTGACGCGCGCCATATGCTGTCGCTCCGTTAAGTGGGACAGAATTTGCTGATTATTGTGCGTTAGTTATAGGGCGAGGCGGGGTTTCGCAACATTAAATTTGTGATTTGCCTTCGCCCAAACCTCTGCTAACCCGTGACGGGGCCAGAAGGCCGGAGCGTCCGTAACGCGGCGGGACGCCGTTGTGGACAAGTAACTCACTTCATTGCATCGTCAAAAGTGTAGGTATTTCGCCCTCGCCTCACCATAATTGCGATGGTGACTGTCGTTGGGGGAAGATTCACCGGACTTTAGGCTGCAACGCAGAATTAAGGTGCGCGGCTCGTCGCCGCTGCGCCGAGAAGCTAACAAAAGGCGAGAAACTTTGATGTCGTCACCCGTTTCCAACAAGATCGCGCTCTTTATCGATGGAGCCAATCTGTATGCAACCGCCAAGACGCTCGGGTTCGACATCGACTACAAGCGCCTCCTGAAGGAATTCCAGAGCCGCGGCACCCTGCTCCGCGCATTCTACTACACGGCGATCATCGAGGATCAGGAGTATTCGTCCATCCGGCCGCTGATCGACTGGCTCGACTACAACGGCTACACCGTCGTCACCAAGGCCACCAAGGAGTTCATCGACGCCAGCGGTCGCCGCAAGGTGAAGGGCAACATGGACATCGAGCTCGCGGTCGATGCGATGGAACTCGCCGAACATATCGACCAGATGGTGCTGTTCTCCGGCGACGGCGATTTCCGCTCGCTTGTCGAGGCGGTGCAGCGGCGCGGCGTCCGGGTAACCGTAGTCTCGACCATCGCAAGCCAGCCGCCGATGATTGCCGACGAACTCCGCCGCCAGGCCGACGTCTTCACCGACCTGGTGGAACTGCAATCCAAGCTCGGCCGCGACCCGTCTGAGCGCCCGGCCCCGCGCGAGCGCGGCGAGTCTCGCCACCACGCGCCGCAATTCCTGCAGCGCGCCACGACCACGGCGCCCCGGGCCGATGACGACGATTTCGACGACTAGCCTCCTTCCCGCCTCCACCGAACCCGACCGCAACTGCCCGCTCTGTCCGCGGCTCGCCGAGTTTCGCGCCGAGGCGCGTGCCAAGCAGCCGGGTTGGTTCAATTCGCCGGTGGCATCCTTCGGCGATGCCGAGGCGCGGCTGCTGATCGTCGGGCTGGCACCCGGGCTGCAGGGAGCCAACCGCACCGGGCGCCCCTTCACCGGCGACTATGCGGGTGACCTGCTCTACGCGACGCTGCTGGAGTTCGGCTTTGCCAAGGGCGTCTACGAGGCGCGGCCGGACGACGGCTTGCGGCTGGTCGATTGCCGGATCAGCAACGCCGTGCGCTGCGTGCCGCCACAGAACAAGCCGTTGCCGATCGAGATCAACACTTGCCGAAAGTTCCTGGCAGCGACCATCGCGACCATGCCAAGACTGCGCGCCATCGTCCTGCTCGGCCGCATCGCGCATGAATCGACGGTGAAGGCGCTCGGCCTGCGCAATGCCGCCGCGCCCTTTACGCATGCCGCCGTGCACGAGGCCGGCAACATCCGCCTCTACGACAGCTATCATTGCTCGCGCTACAACACGAATACTGGCGTGCTCACGCCGAAGATGTTCCGCGATGTCTTTGCGCAGGTGCGGAAGGATCTGGGCTAGCCCGTTACCGGATTTTCCCGCAGCCATTCAAGGACGTCGCCGGCGTTCCGGTCGGGCGGGAACACCGGATAGAAGACGTGGGTGATACGCCCGTCGTCGATGATCAGCGCCAGCCGCTTGATCAGCGTCAGCCCCGCCACCTCCATGGTCGGCAGTCTGAGCGCGTGCGTCAACTCGAGCGTCTCGTCCGAGAGCACCGGAAACGGCAGATGCAGGCGTGACGCCATTTCCGTCTGGTATTCGTTGCTCTGCGTCGACAGGCCGAACACGTGGGCAGCGCCGGCGGCCTTGAGCTCGGCGAACAGGTCGCGGAAGGCGCAGGTCTGTGGCGTGCAGCCGCGCGCGCCCGGGATCATGTCCCAGTCGTCGACCAGCGCGATCTTGCCGGGCTCGCCGGTGCGCGGATAGGCGAACACCACGGTGCGCCCCTTCAGCGAAGACAGCGACACTGACGTATCGTCGGTCGCCACCAGGCTGACCGGCGGGATCGCCATGCCCTTCAGATGCGCGGCGTCACCATCATCGGTCGGCGCGGGGATCTTGCTCCAGTCGACTTCGAGCAGGTTCTTCTGGTTCATTGGGCTATTCTCCATCCGCCGTCATTGCGAGGAGCGAAAGCGACGAAGCAATCCATCCTTCCGCTTGCGGCGCTATGGATTGCTTCGCTTCGCTCGCAATGACGGATGGACATGGAAGCGTTAGCCCCGCGCGCGCAGCAGGCGGCCCTTCTCGCGGCCCCAGTCACGCTTCTTTTCGCTCTCGCGCTTGTCGTGCAGCTTCTTGCCCTTGGCGACCGCGAGCAACAGCTTGGCGCGACCGCGCTCGTTGAAATAGAGCTTGAGCGGGATCAGCGTCATGCCCTCGCGGTCGACCGCGCCCATCAACTTGCTGATCTGCTTCTTGTGAAGCAGCAATTTGCGCGGGCGCTTCGGCTCGTGATTGAAGCGGTTGGCCTGCAGGTATTCCGGGATATTGGCGTTGATCAGCCATATCTCGCCGTTCTTGGAATCCGCATAGGACTCCGCGATCGTGCTCTTGCCGCCGCGGATCGACTTCACCTCGGTGCCGGTCAATGCAATGCCCGCCTCGATGGTGTCCTCGATCGCATAGTTGAAGCGCGCCTTGCGGTTCTCGGCGACGACTTTGATCGGACGTTCGTTTTTCTCGGCCACGTCAGGATTTCTTGAGGAGATCGCGAATTTCGGTGAGCAGTTCTTCCTGACGGGTCAATTTCGGCGGCGCTGGCGCCGTTTCCTGCTTGCGCTTCAACTGGTTCATGAGCCGGATCACGATGAACAGCACGAAGGCGACGATCAGGAAATTCAGGGTCAGCGTCAGGAAACTGCCCCAAGCCAATACGGCACCTTGCTTCTTGGCGTCAGCGAGATTGTTGGCAGTGACCGACTTCGCCAACGGCGTGAAGTAGTTTGAGAAGTCGAGCCCGCCGGTGATGGCGCCGATGATCGGCATGATGACGTCGCCGACCAGGGAGTTCACGATGGCGCCGAAGGCCGCGCCGATGATGACGCCGACCGCAAGGTCGACGACATTGCCCTTCATTGCGAACTCTTGGAACTCCTTCAGCATGCGAAGCCCCTTCTCCTCGCCTGGCCAACCGGACCAGTCATTGGCGCAACCCGTCCGGCTTTAGTTGATGAGGCCGGCGTGCACCATGGCGCTGCGCACCGCCACGCGCGTGGATTCCGACACCGGCACCATCGGCAGCCGCAGCCGCTCCTCCAGCTTGCCGAGCAACGACATCGCGTATTTCACCGGCCCGGGATTGCTCTCGATGAACAGGTTGGTGTGCAGCGGCATCAACTTGTCGTGCAGCTTCAGTGCGGTCGCGACGTCGCCCTTCTGCCAGGCGGCGTGGAACTCGGCGCACAGCCGCGGCGCCACATTTGAGGTCACGGAGATGCAACCATGGCCGCCATGGGCCATGTAGCCGAGCACGGTCGCGTCTTCGCCCGAGAGCTGGTTGAAATCCTCGCCCATCGCCGCCCGCTGCTGCGACACCCGCACCATGCTCGCGGTGGCGTCTTTGACGCCGGCAATGTTCTTTAATTCCCACAGGCGCGTCATCGTATCGACCGACATGTCGATCACCGAGCGTGGCGGGATATTGTAGATAATGATCGGTATTCCAATCGCATCGTTAATCGCCTTGAAGTGCTGGTAGAGCCCTTCCTGGGTCGGCTTGTTGTAATAGGGGGTGACGACCAATACGGCGTCGGCGCCGGCCTGCTCGGCGTGCTCCGACAGCTCGATTGCCTCCTTGGTCGAATTGGAACCGGCGCCCGCGATCACCGGCACCCTGCCCTTGGCCTCCTGCACACACCATTCGACCACGCGCTTGTGCTCGTCATGGCTGAGCGTCGGGCTCTCGCCCGTGGTTCCGACCGGAACCAGGCCGTTGGTGCCCTCGCCGATCTGCCAGTTCACGAGGCCACGAAAGGCCGCCTCGTCCACGGAACCGTTCTTGAATGGCGTCACCAAAGCGGTGAACGAGCCGCGAAATTTTGTCTTGGCTGCCATGGACTTCCTCCAAACACTTAAGGGTTGCGGCGCGCGGGTCAGAAAGGCCGATTCATATCGGGTCCGGCGGCGAGGCGAAAGGGCCGCAGTCCCCCTCCCATTGCGAGCCGCGATTTTGCCGCTGTCATGGCGCAAATATTCGCTTCCCGCGACACTTTTAGCAATTTGTCTACATATTCAATCAAATACAGCTAAGGCCTCAGCGATCAGATGATTCGCCGCCGCAGAGGAAAGCCGTGACCCCTTCCCCCCGCGCAGCCGCATTGCGATCGACCGCCTTGGCAACATCGCTGGTGCTGGCGTTCGCCTTGGCCGCGATGGCAGAAGCCGCGGCCGGTCCAAATGTTCCCTTGCCGAAACCACGGCCGATCGCGCGCAGCGTGGTTCCGAAAACCACGCCTGCCACCACCGCGCCCGCGACCGCCGCCGCCGCCAAGAATACCGCCCCTCCCAAAGCTACATCGTCCAACACGCCTGCTCCGCCCCCGCCCCATCTGGCGCCAGCCACGCGCCAGCATGCGGCGCCGGCCCGGATCAAGCCGACGGTGCCGGCCGCCGTGGCCGCGACCTCATCGACCTCCCAGAGCGACAAGGACGCGCTCGAGAATGTCATCGAGCTCGTCCGCAAGCAGAAGTCCGGCGATGCGACCGAGGTCGCGGCGACGATCTCCGATCCCGTCGCCCGAAAGCTCGCCGAGTGGCTGATCCTGCGCAGCGAAAACAACGGCGCCTCGGTCGAGCGCTACCGCGCCTTCATCTCGGCCAATCCGAGCTGGCCCTCGCAGACCTTCCTGCGCCGCCGCCTCGAGGCCGCGCTGTGGGACGACCGCCGCGAAGATGCAGCAGTCTGGGCGTGGTTCGAAAACGAGTCGCCCTTGTCCGCCAAGGGCCGGCTCGCGCTGGCCAAGGCGATGCTCGCCCGCGGCGACCGCGCCAATGCCGAGCGGCTGGTGCGCGAAGCCTGGCGCAGCGATCCCATGAGCGAGGACACCGAGACCACCGCGCTGGACATGTTCGGCCCTCTGCTCACCGCCGGTGATCACAAGGCGCGCATGGACACCATGCTCTATGGCACCGAGCAGGAGGCTGCTGGCCTGCGGGCGGCCAAGCGGCTGGGTTCGGGCTATCTCGCGCTCGCCAAGGCACGGATCGCCGCCAACAAGAAAGCATCCAACCTGCGGGCGCTGCTGGAGGCGGTGCCGCGCGAACTGCACGGCGATACCGGTTATCTCTTCGCCCGAATCCAGTTGCTCCGTCGCGAGGAGAAATTCGCGGAAGCGGCGCAGGTGATGTTGAGCGCGCCCAAGGATCCGGCGAGGCTGTTCAATGTCGACGAATGGTGGATCGAGCGACGCCTCTTGGCGCGCAAGATGATCGACGTCGGCGAGAACCGCAGCGCCTATCTGATCGCGCGCGATGCAGCGCTACCCGCCCGCGACATCTACAAGACCGAGCAGGAGTTCACCGCCGGCTGGATCGCGCTGCGCTTCCTCAGAGATCCCGGGCTCGCCGCGCAGCACTTTGCCCGCATCGGCGTTGGCAGCGTCAATCCAACCGCGCTGGCGCGTGCCGGCTATTGGCAAGGCCGCGCCGCCGAGGCCGCCGGTCGCAACCAGGAGGCGCGCGCGGCCTATCTACGCGCGGCCGAGCAGTCGACCAGCTATTACGGCCAGCTCGCGCGGGCCAAGCTTGGCTTGCCGCAGATCGAGCTGAACGGCGTCCCGGGCGCACGCGGCCGCGGCGTCGAGCGATTGGAAATCGTGCGCGCGGCGCAATTGCTCTATGAGGTCGATGCGCGCGAGTTCGCGGTTCCCCTGCTCGCCGACATGGGTGAAAACGGCGACCCCGACGCGCTGGTCGGGCTCGGCGAGCTGACGGCGCGCTATAGCGACGCCCGCGGGATGCTGTTGATGGGCAAGGCCGCGCTCAACCGTGGTCTGCCGTTCGATTTCTACGCCTATCCCATCAACGGAATTCCGTCCTTCAGGTCGATCGGACCCGAAGTCGAGCGAAGCGTCGTCTATGCGATCGCGCGACAGGAGAGCGCATTCAATCCGGCCGTGGTTTCGCCGGCGCAGGCCTATGGCCTGATGCAAGTCACGCCGGATGCGGGGCGCTACGTCTGCAAGCGCGCCGGCGTCGCGTTCGATCTGAACCGGATGAAGACCGACTCGGTCTACAACGCCGCGCTTGGCGCCGCCGAGCTCGGTGGGTTGCTCGAGGACTATCGCGGCTCCTACATCCTCACCTTCGCGGCCTACAATGCCGGCCGCGGCAGCGTGAGGAAATGGATCGATCGCTACGGTGACCCGCGCGATCCCAAGGTCGACGCGGTCGACTGGGTCGAACTGATTCCATTCTCCGAGACGCGCAACTATGTGCAACGGATCATGGAGAACCTGCAGGTCTATCGCGCCCGGTTCGGCGGCGGCACGCGGCTGCAGATCGAAGCCGACCTCCACCGCGGCGCCAGCGTCGAATAGGCGAATAGCGAGTGGCGAATGGCGGGACAGGTTGGCGGTCCCGCGCAGCGCGCTTAACGACAGACGCGGCGTCCCTGCTGTTGCGAACACGCGGAAGTCCCGGGCGGCGGCGGTTGCGGAGGTTGGATCGGCACGACCGTTGGCCCCGTCATCGGGCATGCCGTCATTGGACAATTTGGCGGAAGAAGTTCGCCGGGATTTGTGCAGATCGGCTGCATCCGCCCGTTGACGCACTGACACTCGCACTTCGCCCACACCTCCGTCGGCATGGCCAGGCCAAAAACCAAAATCGCGAGAAAGCGGCCCATCTGGCATTCCCTTCTTCGCTGGGCGCCGCCTTTCAGTTCGGCTTGTCGATCCCTATCGAGCATTGCCCCCTCTTTTCGTCCTGATTTGAACTCCCCGGCGTGTTGCTGGTTCGGAGCGCCATTTGTGAGGACGAAGAAGGGCGAGATCGTCTGAGCCGGGCTGCAAGCCATAGGCGCCGAGGCAAAATTGCCGGAACAGGGAACCCTGGGGCTTTCAACCGCCTGACAGTCCGCGTTATCCCTCGACACCGGTAACGTTAGGATTCAGCGCCGCGAAGGCCGGCCGTGACGGCCTGCCCCATCCCTTGGCAAGCCGCCCTTACTATAACTCATTGAAATAACTATAATTATTGCGAAACCCCGCTTTCAAGATCGATACTGTCCGATCGAGTCGCGTGTTAAACGTCAGATGTTATCCACAGCGTAATCGGGCCTCGGGGCGCCAACGCCGACGCACAGTCCGGTGTCCCCTCAATCTGCCGCTTGCGGCTCGCCCGCGCGTCGTGCATATCGGCGCTGCCGGAGACGTGGCCGAGTGGCTGAAGGCGGCGGTTTGCTAAACCGTTATAGGCTTGTAAAGGCCTATCGAGGGTTCGAATCCCTCCGTCTCCGCCAGCTGCCTCCGGCAGCCATTTCGGTCGCGTTACCGTTGGCCTCATCGTCCCCTGTCCCGCGTAACGACGATCCTGCACCATCGTTTCCAGGGAACGTCACATGCGCAAGGAAGAACTCGAAGCAATTCTGAGCGACGGCTCCGGCGAGGTCGACATCGGTCCGATTGAGGATCAGCTTTTCCTGCTCGCGACCGAGCGACGCCTGCCAGACTTGGCGGTTGCCCAGTGCGCGGTCAGGATAGAGGAATCCGCGCCCGCCTTGCTCGACGTGCTCGAGCGTGCGGCGCGCGCAGAACCGCTGACGGAAAAAGACGAGATGTTACTGGTCCGCGGAATCTATCTTCTCGGCGGCGGGCAGCAGACTCAAGCCTTCCAGCCGCTGCTGCGCCTGTTGCGCCGGCCAGAGAGTGAAGTGGACGACCTGCTTGGCGATGTCGTCACCGAGGACTTGTCGCGGATTGCTGCCGGCGCTTTCGACGGCGATGCCGACGCGCTCTTTGGCGTCATCGCCGACGCTTCCGTAGAGCAGTACGTCCGTGATGCCTTGTTCGGTGCAGCGACATTCCTCACCTGGAATGGCCAGATCAAGCGCGACCAGACGCGAGGCTTCCTGGTGCGGTTCTTCGAGGGCCGGCTCGCCGAACCGGACAACGAGGCCTGGGCCGGCTGGTTGGAGTCTATCGCACTGCTCGGCTTGCGCGAGCTCGAACCACTAGCCGAGGGTGCCTGGAAGGCAGGCCTTGTTCCGGATTTCTCGTACAGCAGAGAGAATTTCGATGAGGATTTGCGTCAAGCCGAGCAGCGGCCTGACGATATCGAGCGCTTCACGGAACGTCGGCTTGGTCTGATCGAGGACACCCTCGCAGCTCTGGAGTTGACCGACTGCGGGGATCACGACGAATCCTGGGATGACGAGAATCCCTTCACCGGCGAGCCGCTCGACGTCCGCGACTGGATGCCGATGGAGCCGGTCAAAAATCCTATGCGGAATGTCGGGCGCAACGACCCCTGCCCTTGCGGCAGCGGCAAGAAGGCCAAGAAATGCTGCCTGGCCCGCAAAGACTAGACGTTGAACGAACGGGTAGGTCGTGAGGTATCGCGGGATCGTCTACGATGTAGGGCTGAACTTCGCGGATCAGGGATTTTCAGTCGAGCCCTTCGACCCCGTTCTGGTGGCGCACGACATCCGCGTGATTGCCAACGACCTCCACGCCAATGCCGTGCGGACCGAGGGCCGGACCTGACGCGTCGTGCAGTCCGTCTGCCGACTAAGCAGGAACGTATGTCAACCTAACCGTGTCCTCGCCAACAAGATCGGTGGAAACAAGGCGGAGCGGCGGTCGGGGACCGGCGAAGAATGGCTTGCCGCGACCAAGCACGACGGGGTGGAAGTAGAGTCGATACTCATCGATAAGACCAAGGTCGGTTAGGCTTTGTGCCAGGTCTGGGCCGGAAACTGTAATCTCTCCAACAAGCCGAGCCTTCAGGCCACGTATCACCGCCTCGATGTTATCCTCAACAAGTGTGGCGTTGGGGCCGACTGACTTCAACGAGCGCGACACGACCCACTTCGGTTGGCGCCGCCACGCCGCCGCGAACTCGTGATGCTCCGCATTCCACTCAGGACGGTCTTCGTCCCAATAACGCATAACCTCGTACATGCGGCGACCGTACACACTGCCGGTCAGGTCGCGCACGTGCTCTATCCAGTGACGAAAGAGTGCGGGACTTGGCGCAAATTCCTGGTGATCGACATAACCGTCCAAGGACAGGTTCATTCCGAAGACGATCTTTGCCATGCTGCCAAATCTCCATCCCAAGGTCTTCACGATAGTATGAATAGAGTGATGCAGAAAGTGAAGTTGGCCCGCGTTGTCGGTTTGACGAATAACCAGATGCCCAACACTGGCGGCTGCACAGTGCACGGTCAGGATAGAGCAATCCGCGCCCGCAGCTCTATGGCAGACGTAACCAGATTTCCAGCGCCTGAAATCATCGCGCAGTTCGCGCCTTTCAAATTCCAAGCCGCGTCGCGTCGTCTGGCACGATGAAGCGGCGCAGACCCGAGCCGGAAGAACTGTTGCCCGCGCTCAAGAAGGCGGCGAACGTCTCCACCCGGCAGGCGCTTGCTGATCTTCTGAGCGCCTCGCAATCATGAACATGTCTCGTGACGGCTCGCCGCGTCTTTTACGTCCGATATTGTTCCGGCGGCTGCGGGTAGTTCGCCGGATTGCTATCGAGCTTGGAAAGGCGCGTGATCAGCTTGCCGCTGACCAGGCGCTGCAAGTCCGATTCCAGCGCGTCAGCGAGCGGCTTGGCATAGACTTCATTGCCGTCAACGTAGAGCGCGAACAACTTGACGTATTTTGCCTGCTTTTCAGGATCCTCGATCGTCGCTTTCGTCCATGCGTAAAGCGGATAGTTTTCGGTACCCCGCTTCTCAGCTTCGGCCACATAGTCGGCGAAGATATCGAACTGACACTTCATCGTCGCATGATGTTTGGCGAGGATATCCGCAAGCGGCTTGATTGCCGGATTGTCGGGATCGCGCCGCGCCACGCCGGCAAGCTCGTCCCCGAGATTGATCCGGACCTGATATTCCCATTGCTTGGTCATCGTTGGCTTCCCCCGAGGCCCTCACAAGCCCGCCTCGTCGGCTACGAAATGAAATAGCTAGCTTGGGTAAAGCACTACATCACGTCATCCGGTTCAAGCTCGCCGCGACCAGCGCCTCGGTCCACACAAAAGTGGTTGAATACGTTTGCATGGATCGCGAAGCGCGGCTGCGGTGACACAGCAAGATCGCTCCTATGCTGGCCGGCCGGAGATCGTCCCGCGATCCCCGATCCACGCCATTGTCCCAAACACCGTTCAGCCGATCCGCATCGAAAGCTCGACGTCCCCGCCGAATGGCGTCGACATGTAGCCGTTCGCGGGCGAGCGCACATGCGCCAAATAGTCGGGGCTGTAGTCGGCGTTGTCGGCGACAATGAAGGCACCGGGCCTGAGGCGACTTTCCACCAGGCTCAGTATCGTGGGATAGAGGCCCTTGGCGCCGTCGAGCAGCAGCAGGTCGATCGTATCAGGGAGATCGACGCTCAGCGTCTGCAGGGCGTCTCCTTCACGGATCTCCACGAGGTCGATGAGACCGCCGGCGGTCAGATTGTCGCGGGCCCGCGCCACCTTGGACGGCTCGAACTCGCTGGTGATCAGGCGGCCACCGCCATTGTCGCGCAGGGCTGCGGCAAGGTGCAGGGTCGAGATGCCGAACGAGGTCCCGAACTCGACGATCGTTCGCGCGCCGCAGCCTCGCGCCAGCATGTAGAGCAACGCGCCGGTTTCTCGCGAGACGGCGAGCGGAAGATCCTTCAGACGGCCGTAGAAATCGCGGTATTCGGTCTTGCTTCGCATCAGACGCGAATGTTCCTCGCCTGAGAGATCGCCCACTGCAGAATTGGCCGCGGGCGAAGCCGCATCAGCCTCTTCGAACAAGCGATCCAGCAACGGCGCAAGCGGGGTGGTGGACAGTGTGGTCATGCAGGTCTCCGGTGTGAAATGAGCGCGTCCTTGCGCTGAACCAGAAATACGACTAATTCGTCGCATTTCCTATTCGCATTGCCAGGCCACTCCATGACCGATCGGCGAAGTACTCGAATTTCCTCACGAAAACAGCCCAAGCAGGTGCGCTCGGCGGAGCTCGTCGCCGCGATTTTGGATGCTGCTGTTCAGGTTTTGGCTAAGGAAGGCGCGCAGCGCTTCACCACGGCGCGCGTCGCCGAGAAGGCCGGAGTTAGTATCGGGTCGCTCTATCAGTATTTCCCGAACAAGGCGGCGATCCTCTTCCGACTTCAGAGCGACGAGTGGCGGCAGACGAGCGACCTGCTGCGCGGAATCCTTGAAGACGACCAGAGACCGCCGCGCGAACGGCTGCGCACCCTGGTCCACGCCTTCCTCCGCTCGGAGTGTGATGAAGCCGCGATGCGTGTGGCGCTCAATGACGCCGCCCCACTCTATCGCGATGCGCCCGAAGCACACGAAGCGATGGCGTCGGGAGAGCGCATTGTTCAGGCCTTCATGCGGAAGGCGTTGCCCGAGGCATCAGAGGCAACTCGCGCATTGGCCGGCGAGTTGATCATGACGACGCTAACCGAGGTGGGCAGGCAGTTCTCGGAGACCCCTCGCTCGTCCGCAGAGATCGATGCCTATGGCGACGCCATGGCCGATATGTTCTGCGCCTACCTTAAGGATCTCGGGCACGCCTGAGATCGGCGGCAGAGCCGGTCACGACGGATCGATCAGCGCCGCGGCCAAGGATGATCGCGGCGGCGCTTCCACCGCCTTAAAGCGGAATGAAGTTAGCTTGAATCGATTTGGGATTCCCAAATCAGGCGGTTTCTGATTCACCATGCTGGCTGGG
>NZ_JCAMOR010000074.1:25000-35329 GCF_059512385.1 Bradyrhizobium sp. Crot121 | reverse complement strand
TGGTCCTACCCCCGTGCTTTTTGTTGCACGGGACCCACGGGTGCAACCGGCACCCGGCTTTCCCTGCGCCCTCTGATCTCGGGGAGGGTGGAACGAGACGCCAAGCTCGGACGCAACGCGCCGCGAGAACGCGAGCGCACATCGTCTCCTCACGCTCCACGGTCATGCCCGCAAAGGCGGGCATCCAGTATCCGGCGGCCTCTCGGCTCAAGCACCGCCGTCTCTGGAATACTGGATCGTCGGGTCAAGCCGGACGATGACAGCGGAGAGGCTGTTTGAAACTGAATCGGAATTGTAGGATGGGTAGAGCGGAGCGAAACCCATCATTCGCGCGGCTTGCTCCGTCGCGAGGCGGTTCGCTTTTGCTACAACAGCTCCGGCTGCTCCGCCGCGATCGCATCCCCGATAGCCACCGCGCCATCCGCGACCACCTCGGCATAGACGCCGCATTCGTTGTGGCCGAGGCGCTCCATCAGGGTGTGCGGGATGGTGAGGTCGCGCACGCCGGTGTCGGGATCGACATTGACCGCGGCGCAGCGGGTGATGCGCTTGACCACCTTGGCCCGTGCGCTGCCGATCGCGATCGTCTGGTCGAGCAGCTCGAATTCGTGCCAGGCCGGCCAGCCCTCGACATAGAGGTTGGCGCGGAAGCGCAGCGGATGCACGGATTGCCCGACCATCTCCTCGATCGCGCGCAGGCTATTGAGGTTGATGATCGAGACCACCTTGCGGGCGACGTCGGAGAAGCTGTGACCGGGGCTGGTCAGGACCTTTGGCGGTCCCTTGATCTGGCCGGCATGGTGGAGTGCGAAATACTGCTCGATCGCGGCGCGCCCGGCGGCCGTTTCGAGGTCGCCCTGAGCCACCATCTCACCGTTCCGGCGCAGGGTCAGGACGTGGCTGCCGTCGTCGAATTCGGCACGGAGCGGCACCAGCCAATCGTCCCGCTGCAGCATCAGGAAATGCGGCTTCGGCAGCCATTTGGGCTGCTCGGGATCGAAGCCGCTCGGTCCGTTCTCGATGGCGTAGCGGCGATCGGACAGCAGCGTCTGGCCAGCCTTGAGCTCGGCCCGCGGCAGCGCCTCGGGCGTCAGGCCTTTGACGGGATAGCGGTAGATGCCGGCGATCTCTGGGGATGAAGCGGAGGACATCAGGCCTTTTAGGAGATTTTCATCGATCGGGCCATACAACCTTACGAAATCATTGCAGAAAGCCCTTCCGTTTCGGAAGCCAAATGCCCACATTCGCGTCAAGCCTGAAATGAGGGCGACGACCACCGGCGGGTTGACCGACGTCAACACCGCCGGGCGGAAACCCAATGAAGATGCCTTCACAGTGCCTGCGGGGCTGGGGAGGCAGGCCGAGGGAAAGCAAAGTTATGAATATTGAGAAATACACCGAGCGCGCGCGCGGCTTCATCCAGTCGGCGCAGTCGCTTGCGGTGCGCGAGGGGCACCAGCAGTTCTCGCCGCTGCATCTGTTGAAAGTGCTGCTGGACGACAGCGAAGGCCTTGCCGGCGGTCTGATCGATCGCGCCGGCGGCAATTCCCGCGCCATCCTCAAGGCATCCGAGGATGCGCTTAACAAGCTGCCGAAAGTGTCGGGCAGCGGCGCGGGGCAGGTCTACCTTTCACCCGAATTGGCGCGGGCATTCGATGCGGCCGAAAAGGCGGCGGAGAAGGCCGGCGACAGCTTCGTCACCGTCGAGCGTCTGCTGCTCGGGCTCGCGCTCGAGAAGAACAGCGAGGCCGGCTCGATCCTGAGCAAGGGCGGCGTCACACCGCAGAACCTGAATGCGGCGATCGAGTCGCTGCGCAAGGGCCGTACGGCCGATAGCGCCACCGCCGAGAACGCTTATGACGCGCTGAAGAAATATGCCCGCGACCTGACCCAGGCCGCGCGCGACGGCAAGCTCGATCCGGTGATCGGCCGCGACGAGGAGATCCGTCGCACCATCCAGGTGCTGTCCCGCCGCACCAAGAACAACCCCGTCCTGATCGGCGAGCCCGGCGTCGGCAAGACCGCCATCGTCGAGGGCCTGGCGCTGCGCATCGTCAACGGCGACGTACCGGAGAGCCTGAAGGACAAGCGGCTCTTGTCGCTCGACCTCGGTGCGCTGATCGCGGGTGCAAAGTACCGCGGCGAGTTCGAGGAGCGGCTGAAGGCCGTGCTGCAGGAGGTCACCTCGGCCGAGGGAACCTTCATCCTGTTCATCGATGAGATGCACACGCTGATCGGCGCCGGCAAGGCCGATGGCGCGATGGACGCGTCCAACTTGTTGAAGCCGGCGCTGGCCCGCGGCGAGCTGCACTGCATCGGCGCGACCACGCTCGATGAGTACCAGAAGCATGTCGAGAAGGATGCCGCGCTGGCTCGGCGTTTCCAGCCGATCTTTGTCAGCGAGCCGACGGTCGAGGACACCATCTCGATCCTGCGCGGGTTGAAGGACAAGTACGAGCAGCACCACGGCGTGCGGATCGCCGATTCCGCGCTGGTGGCAGCCGCGACCCTGTCCAACCGCTACATCACCGACCGCTTCCTGCCCGATAAGGCGATCGACCTGATGGACGAGGCGGCGGCGCGGCTGAAGATGCAGGTCGATTCCAAGCCGGAAGAGCTTGATACGCTGGACCGCGAGATCATCCGCCTCAAGATCGAGCAGGAGGCGCTGAAGAAGGAAAGCGATCTGGGCTCGAAGAGCCGGCTGCAGGCGCTGGAGAAGGAACTCGTCGATCTCGAGGAGAAATCGGCAGCGCTGACGGCGCGCTGGAGCGCGGAGAAGAACAAGCTTTCCAACGCCCAGAAGCTGAAGGCCGAACTCGACGCGCTGCGCGTGGAATTGGCCAACGCCCAGCGCCGCGGTGAATTCCAGCGTGCAGGCGAGCTTGCCTATGGCAAGATCCCGGCACTGGAGAAGCAGCTCGCCGATATCGAGGCCAGCGAGAACCAGGGCGCGACGATGGAGGAGGCGGTCACCGCCAACCACATCGCGCAGGTGGTCTCCCGCTGGACCGGTGTTCCCGTCGACCGGATGCTGGAAGGCGAGAAAGAGAAGCTCCTGAAGATGGAGGATGCGCTCGGCAAGCGCGTCGTCGGCCAGGCCGAGGCGGTGCGTGCGGTCGCGACCGCCGTGCGCCGCTCGCGCGCCGGCCTGCAGGACCCGAACCGGCCGATGGGCTCGTTCATGTTCCTAGGGCCCACCGGCGTCGGCAAGACCGAGCTGACCAAGGCGCTGGCTGAGTACCTATTCAACGACGAGACCGCGATGGTCCGCCTCGACATGTCCGAATACATGGAGAAGCACTCGGTCTCGCGCCTGATCGGTGCGCCTCCGGGCTATGTCGGCTATGACGAGGGCGGCGCGCTGACCGAGGCGGTGCGACGGCGGCCCTACCAGGTGGTGCTGTTCGACGAAATCGAGAAAGCGCATCCTGATGTCTTCAACGTGCTGCTGCAGGTGCTCGACGACGGGCGTCTGACCGATGGTCAGGGCCGCACGGTCGATTTCCGCAACACGCTGATCATCATGACCTCGAACCTCGGTTCGGAGTTCCTGGTGAACCAGCCGGAAGGCGAGGATACGGGCGCGGTGCGCGAGCAGGTGATGGCGACGGTGCGGGCGCATTTCCGCCCCGAATTCCTCAACCGTGTCGACGAGATCATCCTGTTCCATCGGCTGCAGAAGAGCGAGATGGGTCGGATCGTCGAGATCCAGTTCGCGCGGCTGCAGAAGCTCCTGGAGGATCGCAAGATCACGCTGACGCTGGACGCGGCGGCGCGCGACTGGCTGGCCGCCAAGGGCTGGGATCCGGCTTACGGCGCCCGCCCGCTGAAGCGGGTGATCCAGCGCAATCTGCAGGATCCGCTGGCCGAGATGATCCTGGCTGGCGATGTCAAGGACGGCGACCAAGTCAAGATCTCGGCGGAGGGCAACGTGCTGACCTTCAACGGCAAGGCGCAGCAGACCGCAGAGGTCGCTCAGTTCGACGCGCCGGTAGCGAAGCGCAAGCTGAACTAAATCATGAAACGATCGAAGCCCTCTCCGCGGCCCGGCGGAGAGGGCTTCGAGTTTGGGGGAGGCTATTCCTGCGTCACTGCCGGGCCGACATCGTCCTCGTCGCTCGGCTCGAGTTCGGAAAGGATGTCCACGAGCTCGCGGGCGCGGCCGGTCGCAAGCGGTTTGCCGGCGTTCATCAGCGGCTCGTCATTGGCGAGCCAAGCCTGCGCCTCCGCCAACTCGTCGACGGTGGCGCCCGTCGCGATGATCTTGGCGATGGTGACATCGTCGATCTGGCCGACCGCCTTGACGACGTCATCGCGTGTGATGTGCCTCATGTCCGGTACCCTCTACGCGAAACAAGGCCTCCACCCGCCGTCGTGGCGGGCAGGGACCAGAGTAAGACAGCCCTCGATCAGCGGCCTGTGGTCAGCCGTGGCGGGTGCTGCGACATCATCCAGAGCTCGATTGCAGCCAGGATCGCCACCGCCGCGCCGATCACCACATGGACCGTCATCGCGGTGGTGCCGTGGAAGCCCAATACCCAGGGCGACACCAGGGCCCACAATCCGACGATCAGGTTCAGCCACTCCTCCCACACCGCGAACGCCGCCAGCGCCGCGATTGCAAGGACCGCGATGACGATGCCGGTGATGTAGGCGTTGGTGGAGACGGTTCCGGCGGTGAAGCCGAACAGCCAGGGCGACAGCAACAGGATCGCGCCGAGGATCAGGTTTGCGACGTCGCACAATTTCGCGTTCGTCCAATTCTCCATGACACCCTCCGTTGGAGGTTTCGTGCATCCCTGAAACCGAGCTGATGCCCTCCCGGTTCCACGGCCGCCGCGGCAAATTTGCTTGATTTGACGGGGGAGATCAGCGGTTGCTGACAGGGCGCGAACCGGTCGAGCCGGTGGCGTCGGAGACGATGCGGGAGCTGCCGCGGCTGCTCATCTGGGCATCGATCCGGTCGCGCTCCTTCTCGAAACCTGCCAGCATCGAGCCCTCGAGCGAGCGCCCGCGCGGCAGCTTCACGCGCATCGGGTCGACGAAACGGCCGTTGACCAGGATCTCGTAATGGACGTGGGCGCCGGTCGACATGCCGGTCGACCCGATAAAGCCGATGACCTGGCCCTGGCGGACGCGCTTGCCGGCTTCCATGCCCTTGGCGAAGGCGGACATGTGGCCGTAGGCGGTCTCATAGCCATTGTTGTGCTTGACGCGGACATACTTGCCGTAGCCGCCCTCCCAGCCGACCTTTTCGACCACGCCGTTGCCCGACGCGAAGATCGGGGTGCCGTAGGGGGCCGCCCAGTCGACGCCGGTGTGCATCTTGACGTAGCCGAGGATCGGATGGCGACGGCCGCCGAAGCCGGAGCGCATGATCGCGTTGTTGACGGGCTTGCGCACCAGGAACTTCTTCGCGCTCTTGCCGGTCTCATCGTAGTAGTCGACCACCGAATCGTCCGGCGTCTGGAACCGGTAGTATTTCTTGGTCTCGCCGCCGACCGTGAGCGCGGCGTACAGCACCTCGGTCTTTTCGCTGCTCGTTACGCCTTCGTCCTCGCCGGCGTAGAAGACGTCGAAGCTATCGCCGGGCTGCACCTTGCGCTGGAAGTCGACGTCATAGGAATAGATGCGGACCATGTCCTCGATGACGTTCTGCGGCACCTTGTTGCGCAGCGCGGTCTCGTAGATGCTCTGATAGAGCCGTACGCCGCTGCCATCATCCTCGTCATCGTCGCTGTTGTCGGCGGTGTCGGACACGGTGTTCAAGCTCTGCACGTCGACGGCGACATATTTGCCGATGTCCGAGAGTGCTGCGACCGCTTCGACCTGGGTGTCGTTGGCGACGATCACGCGATAGGGCTGCAGCCGCGCTCCCGGCGCCGGATTTGCCGGCGCCATCAGGATGCGCAGCTTCTGGCCTTCCTTCAGGCCGCCATCGCGGCCGCGGGCGCCGAGCATGGCCGCGATCGCCTTGGCCTCGTCGGCTGTCGCGCCCATGTCGCGCAGCACCGAGGTGACGGTGTCGCCCTTCTTGACGATATGCACCCGCTCCCCGGTCGGGTTGCCGCCGGTGACCTGCTCCTTGGTCTTCGGCAGCAGCGTGACGTTTTCCGGCACCACGCGGGTTTCAAAGCCGGCATAGGGATCGGAAACGTTGCCCTCTGTGGCATAGGCGAGCTTGAGGTCGGGCTGCGCGCCGCCGACATCGGCGGTGGCATTGGCCAGCGTATAGCGGACGCCGCCGTTATTGCCGCGCCAGTTGGCCGCGTCACGCACCCGCATCAGGATCTCGTCGAGCGCCACCCCCGCGGCGATCTTCGCCTTCGGTAGCACCTGCCCCAGATCCTTGGTGACGAATGAGACCTCGGCGTCGGGCTCCACAGCCTCGGGGTTGTTCGGATCGTCCGCCGCCGCGGTCTGATTGGTGCCGACATCGGTCAGCATGCGCTGGGCGTTGAACGGCGGGATCTTGGCCGAAAGATCGCTTGTCGTCATCGACAGGTTGCCGGAGATGCGAACATACGGCCGCACCCGCATCACGTCGCGGTTGCCGACGCGGGTCACCGTCGATACCCGCACCACGTTGCGCGAGGCGCTTGATTCCGACGGCGGCGGCAGGCGGTCGCTCTTGTGCAGGGTGGCGGCACGGTCATTGGCGCTGATGGCACCGCGCAGCGCGCCCTCGACCCGCTCGGGGAGCTTGGCAAAGGTCATCTCGCCGTCGAGGGACGCAAAAACGGCGCCGCCGATCAAGGCCGCGCCGCACAGGCCGGTGAGGATCGTGCCGCTGAACCACTGTACGGAAACACGGCGGCGGTCGATCACCGCAGCCTCCGAGCCGTCAACCGACAGCGGCGGCTCGTGACCGAGATCGATCATCCCGGTCTCGCGTCCAAAGCCGCTCCCGCGTGACGCCCGTTGGCTCAAACCCGTGTTCCCCCAAGTTCCATCAGCATACGACGAGACCTCCGCACTCCCTTGCGCCCGCATTCGCCCTAGCGGGGCAATCCGGCAGTACGGCGCGTCACATACAGCAACATTCGTGAATTATCGAAGGCCGATGGCCCACCACAATCTCGAATGCCAACGATGTGTAAATCTCTCGATGTTGCTCGGCCGCGTGGAACTGGCGACGGATTCATCGAAATCGTCAGTCCCTTGGTAGAGAAACCACCGGCAGCCCCCACTGGCATCCGGCGATTCATTTTGCATAACTAATCGTCAGAACGTCGCAGGATTGTGGCTCAAGTACGGCGTAAAGTCCCGAAAAATCGAGCAGTTCTGCGCATCAGAAGAATCTGCACCTGATGCGACGATTTGTTGACAATGGCCGTTGACAAGCCGGATTGGGCCGGCCTATAAGGCGGCCACTGAGCGCGGCGCTGCATTGGCCCGGTGGCCAAGGCAAGCTTTCGCGCCCTTGATGCTCCTCACTTTGATGAGTGACTCAACAGCCGACGTAAATCGGTTGGGGATTCGCCGTCGGGTGAAGAGGGTCGGAACCCTCCTAAGGGTGTGAGGTCTTCGGATCTCGGGCTGTTTGACAAGTGAAGATGAAGAAAGAGAAACGTGGACGGCGGAGTCCTTGCGGGTCTCGATTTTGAAAACCTCGGTTTTCCCGATCGGGACCGGACGAAAGACTTCGGCGGTACACGTTTTGAATAAGGTTACACCATGGCCTCTTCATTGAGGTCAGGTCGCCAGCGATGTGAATCGCTGTGCGATTTCGGTGTGGACCTCGTCAAACGTTGTGATCAGCCGGTTCAAAGTTTCAAGTCCAACTTGAGAGTTTGATCCTGGCTCAGAGCGAACGCTGGCGGCAGGCTTAACACATGCAAGTCGAGCGGGCGTAGCAATACGTCAGCGGCAGACGGGTGAGTAACGCGTGGGAACGTACCTTTTGGTTCGGAACAACACAGGGAAACTTGTGCTAATACCGGATAAGCCCTTACGGGGAAAGATTTATCGCCGAAAGATCGGCCCGCGTCTGATTAGCTAGTTGGTGAGGTAATGGCTCACCAAGGCGACGATCAGTAGCTGGTCTGAGAGGATGATCAGCCACATTGGGACTGAGACACGGCCCAAACTCCTACGGGAGGCAGCAGTGGGGAATATTGGACAATGGGCGCAAGCCTGATCCAGCCATGCCGCGTGAGTGATGAAGGCCCTAGGGTTGTAAAGCTCTTTTGTGCGGGAAGATAATGACGGTACCGCAAGAATAAGCCCCGGCTAACTTCGTGCCAGCAGCCGCGGTAATACGAAGGGGGCTAGCGTTGCTCGGAATCACTGGGCGTAAAGGGTGCGTAGGCGGGTCTTTAAGTCAGGGGTGAAATCCTGGAGCTCAACTCCAGAACTGCCTTTGATACTGAAGATCTTGAGTTCGGGAGAGGTGAGTGGAACTGCGAGTGTAGAGGTGAAATTCGTAGATATTCGCAAGAACACCAGTGGCGAAGGCGGCTCACTGGCCCGATACTGACGCTGAGGCACGAAAGCGTGGGGAGCAAACAGGATTAGATACCCTGGTAGTCCACGCCGTAAACGATGAATGCCAGCCGTTAGTGGGTTTACTCACTAGTGGCGCAGCTAACGCTTTAAGCATTCCGCCTGGGGAGTACGGTCGCAAGATTAAAACTCAAAGGAATTGACGGGGGCCCGCACAAGCGGTGGAGCATGTGGTTTAATTCGACGCAACGCGCAGAACCTTACCAGCCCTTGACATCCCGGTCGCGGACTCCAGAGACGGAGTTCTTCAGTTCGGCTGGACCGGAGACAGGTGCTGCATGGCTGTCGTCAGCTCGTGTCGTGAGATGTTGGGTTAAGTCCCGCAACGAGCGCAACCCCCGTCCTTAGTTGCTACCATTTAGTTGAGCACTCTAAGGAGACTGCCGGTGATAAGCCGCGAGGAAGGTGGGGATGACGTCAAGTCCTCATGGCCCTTACGGGCTGGGCTACACACGTGCTACAATGGCGGTGACAATGGGAAGCGAAGACGCAAGTCCTAGCAAATCTCAAAAAGCCGTCTCAGTTCGGATTGGGCTCTGCAACTCGAGCCCATGAAGTTGGAATCGCTAGTAATCGTGGATCAGCACGCCACGGTGAATACGTTCCCGGGCCTTGTACACACCGCCCGTCACACCATGGGAGTTGGTTTTACCTGAAGACGGTGCGCTAACCGAAAGGGGGCAGCCGGCCACGGTAGGGTCAGCGACTGGGGTGAAGTCGTAACAAGGTAGCCGTAGGGGAACCTGCGGCTGGATCACCTCCTTTCTAAGGATGGTCCTTCAGAGAGCTCACGCTCACTATCGGATCGTTTTAGAAACATCTCGGGGCCAATCGATCGCCAGATCGCTTGAGCTCCATAGGCGGGATTTCGCCGTCTTCGTTTCTCTTTCTTCGCGGACGAACACGCGCCAGGGGCTAGAGCGCTGTGCGATGCATCGGCGAAAGCCGGTTGCGCGCGAGCGGGTTCCTAATCCTTTGTAGGATGAGCGTTAGGGGCTTGTAGCTCAGTTGGTTAGAGCGCGCGCTTGATAAGCGTGAGGTCGGAAGTTCAAGTCTTCCCAGGCCCACCACCTTCATCGAGCGGGCATTCGTCTTCTGGTTACGGGGCCATAGCTCAGCTGGGAGAGCGCGTGCTTTGCAAGCATGAGGTCGTCGGTTCGATCCCGTCTGGCTCCACCAGCCTTCGCTGGCGGATCGCCAGCTACGGCTCGGCAAGCCAACCAAAGCGAAGGCTGCCGCGTCGAAGCTCGAAGAGCGAAGACGGGCTGGCGCCTCGACTGAAGCATCATCGTCCGCGAAACATCAATTCGCACACGCAGTCCGGATGGACGCGGTGTGCGTGTTATCTGACATCGTAAAGAGGAGATCGATCCAAGTTTGGGATCTGCGGAGCAATTCGCGGGTGCTCATTCACTATCTCCAGATCATTTTCGGCGCTCGTTCATCGCAAGATGAGCGGGTTGTAAAATGATCCTGTTAGCGAAGCTTGACCGCCTCGCTATTGGTTCGATCTTACGAAGCAAGCTGGTCTTTCTAATCAATGTCCGGCCGCGCAAGCAGCATTCATCGAGGGTGCGCGCTTTGAGATTTCGGTCTCACTGCGATTGGGCGGCATACATTCTGCCGAGTGTGTGGACATTGATAATGAGAGCAATCAAGTGCCTTAAGGGTGTTCGGTGGATGCCTTGGCGCTGAGAGGCGATGAAGGACGTGCTACGCTGCGATAAGCCGTGGGGAGCTGCGAAGAAGCTTTGATCCACGGATTTCCGAATGGGGAAACCCACCTTCGATAGCCGGAACTCCAAGACCTTGTGTTTTGGG
>NZ_JCAMOR010000074.1:0-20000 GCF_059512385.1 Bradyrhizobium sp. Crot121 | reverse complement strand
CCGGTCGGGACGCTGGTGCAGCCATATTCCTTGAGCAGATCGTTGAGCAGATCCTGTCCGCCGCCCCATTGCAGCCAGGAGATGTGCTGGCGCGTGTTGAGGCCGAACGGCAGCGACGTGCCGAACGTGAAGGCCGGGTTCTTGCCCCAATAGTAATAGAGCGCGGTGTTGCCCATCTCGACCGTGCCGTTCGACACGGCATCGAGCACCTGCAGGCCGGGCACGATTTCACCGGCCGCGAACGGCTGGATCTGGAATCTGTTGTCGGTGATCTCGGCCACGCGCCTGCAGAAAAATTCGCAGCCGCCATAGAGCGTATCGAGCGCCTTCGGCCAACTCGCCGCGAGGCGCCATTTCACTTCCGGCATCGATTGCGCAACCGCGGGCGCAGCAATGGCGCTCGCGGCGAGCGAGATGCCGCCTGCCTTCAAGAACTCACGACGTTTCATTGCGTTTCCCCTCTGCTGGTGTCGATACCTCGACGAGGGACAACGATCTTGAGTGTCGTTTTGGGCTTCGTCGGTGACCGACGCTGGATTGTGGTGATTGGGTTCGCAGGCCTTCAACAGGCTCTTGTTATCGGAATTCCGAAATTTCCGGTTCCGTCAGCGAGCATGACCGTTCGCCCATCGATAATCAAGCGCAATGCTCTATCGCAGTTGCGAAGCGCGCGCTCAATTGTCAGGCACGCACGCGCTCGGCGTCTGCCTTCGTCCCGCCGAACGCCGCTTCCATCGCCTTGCGCGTCTTGATCGTCTCGTTATTCGCGTCGATCTCGATATCGCTCCAGCGCACCACCGCGCCATGCGCGATATTGTTCTTCAGCTTCACGCGATGGGCGAGCCCGATCGGCAATGCGCCGGCGGCAAAGCTTGCGTGTGCCGGCATCAGCTTGCCCCACACCGTGTAGCCGCCTTCGCCATCGAGCTCTTCGCCTGCACGCAGATCGCGCTTGGCGACTGCGGCGACATCGCCGCGAAAGCCGTGCGGCTGGCCGGTTGGCTCATTGCGTAATGCTGCCGACAGGACCGAGATGTTCAGCTCCAGTCCGATCAGATGATAGGGCTTGTACATCGCCGCATAGCGGCCGGAGGCGTCCGTCTTCAGCCCGTATTGCTTGAAGCAATCGGCGGCATAGTCGTTCGGGGCCTCCAGCACGACATAGACGCCCCAGCGCAGGTCGCGGAAGACCGGACGGCCGTCGCGCTCGATCGACGACACCACTTCCACCACACCCGACTTCTCCAGCACGCCGCCTTTCTCGCGCGGCCGCAAGATATGCGGGAGATCGTCGACTCCGCAGGGCGGAAACAAGAGGCCATCGGAGGGCACGTCGAGGCCGGTTGCGTTGGCAATCGCCGCCATCTCGATCGCGGACTTGGTGCCGTCGAGGAAGGAGTTGAACATCTGCGGATTCATGCCGGCGGATTGCGCCTCGCCGGCGGTGAGGCCGTAGTGGCTCCAAACGCCTTCGGGCGTCACGTCGTGATAAACAGGCAGATACTTCGTGCCCTTGCCGGCGGCAACGACACGAAAACCGGTGCCGCGTGCCCAATCGACCATTTCCGCCGTCAGTGCCGGCTGGTCGCCGTAAGCGAGCGAATAGACCACGCCGGCCTTGCGGGCCTCCTCCGCGAGCAGCGGGCCCGCCAGCACGTCGGCCTCGACGTTGACCATGACGATGTGCTTGCCGGCCGCGATCGCCGCGCGCGCGTGTCTGATGCCGACCGCCGGATTGCCGGTTGCCTCCACCACCACATCCATCGCGCCGCCGGCAATCGCCCGCGCGCCGTCATCGGTGAACGTCGTGGCTTTGATCCGATCCTCGCCCCAGCCGACGGTGCGGCACGCCTCGCGTGCGCGGTCGCGGTCGAGATCGATGATGATGGGCACCTCCAATCCCGGCGTGTGCGGCACCTGCGACAGGAACATCGAGCCGAATTTTCCGGCGCCGATCAGCGCCACGCGAACCGGCTTGCCGGCGGCGGCGCGGGCTTTGAGGAGGTGGTGGAGGTTCATGGCGGGATATCCGATGATGATTGGCTTGGTCATTCCGGGGCGACGCGCAAGCGTCGAGCCCGGAATCCATCGGCCGCATGCGCGCGCGGAGAAATGGATTCCGGGCCCGCGCTTCGCGCGTCCCGGAATGACAGGAAGACTACTCCGCCGCCTGCCGCGGCGCACGCGCCAGCCGGACCAGCGCGTCGTCGGCGACCGTCTGGATCGGCGTGAAATCGCGATGGGCGATGTATTCCGGCCGCGTCGGCGTGCGGATGTAGTTCGAGACCGCGTTCAGTGTCAGGTACACGATCTTGCGCGGATAGGGTGTGATGTTGCCGCTCGATCCATGCACCAGATTGCCGTGGAACATCAGCATGCCGCCGGCCTTGCCGGTCGGCGCGACGATGCCGCCGTCCTTCACCAGGCGCGTCACGGTCTCCTCGTCCAGCGTCCACAGCGGATAGGAGGTGGTCTGAAGGTCATGGGCGGCCTTGAGGTCGCCGGCATGGTGGCTCTTCGGCACCAGCATCAAGGGGCCATTGATCGGCATCACCTCGTCGAGGAAGATCGCGATATTCATCGCGCGCGGCTCCAGCATGCCGTCGTCGCGCTTCCAGGTGCCGTAATCCTGGTGCCACTGCCAGACATCGCCGGTGAAGGCCGCCTTCGCGTTGATCTTGAACTGATGCATGTAGACCTTCTCGCCGAAGATCTGCTCGATCGGCTCGATCATGCGCGGATGTGCGCCGAGGGCGCCGAAGGCCTCGTTGTAGAGATGCGCGGCAAAGGCGGTGCGCGGCGCACCGCTCTTCTCGCGCCACACCTCGGGGCGGTTGGCGTCGTAGATACTCACCGCCTCGCGGGCGAGGAAATCCACCTCTTCCTGGCTGAACAATTCGGGCAGGAACAGCCAGCCCTCGCGGTTGAAGAATTCGATCTGCTCTGGCGTCAGTTTCATGGTGTGTCCTCCTTTTGGTTTATCGTTGATCTCTCAGTCGCCATGGCCCGGCTTGACCCGGCCATCCACGCCGTTCTCTCTGCGTCCAAGACGTGGATGCCCGGGTCAAGCCCGGGCATGACGGAGCGTCATGCAGCGATGGTCGCTACCCTCAATCTCTCCTCCGTCATCCGTCCTGCTGTCTGCGCATGCGCTGACGCCGCGGCCTCGGCCGCCGTGCCATTGCCGGCGAAGATATGCGCGGCGATCTGCTCATGCTCGGCCCAGGCGCTTTCGCGATAATCGAGCTCGGCGAGCACGGTCGCCATCGAGCGGCGCATATGCGCCCATTGCGGCGCGATCATCTCCTCGATCGCGGGATTGCCTGACAGCAGATAGATCGCGCTGTGGAAGTCGACATCGCGCGCGATCAGTTCGGCGAGGGGCGTCTTCGCATCGATCGCGCGTCCGGCCGTCAGCGCCGCGTTCAGCCGCTCGCGGCCGGAGGCATCGGTCCTGCTGCGCCAGGCGGCAAGCTGTGCCGCCAGCGCGTCGATCGCGCCGCGGACTTCGTAGAGCTGGCGGATGCGCTGCGGATCAAGCTGGGTCACCTCGAAGCCGCGGCGGCCGCTTTCGGCGACCAATCCCTGGCGGTGCAGCAGATGGAGCGCGTGCGACACCGGCTGGCGCGACACGCCAAGCTTCTCGGCAAGCTCGTTCTGGGTGATCCGCTGCCCCGGCGGCAGCGAACGGTCGATGATCGCCTCCAGGATCCGCGCATGGACCTGGTCGATCAGGTTGGGTAGCGGCTCGAGCGGGAGCATGCCGGGGTTTCCTTCGGAATACAGAATTCCGTATTCGAAAAGCTAGCCCCGGCTTCAGGTGCCGTCAAGGCGGAACCAGGCTGCCCTTTGCCCTAGTCGCGTGGAAGCATCTCGATGTCGAACGTCGCGATCCGCTCCGCGTCGGCAATAGCCTCGAATGCCGCGATCCTGTTGCCGGCAATGGTGAACTGCAGCACGATCCGCAGTTGCTCGTCGAGAATGACCGCCAGCGCCGGGGTGCCATCGACCAGCGCCGGCTTTGCGGCCTGCGCCCGTCCCTTGAAGGTTTCGGCAACCGCCGGCGCGCCGCGGATTTCCGCCAGCGATCCTAATCGCTGCGCCGCCGCATCGGCGCGGAACACGACATCGGGATCGAGCACTGCGAGCAGGCCCTCGAAATCGCCGTCGCGCGAGGCCGCGAGGAATGCCTCGACGATGCGGCGCTGCCGCAGCGCATCGCTATCGGCCGCCTCGCGGGAGCCCTGCACGCGGCGCCGGGCACGGCTTGCAAGCTGGCGCGCCGCTGCCGGCGTACGACCGACGATCGGTGCGATCTCCTCGAAGGGAACGGCGAACATGTCGTGCAGCACGAAAGCCAACCGTTCGGCCGGTGCGAGCGCATCCAGCACCACCAGCAGCGCCGCGCCGACGGAATCGGCCATCTCGGCCTCACGCTCATGCGTATCGTGCGCGGCCGGCTCGGGCACGTGCGGGCCCATCGGGTCCTCGCGGCGCGCCTTGCGCGCGCGCAGCATGTCGAGGCAGACGCGGGCGATCACCGTGGTCAGCCAGCCTCCCAGATTTTCGACCGTGGAGGCGTCGGTGCGGCTGAGCCGCAGCCAGGTTTCCTGCACCGCGTCGTCGATCTCGCCCGTTGAGCCCAGCATGCGGTAGGCCACGGCACGCAGATGGGCCCGATTGGTCTCGAATTGCGCGGCCAGAAAATTTTTCTCGTCCATCGGTCACACTCTCCATCTCGCGTCCGTCATGGCCATGACGAAGCAAATCCGGCCGGTGTGACAGCAAATCGGCCGGACCGCGTCAAAGCCAACGATATGGAGAACCAACGATGCAAGCCCGCATGAACCACCCGGTGATGGTCATTCCCGAGGCCATGAAGACAATGCAGGCGCTCAGCAACCTGCCGCACGGCAATCTGTCCGAGAAACTGATCGAACTCGTGCAGTTGCGCGCCAGCCAGATCAACGGCTGCAGCGTCTGCGTCGACATGCATCCGAAACTCGCGAAGAGGGCAGGGGAAACCGACGAGCGCCTGTTCTGCGTCGCCACCTGGCGCGACGCCCCCTATTTCACCGACGCCGAGCGCTCCGCGCTTGCGCTGACGGAATCGCTGACCCGGCTGAGCGACCGCGAGGAGGGGGTGCCGGAAGCGATCTGGCGTGAGGCCGACAAACATTTCAACGAAAAGGAGTTGGCGTCCCTGATCCTTGCGATCGCCGTCATCAACGTCTGGAATCGCCTCAACGTTGCCGTCCGCCAGCCGGTCGGTTCGTGGAAGGTGTGATAGAAAAACGCTTGCCGCCCCCTACCTTTGGGGGGCGGTCGCGACACTGTAGCCGGTGAGGAGGCTCCTCACCCGCCGCCTTGCCTTTTCCTGAATTCATTATTGAGCACTTAAGGTCCGCGCAGATAAAGCCCGCCGGTCCCCGCGGCGCTGAAAACGACACGCAATCCTGCCTCTGGAACTGTGCTAAGTTCCCGGCCGCTGATCAGTTGGCCAAGTCTCGATCGGCCCCGCTTCCCATTCTCGTGTCGTCCTGTTCCTCCTTCGAAGATCCGCGTGTCACACCAGAGCGCCCTTTGATGCTGCAACCGACAATCAGAAACCGAATCCTTGGCATCGCCATGGGCCTCATCGTGCTGATGGCCATCATCTCGGTGTTGTCGACGGTGATGGCAAGGAGGATCGCCCACCAGCTCGATGAGCTGACGACGAAATATGTTGAGGCTTACGGTCATCTGGCGCGGATGAACGTCCGTTCGCTGGAGCAGGCATTGGCGCTCCGCAGGATGGTGATCGCAGGCATGCGATCGCCACCGGACCAGGCTGCCGTGGCCGAGCAGCAGAAAGTTTACGAGGCCAAGGGTCTGCAAGTCGATCAGGAAGCGAAGACCGCGCGTGGCCTCATCAACGCGATCATCGCGGATCTTTCCACCGAATCCGACAACGCGAGGCTGGGCCGGATCGACGATCGAATTGAGACGCTGAATAACGACCTCCGCCGCTATCTGGGTGAGGAGCACAAACGGCTGCTGCCGCTGCTCGAAGCCGGCAATCTTGCCGAAGTCAATGCCAGTCTTGCTCGCACCGAAGCCCTGCGCAATGAACTCAACCAGAGAGTGGACGAGGTCCGCGGGGAGATGCTGGCGCAGGTGCGCGCGGACGCCGCGGCGACGATGAGAGATCAGCAAAGCTCGATCTTGATCTCGGTCATTCTGACAGCACTCGCCGCGATACTGGGCCTGCTGTTTTCGTTCTTCGTAAGCACCGGCATCACGCGGCCTGTCAGGCGCTTGCTGGAGGGCACCCGCGCCGTCGAAGCCGGCCGGCTCGATGGCTCGATCGACGTCACCACGCGAGACGAGATCGGCCAACTGACAACGGCGTTCAACAAGATGGTGGAGCAATTGCGCCACAAGGAGCGGATGCGTGAGACCTTCGGAAGATACATCGATCCGCGAGTCGTGGAAGGGCTGATTGAGAGACAATCATTGACCGCGACCGACGGTCAGCGCCGTATCATGACCGTGCTGTTCTGCGACATGAAGGGCTTTACCAGCCTCAGCGAAGGAATGACACCGCAGGGATTGGTCAAGGTGATGAATCACTACCTCTCGACCATGTCCGGCCCGATCCGCAGCCATCACGGCATCATCGACAAATATATCGGTGATGCGATCATGGCCTATTGGGGCCCGCCATTCAACGAGGATGCCGAACAGGCGCGGCTTGCCTGCCTTGCCGCCGTCGACATGGCCGATCGCGGTACGGCATTGCGGACGGAATTGCCCGAGCTGCTCGGCGTGCGGTCGGTACCGAGTGAATGCGACGTTCGCATCGGCGTTGCGACCGGCGAGGTGCTGGTGGGAAGCATCGGCTCGGAATTCATGATGAGCTACACCGTCATGGGTGATGCGGTAAACCTTGCCTCGCGCCTGGAGGGCGTGAACAAGATATACGGCAGCCATGCCCTGGTTTCCGAAGCGACGGTGAAAGCGGCCGCCGATGCGATCGAGTTTCGCGAGGTCGATCGGCTGGTCGTCGTTGGCCAGACGCGGCCGGTCACGGTGTTCGAGATCATCGGGCGCAAGGGCGAGCTCAGCCCGGCACAATCGGCATTGTTGAAGCGATACTCCGAGGGACTGGCCGCTTATCGCGCCCAACGTTGGGACGAGGCGCTTACGGCCTTCAAGGAGGCACTTGAAGCGGTTCCCGCCGACGGACCATCCATGACCTTTGTCAACCGCATCGAAGGCTTCAAGACAAATCCGCCCGCCGATGCCTGGGATGGCTCATGGTATCTCGATCACAAGTGATGCGGCTCTCTCCACCCGTCATTGCGAGCGCAGCGAAGCAATCCATGCCTCAGTGACCCGAGAAATGGATTGCTTCGCTGCGCTCGCAATGACGTGGCTTTGGCTGACGTGACGGACCGTTACTCAGCCAGAAAATCCAGCACGATCTCGCAGTAGCGCTGCGGGGCCTGCTCGAACATCGGATGCGTCGTGCCCGGGATGATCTCGGTGCGCGAATCCTTCACATGGGCCGCCAGCGTGTGCAGCACTTTCGGCAGTGCGCCTCTGGTGTTGGCGCCGCCGATGAACAGTGTCGGTGTCCTGATCGCTTCGGCGTCCGCCTTCGAGAACGGCGGCCGCTTGTCGCGCGTCTGGCCGATCAGCGTCGTTGCGTTGTCGCGCAACGGCTCTTTCACTGCCGCCGGCAGCCGCTTCCAGGCGCCGGGGCCTTCCAGCGCGTCGATGAAGATCTGCAGCCCGCCATCGATGTCGCCCTTGGCGATGATTTCGGCGGAGGCGGCGATCCGCGCCGCCAGCGGGGAGGGGCCCGGCTTGAAGTCGGGATCGAGCGTCTCATCCAGCTCGCCGCCGGGCTCGGCCAGGATCAATTTGCGCAGCAGATCAGGCCGCCGCTGCGCGACGCGGAAGGAGACGTGTCCGCCGCGCGAGTGGCCCATCAGGCCGACCGGTTTCGGTTCGATCTGCTCGATGAAGGCGATGACGTCTTCGACGTGCTGGGCGATCGAATAGGTGTCGCCGACGCCATTCCAGCGGTCGGGGAAGAAGTGCCGGAGGCTGACCGCGATCACGCGGTGCTTGCGCGACAGAAGTCCCAGCGTCGCCGACCAGATGCGGAAATCGCAGAGCGAGCCGTGCACGCACACCAATGGCGGCCCTTCGCCCACCTCGAGATAGGCCATGTCGTATCCGTTGACGCGAAGGGTTTGCATGGGGATGCTCGCAAGTTCCCGCAGGATTCGGGTGGATAGCAACATTCTCCAAGCCTAGATTCCATTGCAAGGACAAAGCTCGAAATCTCGAGCCTGAGATATGGAGCAAGCCATGGCCGGCCAGCATTTTGCGATCTTTGACACCGTGATCGGCGCCTGCGGCGTAATGTGGGGCGAACACGGTATCACCGGCGTGCAATTGCCGATGGAGACCGAGGAAAACACCCGCAAACGCATCCGGCAGCGGGGCGGCGAGGTGACGGAAGCCGCACCGCCAGTGGAAGTGAGACGCGTGATCGAAGCCATGATCGAACTGCTCGAGGGCAAACCGAACGATCTTGCCGAGGTCGTGCTCGACCTCGACGACGTGCCGGAGTTCAACCGCGGCGTCTATGACATCGCGCGCAGGATCCCTCCGGGCAAGACCATGACCTATGGCGAGATCGCCAAGCAGCTTGGGGGCGTCGAGCTGTCGCGCGACGTCGGCCAGGCGCTCGGCCGCAACCCGTGCCCGATCGTCGTGCCCTGCCACCGCGTGCTCGCAGCCGGCAACAAGCCCGGCGGCTTCTCGGCGAATGGCGGCGTGGTGACGAAGCTGAAGATGCTCGAGATCGAGGGCGCGATCGTCAACCACACGCCGAGCTTGTTCGATTGAGCTCTGACGGTGCCGCGGGCTCGAACACCTCTTCCATAGGGAGAGGCCGGATCGCGTCAGCGATCCGGGTGAGGGGTTCAGGTCTCTCGATAGAGCGTAACCCCTCACCCGGCGCTACGCGCCGACCTCTCCCTTTGGGAGAGGTGAGGAGAACGCGGCCGAGCCGCAGCTCCCCTCCGACAGCTACACCGCCTCGCACGTGAACCCGTCGCCGCTCCGCTTGATCTTGCCGACCGAGGGCGAGGGGAAATGCGCGGTGCAGCAGAGCGTATCGGTATCGCAATAGCGCTCCAGGAAACTGCGCCGCGTCCGCGCCGCCTGCGCCTGGTCGACATCGAATTTCGCCGACAGTTCCGGATAATGCGTCTGCAGCGGCGAGTGCATGAGATCGCCGGAGAACACGGCGTCGTCCTTGCCGCGCCCAAGAGTGAAGGCGACATGGCCCGGTGTGTGCCCGGGCGTCGGCAAAATGCGTGCGTGGTCGCCGATGGCGAAATCATTCGTCACGATCGCCTCGCGCTTTGACTCCACGATCGGCAGCACGCTGTCGACGAAGGGTGGCACCTCGCTCTTTTCGTTCTGCGCGGTCCAGTAGTCGAACTCGCCCTTGGCAAAGACGTAGCGCGCTTTTGGAAACGTCGGCACCCAGCGGCCGTTTTCCAGTCGCGTGTTCCAGCCGACATGGTCGACATGCAGATGCGTGCACATCACATAGTCGATGTCTTCGACCGAGCACCCGGCCGCGGCGAGGCCGCGCATATAGGTGTCGTCGGTCTTCACGTTCCATTTCGGCCGCTGCGGGCGCGGCTTGTCGTTGCCGATACAGCTATCGATCAGGATGGTATGATGCGGTGTCTTCACGACATAGGACTGGAAGCACAAGAGCAGCACGTCGCTATCGTCGAGCGCCTTGGCCTCGCGCATCCAGGCCCGGTTCTCGGCCAGCATGTCCGGCGTCAGGCCGGGCAGCATGTCCAGCGCCGGCAGGAATGCCGTCTCCTGCTCGATGATGCGGTGGATGGTGAGGTCGCCGATCGAGAAGATGAGGCTCATGGCAGACTCCGCTTCAGGCTGGCGGCGGCACCGAGATCTTGACTGATGGCCGTTCCAGCATCTTCTGGTTGAACGTATCAAGCTTCGGATAGGCCTTGCGCCAGCCGCAGTCGGAGAAGCGGAGGTCGGCATAGCCGAGCACGCAAACCAGTCCGATCTGCGCGACGTTGAACGGCCCGGAAAGCACATCCTCCCGCTGCTCGAACCGCGCCATGCCGGCCCAGGCCCGGTTCCAGTGGTCGTCATACCAGGCCTGCCACTGCAAGCCCTGCGGCCGCACCATCTTCTCGTACCGGCACAACAGCATGGAATCGAGCATGCCCTGCAGCAGCGAGTGGTCGGTTTTCGCCTTCCAACGCGCCGGTCCGGAGGCCGGAATCAATTTGCCGCCGCCGGCGAGATCGTCGAGATATTCGACGATGACGTAGGAATCGAGGATGACGTCGCCGTCATCGAGGATCAGGACCGGCAGTTTCTTCAGCGGGTTGATGTCGCGCGTGTAGGCATCGTTTGCGGTGCCTGGCGCGACCGTGGCGGGCACCAGTTCGATCTTGTCGATCAGCCCGGTCTCGATCGCAGCAATGCGCACTTTGCGGGCAAATGGCGAGGCGGGCGAGAAGGTAAGCTTCATCTGGGTGAATTCCCTCGGGAGTTCTGTTTCGCCGTCATGCCCGGGCTTGTCCCGGGCATCCACGTCCTCGAAGCGACAAGCGTGGATGGCCGGGACAAGCCCGGCCATGACGAGCTAGCGCCCACCGGTGAAGCGCCGCATTACGCCGCGACAATCTCCTGGCGCTGCTCGCCCAGGCTCTCGATGCCCAGCGTCACGACGTCGCCGACATTGAGGTACTGCGGCGGCTTCATGCCGGTGCCGACGCCGGGCGGGGTGCCGGTCGTGACGATGTCGCCGGGCAGCAGCGTCATGAACTGCGAGACGTAGGAGATGCACTTGGCCATCGAGAAGATCATGGTCGAGGTCGAGCCGGTCTGGCGGCGCTGGCCGTTGACGTCGAGCCACATCGAGAGGCTCTGCACGTTCGGGATCTCGTCCTTGGTGACGAGCCAAGGGCCGAGCGGGCCGAAGGTGTCGTGCGACTTGCCCTTGGTCCACTGTCCCAGACGCTCGATCTGGAAATTGCGCTCGGAGACGTCGTTGCAGACGCAATAGCCGGCGACATGGTTCAGCGCGTCGGCCTCCGAGACGTACTTGGCGCGGGTGCCGATGATGGCGGCGATCTCCACTTCCCAGTCGAGCTTGGTCGAGCCGCGCGGCTTCTCCACGGCGTCGTTCGGGCCGGAGAGGGCGGTGTTGGCCTTCAGGAAGAAGATCGGCTCGGATGGAATCGGATTGCCGGTTTCCTTGGCATGGTCGGTGTAGTTCAGCCCGATGGCGACGAATTTCGAGATTCCGGTGACCGGCGCGCCGAAGCGCGGGTTACCGGGAACTGAAGGCAGCTTGGACGGGTCGAGCGCGGCCAGCTTGGCCAGGGATTCCGGCGAATAGGCCTCGCCGGTGAGGTCCTTCAGATGCGCCGACAGGTCGCGCAACTGGCCGGATTTGTCGATCAGGCCGGGCTTTTCCTCACCCTTCGCGCCGTAACGAACAAGCTTCATTTTTGATCACTCCCTACAGGGGTTTTTGGACTTTGCGGACTTAGGGCGCTTCATGGAGCAGCACGGCGCGAAATTCAACTGCCGAAAGCGCGGGGTGGGGTGGGCAAACGCAGGTAGTGTGGGCGCTAGATCCGTTCCAGCGCGATGAACTTGAAGGCCTCCCCCTCGCGCTCGATGTGACCGGCGGTGAAATGGCCGCCGATCACCAGTGTCGGCGTATCGGCAAAGCGGGAGAACAATTCGCGCCGCGTCGCCGCCGATTGCTTATGGTCCGAATCCGCCGTCGAGGACCAGTCCGGATGGGCCATCTGGCAGGGATGGTGGGCGACGTCGCCGGTGAGCAGCCCTTCCTCGCCGTCGGAGCGGATGTGGATGCTCATATGGCCCGGGCTGTGGCCGGGCGTCGGGATCAGCGTGATCTCCTCCGTCAGGCGGTGGTCGGAGGGCACGAGGTCGGCCCTGTCGTCATCCGCGATCGGCTTCACGGAATCGGTGAACACCGCGATTTGGTCAGGCGATTTGCCGTGGTCGCGCCAATGCTCGAATTCGGTCCGGCCGAATACGTAGCGGGCCTTGGGAAAGGTCGGCACCCATTGGCCGTCGACGAGCTTCGTGTTCCAGCCGACATGGTCGACATGCAGGTGCGTGCACAGCACGGTGTCGATGCTATCGAGGGGAAAGCCCGCCGCAGTCAACGTCTCCAGGAAGGGATGCTTGCGGTTGTTCCAGCTCGGCACGTTGCGACCCTGCTTGTCATTGCCGAGCCCGGTGTCGACGATGATCCGCCGTGTCGGCGTCTCCACCAGCAGCGAATGGATCGACATTTTCAGCCGGCCTTCGTCGGTGGCGAAATGCGGAATGAGCCAGGGCAGCTTCTGGACTTCCTCGTTGGTCGCGAGCGGCAGGATGAAACGGGTATGCCCGACCGTCTCCAATTCGACGACCTTGGTGATCTTGACCCTGCCTACTTTCCACTCCATCGGCGGCTTCCTTATTGAAACGCTTGTTATTGCGAAGATGCTGGTTTCCGCTTGCCCGCGCAATGGATCATCTCGGATGATCCGGCGTTATCGGATCGCGAGAACAGGAGCGCGCAATGGCCGAACTGTCGATATCGACCGATAAAGTCGGTTTTTTGATCGAGAAAGCGCGGGAATTCGATGTCAAGGAAGCGGCATCCGACCCGGATTCCGGCTCGAACGCCACTGACGACGAGATGATCGATGTGCTGGAAGATGATGGCCAGGATCCGGTCGAGCGGGAAATCAGGGGCTTCATCCGCGCTCTTTCCGAAGACGAGCAGATCGACCTCGTCGCCCTGATGCGGCTTGGGCGCGGCGATCGCCCGATCGAGGAATGGGACGATCTGAGGCGAGAGGCCGCCGATCAATATAACGGACGCACCGCGCGCTATCTGCTCGGCGAACCCATGCTGGGCGATCTGCTGGCCGAGGGGCTCGAGCAGTTCGATCGTCCCTGGACCGACGAGCGCACTTCGGCGGACTCATCCAGCGAGAGTGAGCGGTCGGTCAACGAGCGCAATCAACGATAACGGTGCCGAGCTTGTCGCCCTTCTCAACCGCCAGATGAGCCTGTGCCGTCTCCGACAACGCAAACTGCCCGGCGATGTTGTGCAGGCGCGGTCCGGCCGCGAGCCATTTCGTGATGTCGGCTTGCGCCGCGGCGAGCAAGGGCAGTGGTAACGCAAACAGCACCAGCGCGCGCAAGGCGATGCATTTCTGCATCAATTCGCGCATCGGCACGACGGGGTTGCGATTGCCGTTGGTGGCGTAGACGGCGATCGTGGAATTGACCGCCATCAGCTTCAGCGTAGCAGCGAGATTGCCGCCGAAATCGACATCGACCACGCGATCGACGCCGCGTTGATGGGTGAAGGCCATGGCCTTCGCAACGACATCCTCCTCCTTGTAGTTGATCACGAGATCGGCGCCCGCGCGGCGCGCCTGCTCGGCCTTGTGCGGTGAGCTGACGGTTGCGATCACCTCGGCGCCGCCCCATTTCGCCAATTGCACGGCATAGTGGCCGACTGCGCCGGCGCCGCCGGTAACCAGCACGGTCTTGCCCACGATCGGCCCGTCCGCAAACAGGCAGCACCACGCGGTCATGCCGGGGATGCCGAGGGTGGCGCCTTCCGCGAAGGTGAGGTTGTCCGGCAGCGGCGTCACGAGGTGCTCGAGGAGCGTGATATATTCCGCGGCGGTGCCAAAGGCGCGACCGTTGCGCTGGCCGTTGAACAGCCAGACCCGGTCACCGACATTGAACCGCTTCACGCCGTCGCCGACCTGATCGATGATCCCCGCACCATCGCTGTTCGGGATCACGCGCGGATATTCCATCGCTCGATAATTGCCGCCGCGGCGGCCGACATCGGCGGGATTGACGCCGGAAGCTTCGAGGCGGATGCGCACTTCGCCCGCACCCGCCGCCGGCGTCGGTACTTCGCCGAAAGTCAGGACCTCCGCCGCCGGTCCCCGTCCGCTCATACCAGACCGCTCTCACAGCGTGCCCATCCTCACAGCGTGCCCGGGAAGGCGCCGCCGTCGAGCAGGATGTTCTGGCCGGTGATGAAGCCGGCCTTGGCGCCGCACAGGAACGCACAGGCGTAGCCGAACTCTTCGGGATCACCGAAGCGACCGGCGGGATTGAGCTTGGCGCGCTCGGTCAGCACTTGCTGGGGCGTGATGCCGCGCTTCTCGGCTTCCGGTTTCGCAGTGCCGAGCAGGCGATCGGTCTCGAACGGCCCCGGCAGCAGCGCATTGATGGTAACGTTGTTGATGACGGTCTTGCGCGAGAGGCCTGCGACGAAGCCGGTGAGGCCGGCGCGCGCACCGTTGGAAAGTCCCAAAATCTCGATCGGCGCCTTCACCGCGGCGGAGGTGATGTTGACGATGCGGCCGAATTTCCGTGCCATCATGCCGTCGACGGTGGCCTTGATCAGCTCGATCGGGGTCAGCATGTTGGCGTCGATCGCCTTGATCCAGTCGTCGCGGGTCCAGTTGCGGAAATCGCCGGGCGGCGGACCGCCGGCATTGTTGATCAGGATGTCCGGCTCCGGGCAGGCCTTCAGCACGGCCTCGCGGCCCGCGGGCGTCGTGATGTCACCGACGATCTCGGTGACGGTGACGTCGGGATGCGCTTTGCGGATCTCGTCGGCGGTCTTCTTCAGCGCGTCCGCGCCGCGCGCCGTCAAGGTGACATGGACCCCCTCATTGGCAAGCGCGATGGCGCAGGCGCGGCCCAGACCCTTGCTTGAGGCGCAAACGATGGCACGGCGGCCTTTGATCCCAAGATCCACTGTTTCACTCCCGTGATGTCAGGCGGTTTCTAAAATGTTCGATGCTGGCCACTTTAGCCAACGCCGCGCGGCCTGGTAAGTCCTGCGGCGTTGCATGGGCCGAAATCGTAGGTATCAATGCGCGCATATCAGGTTCTAGGAAACGTACCCATGTCCGATCTGTTCGATGTGAGCCAGGAAACCATCTTGATCACCGGCGCGAGCCAGGGGCTGGGGCGGCAATTCGCCCGCGTCCTTTCCGCGCATGGCGCCGCCGTCGTCCTGGCGGCGCGGCAGACCGGCAAGCTGAAGAGCCTGGAGGAGGAGATCAGGGGCAAGGGCGGCCGCGCGAGCGCGGTGCAGATGGACGTCACCGACATCGCCAGCATCGGCAAAGCGCTGGACGCAGCGGAAGCCGCCTTCGGCCCGGTCAGCGTGCTCATCAACAATGCCGGCATCGCCATCGAGAAATTGTCGACCGAGCAGACCGAGGCAGATTGGGACGCCGTGATCAACGCCAATCTCAAGGGCGCCTATTTCCTGGCGACCGAACTGGCGCGGCGCATGATCGCGCGCAAGCAGGGGGGCAACATCGTCAACATCGCTTCCGTGCTCGGCCTTAGCGTGATGAAATTCCTCTCGCCCTACACGGTCTCGAAGGCCGGCATCATCCAGGCCACCAAGGTGATGGCGCTGGAGCTCGCCGGCAACAACATCCGCGTCAACGCGCTGGCGCCCGGCTATATCGACACCGAGATGAACCACGATTTCTGGGCCACGCCCGCCGGCGAGAAGCTGACAAAGCGGATTCCGCAGCGCCGGATCGGGGCCGAATCCGACCTCGACGGCGCGATCCTGCTGCTGGCCTCAAAAGCCTCACGCTACATGACCGGCACTGTGGTGACGGTCGACGGCGGGTTCTTGCTGAACTGAGCCATCATCCGTAGCCCGGGTGAAGCGCAGCGTAACCCGGGAATCTTCGCGGGCAGGCTCCGGGTTTCGCTGTGCTTCACCCGGCCGCCCCCTGTTTCTCTTGGTCCAAGGCTCCACTTTTGCGACCTTTCCGGCAAGGGAGGTTCCAAACGTCCGATTCGCGCACGAATCCCGTCAATCTGGCCGTCACAAAACCTCAAAAAACCTGTGCCGAAGGGCTTTCCAAAGCGGATCAGCATTGATACATACGCCTCGCGCCCGGTTGCCCTCGGCCCCGGGTCGCCTTCTCAGGAAGTCTTCGAACGGATCGAGCGGCGCCCTTCCAAGCGTTGTCCGCCTCACGTTCGGCCTCTCTCCATGCAAGGCGGAAATCCGGTTTAACGCGGGGTGGAGCAGCCCGGTAGCTCGTCAGGCTCATAACCTGAAGGTCATAGGTTCAAATCCTATCCCCGCAACCAACTCAAATTGCGAAACCCCGGCCCCCGTGGCTGGGGTCTTCGTTTTGAGGGCAATTGCCAGGATTCCCGCCAGATCGCCTCGGACCTCGATCTTCAGTTCCTTGCCCCCGGGCGTGAGGACGATCTCCTTCACGAGAGGACGCAGGACCTCCCCGGCTTTGAGCCGGGTTGCCTCCGTATCAGCCTGCAGCGCCTCATGCAGCGCCCTGACTTGTTCTCGATAGAAAGTTGCCATCTCGGAGTGTAGCAGCGGTGGCGGCTCATCCGCGTCGGACAATACCTGTTCGAGCTCGGCCTTACGGCTCTCAAGCTGAACCATCTTTGAATTGATCCTATCGGCAGCACTACCTTTGAGGATCAAGTCCAGCAGGGTATCGAGTTCGCGATCTATCCGTTTGATCTCGGACCGAGCAGCCTCGATCGATGCCGAGCCCTCCATCCGTGCCTGACGCTTGCCAGTTTCGGGGTCTTTGACGAATCGTTGTCGATTCCAAACGATCCGGCCGACATACATTTCGTTGTTCAAAATGCCATTGCCGCGCTTGGTGTTACCGTTGATAGTGCTGAAACCCCAATCCCCACCGCCGGGTGCCGCAACACCACCCTTATTTAGCTCCATAGCGATGCGTTTCGCTGACTTGCCTACGACATAGTCGCGAAAGATCCGGCGCACTACCGCTGCCGAAGGTCAATTTTGCTCAGGCGATCGCGCCCCCGTCCGCGGTCAGGATGGCGCCCGTGATCACGCTTGCCGCAGGACTGGCAAGAAAGACCACAGCGTTCGCGACTTCGCGCGGCTCGGCGAACCGCCCCAAAGACGTCAGGGCTCGCTGGAAGTCGGCAGCCGCGCCGTCCGCCGGGTTTGAATCGGTATCGGTCGAGCCGGGTTGCACGAGGTTCACGGTGATCCCGTTTGGCCCTAGTTCGCGCGAAAGCCCGCGGGTGAAGGAGGTAAGGGCCGCCTTGGACATCGCATAGACCGTCACGCCCGGGAACGGGACTCGCTCCCCAAGGCCCGAACCGATCGAGATAATGCGTCCGCCTTTGGCGAGATGCGGAATTGCTGCCTTCGCAAACAGCACTGGCGCTCGCACATTGACATCCATCACGGCCTGGTATTCGCTCACACTAAGGTCGGCAATCGTTCCGTTGTGACCGATGGCGGCGCTGTTGACGAGAATATCGAGCCCTCCCAATGCTGAGACGGCTTCACTCACGGAGCGCGCGATAGCTTCCGGGTCGGCGCTATCGGCCTGGATCGCGATTGCGCGGCGCCGCATGCTCTTGATGGACTTAGCCACCGCTTCAGCTTTCTCGGCCGAATGCTGATAGGTAAACGCGACGTCAGCGCCGGTCTCCGCCAGCGTCAGCGCGATTGCGGCCCCGATGCCTCGCGAGCCGCCAGTGACCAATGCACGTTTCCCGCTCAGATCGATCATGTTTGCCTTGTCTATCATCGCTGTTTCAAGCACTCAGGTCGTTCGTATAACGAAAGGCGTTCGACAGCCTTATCCACGAACTTAGTGTTCGAGGTCCCCCTCTATCAGTGTCGATAAATGCGAAGCTGTGTTGCTAGGGTAGGAACGCCGAAGAAAGCGAATGTTTCGCCGGTGCAAGATCTGGGAATTGTACGGCGCCGGCAGAGGGCCCCGGGTAAAGCTCGCCTGAATGGCCCGCCTCCAATAGCGAGGAGGGCCATTTCCATGTGGGATCGTTCATTCGCTGGTTGCAACAACCCGAGCTCAGCTGGAAAACCGATGCAGGTCGACTGAGGAGAGCGTCAGGAAGCTTTTGCTCGGGCCCTTTCGCGCGCGGCCCGGCGGCGGTGCAGACGTTGCATTCGGCCGGCTCTTCTGGCAGCCAGCGGCGGCGCTGAGGCGGGCGCCGCGTAATCTTGTCCGTGTAGACAGCTAGACGCATAGGCGTCGGCGCATAAATGGGCTCTAGCTTCGCCCGAAGTCTCAGGTGATGTCTCTCACCCCGTGGGAGATGAGCGAACTTGGAATCGCACAGTCGCTTTGCCGGACGATTTCGAATGACCGCTCTTGGCGAAAGCAAACTTGTTGGGGTTCCACTTTCCGCGACACAGCTAGTCACTTTGCGACGCTACAGGAGTACCTGCCGCAATGTTACGTCCGTAGTCGTAGCAAAGTGGAGTATTGTGTGCGCCAGAGCCTCGTCATCAATAGTAGCGTCGCGGCCGAAGCGTCTGTACCACGGGTTCTCGTCGAAGACGCCGTACAGCGCTTGTTGAGGGCGAACCCCGACGCCGGCGTCACTTACCGCGACCTCGGCGACGGGCCGATCCCGCATCTCACGCGCGCCGCCGTTTCGGGTGTTCGAGCCGTCGCCAAGACTTGGCGCTTTTCGAGGGTGGAGTCATCCGGTCCCTCCATGTTTTCCTTGATCAGCCGGGTGCTTAACCAATGACGTCTGACTCCTCGCCGATCAGGATCGGCTACTGCCTATCGCTCACCGGACCGCTGTCGGGGAACAGTAAGTCCGCGCAGCTCGCGCATGATATCTGGCGTGATGATGTAAATAGTGGTGGCGGCCTTCTTGGACGCCCGGTGGAGTTAGTCCGCTACGATGATGAAGGGGACGCGTCTCGCGTGGCGTCGCTATACGCGCGCCTGATGGACGAGGATGGGGTGGATCTCGTCATTGGGGGGTACGGAACAAACACCAACCTTGCCGCCATGCCCGAGATCATCTCACGCCAGCGTTACTTCGTTGGGCTTATGGCGCTCGGCGCTAACAACGAACTGAACTACGAAAACTACTTCGCTATGATTCCGACGGGGCCGGACCCCAATGTCGCGCTCACAGAGGGCTTCTTCGAAACCGCCGCTCGGCAAACCCCTCGGCCGACGACTGTGGCACTGCTCTCGGCTGGCGCTGTATTTTCCCGGAACCCGATTCTTGGTGCCAAAGCCAATGCGGCGAAATACGGGTTTGAGGTAGTTCACGAGGCAACCTATCCGCTCGCAGCCAGCAATTTCGCGCCGCTTCTCGACGACGTGGCACAAAGCGGACCTGATCTTCTGTTCCTGTGCTCGTACCTCCAGGATACGATCGATCTCGTTCAAGCCCTCGAAAGGCACCCCTTCCGGCCAAAAATGGTCGGCGCAAGCATGATCGGCCCGCAGAATGCTGATGTTAAGAGCAAGCTCGGGCCGCTGCTCAACGGGATAGTGAACTATGAATATTGGGTCCCGGCACCCTCCTTGGCCTTTGAGGGCGTTAGTGCGCTGTTGGAGACCTACAGGTCGCGCGCCGCAGGATCAGGTGTGGATCCACTCGGGCACTATATGGCGCCATTGGCCTGCTCGCAGATGCAGGTCGTGGGCCTGGCTATTGAGGGCACGGGAAGTCTGGACGACGCCGCGCTCTCTGAGTTCACGCGACGTGCGGTGTTCTCGACAGTTATGGGCAACATCACCTTCGGGTCGCGCGGCGAGTGGACGCATCCCCGCGTGTTGCAGGTGCAGTTCCAGGGCGTCGTTAGCAATAGTGTCGACCAGTTCAGAGACGGCTCACGGCAAGTCGTCGTGGCTCCGCAGGAGATGGCGTCGGGAGTGTTGATCTATCCGTTCGCGAACGCTTGAGGGACCTAGATCGCGCATATCACTTATCCACCTTGGCTCAGTGCTCCACTCAGACAGGTGCAGTGCCGACAACGTCCGGAGCTTTTCCGAAACACTCGATCAGCATTTCGGTGAGGATTCTTATCTTGCGAGCGG
>NZ_JCAMOR010000073.1:0-36408 GCF_059512385.1 Bradyrhizobium sp. Crot121 | reverse complement strand
CCAGCCAGCATGGTGAATCAGAAACCGCCTGATTTGGGAATCCCAAATCGATTCAAGCTAACTTCATTCCGCTTTAGCCTCTGCTAAATACTACCTGCGCTGTCCATCACTTTTCGACGGGCAGCGCAGCCGATGCTCGTGACCGCCGTTCAGCTGGTCAAACCCCTACGAGCCATCGCGGCCCGCAATGTCCGAGTTGGGCCAAGAGCCGACATGAAGAAGTGGCGCCGAGGCTCTACGACCGACGAGATGCTTTCTTTCCGCCCGGCAGGAGACCAGCGGCTCGATAGCCATCGATGAGTGCATCGAACAGGGAGATGTCCGAGCGGCTGCGTGCCATGAGCTGGGCCCCCGCGACGGCGGCGAAGATCGAGCGGGCTCGGGCTTCGCTTTCCTCACGTCCGACCAAGCCCGCCGCGACAAGAGTTCTGCTCAGCCACGCGACGTTGACGTCGGCGAAAGCTTGCACCTCCTTCTGAACCTGCAGCGGCAGGTCGTCGTGTTCGGCGGACATGAAGCTGCAAAGGCACAAACGATTGCCGCTCTCGAGCGATCTTCGGAAGATGTTGGGATATACTTGCAGAGAGCGCAGCGGGTCGGCGCATGCCAACGACATGGCGTCCAGTTCGGCGGCTGTATCTTCCCAATAACGCTTCGCTACCGCCGCGCCGAGATCGGCCTTGCTCGGGAAGTGGTGGTAGATGCTCGCGGCTCTGATACCCACCTCGGCCGCGAGATCGCGGAAGTTCATGCCGCTGTAGCCGTGAGCCTGCGCCGTCCGCCTGGCCGCCGCCAAGATCGCTTCTCGTGAATTTGCGCTCAACGAACCCCCTATGCGCTACCTACCAAGCGTTAGATAGGGGTTGACGCCAGGTTTGGGAAGAGATAATTACATCCTACCAAGTGTTAGGTAGATAACATCCATGAAGACCGACATCATCTATTCCGACGCGACCAAGCTGGCCGAACTGATCCGCACTAAGGAGCTGTCGCCAGTGGAGGTCGTGCAGGCCCATCTCGATCGCATCGGGGCCGTGGACCCGAAGATCAACGCGATTGTTACGCTCGCCGACGATGCGCTCGAAGCAGCCAAGGTGGCGGAGAAGGCGATCGTCGCCGGCGAGGAGCTCGGGCCGCTGCATGGCGTGCCCTTCACGGTGAAGGACTCGATCGACACTGCAGGCGTGGCGACCCAGCGCGGTTCGCCGATCTTCAAGGGACGCGTTCCCGAGATCGACGCGACCAGCGTCGCGCGCATGAAGAAGGCGGGCGGCATCTTGCTCGCAAAGACGAACCTTCCCGAGTTCTCCTATTGGATCGAAAGCGACAATCTGCTCTCAGGCAAGTCTAACAATCCTTGGGATCTGACCCGCACGCCTGGGGGCTCGAGCGGCGGTGAATCCGCGGCCATCGCGGCCGGCATGTCGCCGCTGGGACTGGGCACCGACCTTGCGATCTCGGTGCGCGGTCCGGCCGCGCAGACCGGGATCGTCTCCCTCAAGGCAACGCATGGGCGTGTGCCCATGACTGGGATCTGGCCGCGCGCGCCGCGCCGCTTCTGGCATGTTGGTCCCATGGCACGCAGTGTCCGCGACCTCGCGCTCGCCTTCTCGCAACTGGCCGGCCCTGACGGCCAAGACGCTTTCGCAACGAGCACCGCGCAGTTCGATGCGGGGGTCGGGCGCTCGCCCGATCGTCAGCTCCGGGTGGGCTGGCTGGTCGAGCCCGGCTTCGGGCCGGTGGCCCCTGAGGTCGCGGACACAGTGAAGACGGCCGCGGAGGCGCTTAAGGACCTGGGCTCTTTCGTGGAGCCGGTGCGCATCCCGGCGCTCGAGCGCGACTTCGCCCTCGACGTGTTCAACCGCCTTCACGTGATGGAGATGAAGCCTGCATTCGCGGAGGCGACCGCCGGCCGCAGTCAGGACGAGCTCTATAAAATGGCCAAGACCATGCTCTCGCTGCCCGATACGTCCATGAAGGACTACATCGACGCGGAACAGGCCGCCGAGCGGCTGCGCGACGGCTATGCCGACTATTTCAGGACATACGACGCGCTGATCACCCCGGTCCTGCCGATCCCGGCCCACAAGCATGGCGTCGCAAAGTTCGTCATCAACGGCAAGACCGTGGACGCCACCTACCTCCAGGGCGCCACCGTGCCGCTCAACGTCACCGGCTTGCCCGGGCTGTCGATGCGGTTCGGCACCAGCAAGGAAGGACTGCCGATCAACGTGCAGCTCGTCGGAAGCTGGCTCGCCGAGTCGACTATCCTGCATCTTGCCTCCCTACTCGAGAACGTGAGCACCGTGCGAGACCTGCATCCGAACCTCTGAGAAGAAGACCTCTAACCGAACGCGAGCGCCGGCATCGTGTGACTCCGTAGCGATGCCGGCGTTAGCTGAATCAACAATCGACTGGAAGTCGGACTTTGCGCCGTCTCATCCGTTCTCTCTTCGACGGGCAAATCAGCAAAAACCTGTCCAGTCCGCGCAGAAAAAATATTTCTGTTTTTCCGAAATGCAAATCAGTCTATTAATCCGCGCGTCTCACCCGATTGAGGGGCGCTTCGCGATCGTCACGAGTGTTGCGGTGGGATGCGGTGGACGCGGATTGCGCAACGGACGAGTGCGCATGAGGCGGACGGCGAAGTCGTGTGGTCCTGACGCCCCGACGCTGGCGTCAAGTCCGTGAGAAGCCAACGCCTCTCATGGGCGACGGTGGCAAGAAGCCCGGTCTCACCGGGGAGAGCACGATATAAGCCGTAAAACCATTGCGCAGGGAATGCCGGAGTGTCTCCGCTGAACCTGTATGCTCGTGTGCACTTCTTTCTGCACTTATGCACACGAGACCGCGGGTGCAGCGCGCACCCGGCGTTCCCTGCGCCCTCTTGGTTCTGGGCGAATGATTTTGCAAAGCTCGGGTGAAACGCGCCGCGAGACTGTGGACCTGCATCTGAAATGTGTCTGGTGAACTCACGCGAAACATTTTCTGGATTCGGAATAATTCGCAACAACCTGCAGCTGCGAGTGAGTAGCGATTGCGACTGCGATCGGCGCTTGATGTTGGCGGGTGGGCTGCTACACCGCAGGCGATGAGCGCTCACAACGTCAAATCCTCGGTCGCAGCGATCTCGGTCTTTGCCAGCGGTGGCATGGCCGCGGCGAAACTCGTCGTCGGGATCGCGATCGGATCGCTGGCGCTGATCTCGGAGGCCCTGCACTCCTCGGTCGACCTGATCGCGACCATCATCACCTGGGCGGTGGTGCGGGTGTCCGACCTGCCCGCGGACGAAGAGCATCATTACGGCCACGGCAAGCTCGAAAGCATCTCCGCGCTCGGCGTGATCGCCCTGCTTTACGTGCTCGCGGGCGGCATCCTGGTCGAGGCCTATAGCCGGCTGAGCGAAGGCGCGCCGCCGCCGTCAATCTCCGCGATCCCCTTCGTGGTCCTCATCATCGACATCATCGTCAATCTCTGGCGGGCGCGGGCGCTGCATCGCGCCGCGCGGGAAACCAAGAGCCAGGCGCTCGCCGCCGACGCGCTGCATTTCGCCTCCGACGTGATGGGCTCGTTCGCCGTCATCATCGGCCTCGTGCTGGCCGGCCTCGGCTTCTGGTGGGGCGACGCCGCCGCGGCCATCGCCGTCGCCGTCATGATCGCCCTGCTCGGCCTGCGGATGGCGCGCTCGACCGTGGAGACGCTGACCGACCGGGCGCCGGAAGGCGCGCTTGAGAAGGCGACCGCGGCGATCCGGAACGTGCCTGGTGTGGTCGAGGTCGAGCGGCTGCGCGTGCGCATGGTCGGCCCGACCTATTTCATCGACGCCATCGCCAAGGTGCCGCGCACCATTCCGATCGACCGCGTCGAGGAGATCAAGCGCAGGGCGCAGGCCGCGGTCGCCGGCGTGCTCGGCGATGCCGACCTCACCTTCACCGCGGTGCCGGTCGCGCGCGACAATGAGAGCGTGCGCGAGCGCATCATGGTGATCGCGCGCAATTCCGGGCTTGCCATCCATCACGTCACCGTGCACGCGCTCGGCGAGAAGCTGATCGTCAGCATCGACCTCGAGGTCGACGGCGAGATGGAACTCACCGCGGCCCATGCCATCGCCCACGATCTCGAACGCGCGATCCGCGAGGACTTCGGCGAGGACGTCGAAGTCGACACCCACATCGAGCCGCTCGAGCCGGAACTGCCGTGGGGCAGCAACGCCGCGCCCGATCGCGTCGAGACCATCAGACAGGCGCTGACGCGCTTTGCCGCCGACGGCCCGATCCATGACATCCACAATGTGCGCGTCCGCGACTCCGACGCCGGCGAGATCGTCAACTTCCACTGCCGCGCCGCGCCGTCGATGAGCGTCATCAAGGTGCATGAGGAAGTCGACGCGATCGAGCGCGCGCTGCGCCGCGCCTTCCCCACCATCAAGCGCGTCATCAGCCACGCCGAGCCGCCGCACAGGTAGGAACACACATCGACGTTCTCGTTTCGGACTCGGTTTGCGAGCCGCGATTCTGTCTTGGACAAGAATTATTTCGCATTAACGAATCGTTGACTCTCGACACGCCGGGAAAACTGGATTCAAATCATAATGATTCGGGAGCAACGTGGGGTTGGCTTCCGAACTGTGTGGCAAATCAGATTGCGGTGGGGGTCTAGGGCATGACGCGTGCGCACGCGGCGAACGCGTGCGTTCAATCCGATTCGATCAAGGGATTGGCGCAATCGATCGCGAAACCAGACTACCACAGGCTCTTGACCGCTGAGCCTGCGTTGCGCCGGGCCGTGCCCACGCTGATCATCGCCTTCCTGATCACGATCTGCCTCGGCGCCTTCGTCCAGGTGGTCGACCAGAGCCGGCAGAAGCGTGCCGCGCTGAAGCGCGACCTCTCCGCCCTCTCCGATATCCTCGCCGAGCGGCTCGATCGCCTGACCTCGAGCCGCCGCGAACACCTTGGCAATATCGAGCAGTTGCAGAACCTGTTGCCCGACCTCATTCCGTCCTGGGGCATCGCCAGGGGCCGCCATGTCATCGTCACCAGCGTCGATCATCGCGTGCTCGCCCGCACCCCGATCGACGGGCTCGGCGAGAACGACCGGGTGTTCGACATCGTCTCCACCGCGCAACTGCTCGTCGCGCCGAGCCAGCGGGGCATCCTCGCCGACATGATCCTGCCGAACGGCGACAGCGCGCTCGCCATCTCGGTTCAGGTGAAATCGCTGCCGGGCCAGGTGGTCGTGATCCAGGAGATGAACGAGCCGATCTGGGGATCGGACGCCGCGCTCTCGGTCACGCTCTCGGCGACCACGGGATTCGTCGTGCTCATCCTCGGCTTCGCCTTCCACTGGCAGTCGACCCGCGCCCGCGAGGGCGATCTCATCAATGACGCCGTCCGCGGCCGAATCGACACCGCGCTCAACCGCGGCCGCTGCGGCCTGTGGGACTGGGACCTCTCGCGCGGTCGCATCTTCTGGTCGCAGTCGATGTTCACCCTGCTCGGCCTCGAATCCCGCAACGACCTTTTGACATTCGGCGAGGTCAACGCGCTGGTGAAATCGGACGACATCGATCTGTTCGACATCGCCGACCAGCTCATCTCCGGCAAGATCGACCACATCGATCAGTCGTTCCGCATGCAGCACACCGAGGGCCACTGGATCTGGCTGCGCGTGCGCTGCGAGCTCAGCCACGCATCGGCCGATGGCGGCCTGCACCTGATCGGCATCGCGGTCGACATCACCGAGCAGAAGAGCCTCGCCGAAAAAACTGTTGAAGCAGACCTGCGGCTGCGCGACGCCATCGAGACCATTCCGGAAGCCTTCGTGCTCTGGGATGCCGAGGACCGCCTCGTGCTCTGCAACTCGCACTTCCAGCGCCTGCACAAATTGCCGGATTCGGCCGTTGCCCCCGGCACCTCCTACGAGACCGTGATCGAGGTCGGCAGCATGCCGGAGGTCCGCACGCGGTTGCACGAGGCCGGCGTGCCGATGCCGGGCGCGCGCACCTTCGAGGCGCAGCTCGACGACGGCAAGTGGCTGCATATCTCCGAGCGCCGCACCAAGGACGGCGGCTACGTCTCGGTCGGCACCGACATCACCCGCATCAAGGCCCACGAGCAGAAGCTCGTCGACAACGATCTGCGCCTGCGCGCCACCGTCGTCGATCTGAAGCGTTCGCAGACCGAGCTCGAGCGGCAGGCGATCGAGCTCGCCGACCTCGCGGAAAAATATTCGCAGGAGAAGACCCGCGCCGAGGAAGCCAACGCCGCCAAGTCGAAATTCCTCGCCAATATGAGCCACGAGCTGCGCACGCCGCTGAACGCCATCATCGGCTTCTCCGAGATCATGGGCAGCGGCATGTTCGGCGCGCTCGGCTCGGACAAATATCAGGAATATTGCCACGACATCCTCACCAGCGGCAAATATCTGCTCGACGTCATCAACGACATCCTCGACATGTCGAAGATCGAAGCCGGGCGCATGAAGCTCGATTTGGAGCCGCTCGATCTGTCGAGGACGCTCGCGGAATCGCTGCGCGTGGTGTCTGGACGCGCCCAGGCCAAGCAGCTCACGCTCGATGCCGACATCGAACGCACGATTCCCGTGGTGGCCGATCGCCGCGCGATCAAGCAGATCGTCGTCAACCTGCTCTCCAATGCGGTGAAGTTCACGCCCGACAACGGCCGGGTGATCGTGCGCAGCCAGGTGCTGGACGATCAAATCGTGATGCTGATCGCCGACACCGGCATCGGCATCGCGCAGGACTCGCTGCAGCGCCTCGGCAAGCCGTTCGAGCAAGTCGAGAGCCAGCTCACCAAGACTTATCAGGGCTCGGGTCTCGGCCTTGCGATCGCACGCTCGCTGACCAGCCTGCATGGCGGCTCGATGAAGCTGCGCTCCAAGCTCGGCGTCGGCACCGTCGTCCGCATCGCCCTGCCACGCAACGCCTTTGCGGCGAGGATGCGGGAGGCGGCGTAGCTGTTCCGCTGTCGTCCCGGGTCAAGCCCGGAACGACGATCGTCAGGCGGCCTTGGCCGGCAACTGCAGGACGCTCTCAAGCAACGCCCGGTCGTTCAACACCGCCAACGTCTCGCGGGCGGTGAGAGAGGCGACGGCCTGCTCGAAGGTGTCGCTCGCCTCAACGCGGGCGCGGGCTGTTGCGAGCTGCGGGTCGATTTCCTGCGGTCGCCGGCGCGCCGGTGTTGGGAGCGAGCGGAGATGCTGCGTCAGGAATTGCGGGTCGCGTTGCAGTTCGACCAGCGCACGGCCGCGATCAACTGCAGGCGATGCCGCCAGTTCGTTCGCACGGACCAGCACGGCCGGCGGCGCGACTTCCTCCGGTGTCGCAAACAGCGCCGTCATCCGCGGCTTCGCCGTATAGGCGCCGATCGGAATGGCAAACAACAGCCCGACGATGACCGGCGACATCCACAACAGCAGCGGCAGAGAGACGGCGTAGGCGCTCGCGGCCATCAGTACGCCGAAGGCCGTGGGCACTCCATACTTGCGATAGAGCTCGCGCCGCTCGACCGAGCCGTCGTCACGGCGCTGCGTCTGCCATCCGGCATCACGGCCAATCAGGATCTCGATCACCGCGATCGACTGGAACACCATCATCGCGGGTGCGATCATGGCGGAGATCAGCACTTCGACGATGACACCGAGGAAAGCGCGAATGGCGCCGCCGAACCGCCGCCGCGTGTCCCGCTGCGTCAACAGCAACAGGAAGCCGAGCAGTTTCGGCACGATCAGAAGTGCCATGGTGGCGCCGAACACCCAGGCCGCGAGCACGGGGTCCTGCGCAGGCCAGTTGGGAAACAGCGCAAACCCCTTCGGAAAATATTCGGGGCGGACAAAGCGGGCCTGCAACGAGATCAGTATGCCGAGCAGCAGGAACGTAAACCAGAGCGGCGCAGTGATATACGAACCGATCCCGGTCATGAAATGCAGGCGCGAAATCCAGTGCAGTCCGCGCGTCGGCAACACGGCGAGATGCTGCAGGTTTCCCTGGCACCACCTCCGGTCGCGCGCCGCGAAATCCAATAGCGAAGGCGGCACTTCCTCGAAACTGCCGCCGAGCGTCGGCGCCATATAGATGCCCCAGCCGGAGCGGCGCATCAGCGCGGCCTCGACGAAGTCGTGGCTCAGGATATGTCCGCCGAACGGCTTTCGTCCGTGCAACTCCGGCAGCCCGGCCGCCTCGGCGAACGCCGCCACCCTGATGATGGCATTGTGCCCCCAATAATTGCCTTCGGAGCCGTGCCACCAGGCTACGCCCGCGGCGATCATCGGCCCGTAAAGCCGGCCGGCAAATTGCTGCAGGCGGCTGAACAGGCTTCGCGCATTGACGATGATCGGCAGCGTCTGCAGCAATGCGGCCGCAGAATTCGCCTCCATCGCATGGACCATCCGCACCATCGTCTCGCCGGTCATCAGGCTGTCGGCATCGAGGACGATCATGAACTGATAGCCGCTGCCGAAGCGGGAAACCCACTCGGCGATATTGCCGGACTTGCGCGCGACGTTGTTGGCGCGGTGACGATAATAGAGCCGATCGGAACCGCAGGCTTGCCGCAGTTTCAGGAAAGCGCGCTCCTCGGCGATCCAGATATCGGGATCGGTGCTGTCGCTCAGCACGAACCAGTCGAAGTGCTCACCATGCCCGGTCGCCTCGACGGACTCGTAGATCGCACGCAGCCGGGCCATCAACTGGATTTCGTTTTCATTATAGGTCGGCAGCAGAACCGCCGTCCGGCTCGCGATATCAGGCAAGGAACCGCTGGCGGCGATTTGCAGCGCGTTCCCTCCTCTGCCGAGCAGGACGAAAAAGCCCGCAAGAGCGGAAGCAAACGAGAAGCCGATCCAGGCGAGCAAGGTCACGAACAGCGCGAGCACCATCCATTCCAGGACGGTCACGCCCCCGACTTCGAGCACCTTGTACATCTCGTACGCGCCGGCGCCGGTGAGCGCGATAGTGGCTGCAAAGACAAACGTCCGCCGCCGCCACATGCTTGACGCCACCGGTACAGGCTGCCGCGTCGCCTGCGGCGCGCGCGCGAAGTCCGATGTGATCATCTCGAGCGGATCTTCGCGTGGCAGGAACCCGCCCGCCAGCGCGTCCGGCGTCAGCGGCGACGACGTCGCTACGGAGCCCATCGATAGACCCACACTTCGGAAAGAGGTTTATCGTCTTGCACCAGCAAGGCCCGAAGCTCGACGGGCGTATCCTTCTTCACCGCGCATTGGAAACTGAGCCGCCATCCACCCGTGTCAGGATTGGGTTGCGTGACGATGTTGGTGATCTCGGACTTCTCGGCGCTCACGACGCCCTTGATACTGCTGGGATCGATTGCCTTCAGGTTGTCGCCGACCAGATCCAGCACGAACAATTTGCTGTCCTCGCCACGCGCGCCGATACCGGTGCGTACGAAGCGGGCGAGCGAATGAGGCTTCGGCATATCCGGGCCCCAATGCAGACGATAGGTGAAATTGTTTTCACTCTTGGCCTTCAGTGGCGCCTTGGGCCGCCAGAACGCTGCGATGTTATCGTGGATTTCCTCTTTGGTCGGAATCTCGATCAGCACGACGCCGCCCTCGCCCCAATCGCCGATCGGTTCGACCCAGAGGCTCGGGCGAGCCTCGAAACGCGACTCGATATCCTCATAGGCGGCGAATCTCTTCTCGCGCTGCATCAGCCCAAATCCGCGCGGATTGAGGTCCTGGAAGGTGCTGACCTGAAGATCCCGCGGATTGCTCAGCGGACGCCACAGGCTTTCACCCTTGCCGTTGAAAATCGCGAGCCCGTCGGAATCGTGCACCGAGGGACGAAAATCGTCGACATCGTTGCGGTCATTGGGGCCGAAGAAGAACATGCTGGTCATCGGCGCCAGCCCTGCATGCTCGAGATCGGCCCGCGGATAAAGCGACATCTCGACGTCGAACACCGTGGTCTCGCCGGGCCGCAAGGTGAAGCGGTAGCTCGCGGCGCAGCTCTTGCTGTCGAGCAGCGCGTGGATGACGAGTGAGGTCGCGTTGGCTGCGGGGCGCTCCAGCCAGAACGCCTTGAAATAAGGAAACTCCTCTCCCTTCGCCTCTCCAGTGTCGATCGACAATCCCCGCGCCGACAATCCGTAGGTTTCACCCTTGGCGACGGCACGGAAATAGCTCGCGCCGAGGAAGACGCAGACCTCATCGAAATAGTCGGGCCTGTTGATCGGCGCGTGGATGCGAAAGCCGGCAAAGCCGAGATTATCAGCGGCGAACGCCGGCACATTGTCGCCGAACGAGAAGTCGTCCTTGCGATAGCGGATTTCGCTCGCCTGACCGTCGATGACTTCGAAGATGCTGACCTTGTTCTTGTAGAAGAAGCCCCGATGAAAGAACTGCGCCTGGAACGGCAGCTTTTCGGCACGCCACAGCGCGCGCTCCGGCATGAAGCGGATCGAGCGATACTGATCGTAGTTCAGATCCTTCAGCTCGGACGGCAGCTTTTCATCGGGCGCCTCGAACGATTTGCTCGCGAGGCTGCGCGCAAGTTCCCGGACGGTGGACGGATCAAACGGAACGGCGGCGACGGCTTCGGTTCCGGGAAACAACATGAGTGTCGGCAGCACTGCCGAGCCTTGCAGTAGCTGGCGACGATTCACGGGAACTCCCAGATGTTTGAACCAAACGTAGCATTGCAACAGTCGACCCGTCGGCAAAGTTCCCCTCGATGCTGCAAGGCGAGAAGAGATTTCAGTTCAGACAATCATCGCTTGGGCTTTGGGGAAAATCAGCATTCTGCCGCTATTCGGCCGCCAGAACGGCCTGAATTGAGCGGCGATTGAAATGTGAATTGGAGGAGACAGTCAGGCGCCCTGACGGCCGCGCCATGACGCGCGCGTCAACGTACTGACACGTGGGTCACGCGCCATGATTGGGAGATACCGACTCCAGCGTGGGCGCGACTTCGCGGGCGACCTGGACCAGCGCGGCAATCAAGGGCGTCATCGGGTCGCGCTGCGGGATCACCAGGCCGATGCTGTAGTTCACGACAGGGTCGACGATCGGAATGCTGCGCACGGCATCGGCGAGGCCGAGTGTCTCCGCAAGCTTTGCCGGCATCACGCTTGCCCAGCGTCCGGTCTTCACATGCGTGTAGAGCACGAGCAACGAATTAGAGGTCAGCGTCGGCGTTGCTTCCGCGCCGACCGAACGAAGTGCGCGATCGATGATGCGGCGGTTCTGCATGTCGGGAGTCAGCAGGCAGAGCGGCACCTGGCCGACCTCTTTCCATGTGACGGTGTCGCGATCGCCGAACATGGCATCGGGCGATGTCAGCAAGCGGTAACTCTCGCCATAGAGACGGATGGTGCGAACCTTGCCGATCGGCTCGTTCTCGATATAGGTCAGCCCGGCATCGACCTCGAGGTTCTCCAGGAGGCCCAGCACGTCGGACGAGGTGCAGGATTGGATGCGAAAGCGCACGTCCGGATGACGGGCGCGAAACGGCGTGGTCAGTGAAGCCACCATGCCGAGCGCGGTCGGGATCGCCGCGATCCGGATCTCGCCGGAAAGCTTGTGCTTCAGCCCATTGATCTCCTCCCGCATCGCACGGGCATCGCCGACGATACGGCGCGCCCAATCGAGCGCGCGCTCACCCTCGGGCGTGAAGCCCTGAAAGCGGGAGCCGCGTTGCACCAGCATCACGCCAAGGAGATCCTCGAGCTGCTTGAGGCTCGTCGACATCGTCGGCTGCGTGACGCCGCACGCCTCCGCCGCGCGGCCGAAATGCCGCTCCTTTGCGAGCGCCAACAGGAGTTCAAGCTTGTCGATCAAGAAGGCCTCATCAGCTCTGGCATGCCACTTCGAATATAACGATCACAACCGCGACGAACACGAGAAAAAGCCGTATCGCACAAGGTGTTTTGCTACCAATTCTATTTGTATATCGATCGATTTCATATCCAAATCGATCGCTGTTCACGATCGCAGCATGAGACAGCTTTATTGATATCTAGATCGATTCCAACTCTCATAGGGGCGAGTAAAAACCCTCCGATTTGAGAGATGTGGATGACGTCGGCCTACGAACCCTGGAACGAAGCGCGCGGCGCCGAGATCATCGCCGAGCATGCCAAGCTCGAAGGCGCGACGCTGGTCATCCTGCACGCGCTGCAGGAGGCCTTCGGCTACGTGCCCGAGCCCGCGATCCCGATGGTCGCTTCCGCGCTTAATCTCTCGCGTGCCGAAGTCCACGGCGTGTTCACCTTCTACCATGATTTCCGCAAGGCGCCCGCAGGCCGCCATGTGCTGAAGCTCTGCCGCGCGGAGGCCTGTCAGGCCGCCGGCGGCGATGCGCTGGCCGCGCGCGCCGAAGCCAAGCTCGGCGTTGCGCTCGGCAATACCACGGCCGATGAGCGCGTAACGCTGGAGCCGATCTACTGCCTCGGTCTCTGCGCCACCGCGCCATCAGCGATGCTGGACGGCCGCATGGTCGGCCGGCTCGACGAAGCGCGCCTCGATGCGCTGGTGAAGGAGGCGCAGCGATGACGATGCGACTCTTTGTCCCCCGCGATGCCGGCGCAGTCGCCGTTGGCGCCGATGAGGTCGTGACGGCGCTGGAGCTCGCCGCCGAGCAGCGCGGCCTCGCGATCGAGATTGTCAGGACCGGCTCGCGCGGGCTCTATTGGCTGGAGCCGATGGTCGAAGTCGCAACAGCGGCGGGCCGGGTCGCGTTCGGACCGGTGAGCGCTGCGGACGCGACCTCCCTGCTCGATGCGATGGCCGCCGACGGGCCGCATCCGCTGCGCCTCGGCATCGCCGACGATATCCCCTGGCTGAAGCGCCAGACCCGCCTGACCTTCGCGCGCTGCGGCGTGATCGATCCGCGCTCGGTCGAGCACTATCGCGCCCATGGCGGCTACAAGGGCCTGGAGCGGGCGCTGACACTCTCCTCCGACGAGATCCTGGCCGACGTCACCACCTCCGGCCTGCGCGGCCGCGGCGGTGCCGGCTTTCCGACCGGCATCAAGTGGAAGACGGTCGCGCAGGCCAGCGCCGACCGGAAGTACATCGTCTGCAACGCCGACGAAGGCGACAGCGGCACCTTCGCAGACCGCATGATCATGGAAGGCGACCCCTTCGTGCTGATCGAGGGCATGACGATCGCCGGCATCACGGTCGGTGCCACCAAAGGCTACATTTACACCCGCTCCGAATATCCACACGCGGTCGAGGCGATGAATGCCGCGATCGCAGCGGCCGAGCGCGCCGGCTATCTCGGCGCCCGCATCGGCGGCTCCGCGCACAGCTTTGATCTCGAGGTGCGCGTCGGCGCCGGCGCCTATGTCTGCGGCGAGGAAACCTCGCTGCTCGAAAGCCTCGAAGGCCGCCGCGGCATCGTGCGCGCCAAGCCGCCGCTGCCCGCACACAAGGGCCTGTTCGGGCGGCCGACGGTGATCAACAACGTGCTGTCGTTCGCCGCGATCCCGTTCATCCTCGATAACGGCGCCAAGGCTTACGCAGATTTTGGCATGGGTCGCTCACGCGGCACGATGCCGATCCAGCTTGCCGGCAATGTGAAGCATGGCGGCCTGTTCGAGACCGCATTCGGCATCACGCTCGGCGAACTTGTCGACGAGATCGGCGGCGGCTCCTTCACCGGCCGTCCGGTGCGCGCGGTGCAAGTGGGTGGCCCGCTCGGCGCCTACTTCCCGCGCGCTCTCTTTGATACGCCGTTCGACTATGAGGCTTTCGCTGCACGCGACGGATTGATCGGCCATGGCGGCATCGTCGTGTTCGACGACAGTGTCGATATGCGCAAGCAAGCGCGCTTTGCGATGGAATTCTGCGCGATCGAATCCTGTGGCAAGTGCACGCCTTGCCGGATCGGCTCGACCCGCGGCGTGGAGACCATCGAGAAGATCATCCGCGGCGAGCGCGTGGCCGAAAACCTCGCCCTCGTCGAGGACCTCTGCAACACCATGAAGTTCGGCTCGCTCTGCGCGCTCGGCGGCTTCACGCCCTACCCCGTGCTGAGTGCCCTCAGGCATTTCCGGGATGATTTCGGCCCGGCACCGGCCCGCTTAGAGGCCGCGGAATAGGAAAATCGCCATGTCATTGATGGAGGAAATCGACTTCGGCACGCCGCGCTCCAAATCGGAGACCATGGTCACGCTGACCATCGACGGCAAGCCCATTACGGTGCCCGAGGGCACCTCCATCATGCGCGCGGCGATGGAAGCAGGTCACCAGATCCCGAAGCTGTGCGCGACCGACATGGTCGACGCCTTCGGCTCCTGCCGCTTGTGCCTGGTCGAGATCGAGGGACGCACGGGCACGCCAGCGTCCTGCACCACGCCCGTGGCGCCAGGGCTGGTCGTGCATACCCAGAGCGAGCGGCTGAAAAAGCTGCGCAAGGGCGTGATGGAGCTCTACATCTCCGACCATCCGCTGGACTGCCTGACCTGCGCCGCCAATGGCGATTGCGAATTGCAGGACATGGCAGGCGCAGTCGGCTTGCGCGACGTGCGCTACGGCTATGAGGGCGACAACCATGTGTTCGCCATGTCCGCTGGCGCGGTCAATCCGGCCTGGATGCCGAAGGACGAGTCCAATCCCTACTTCACCTACGATCCCTCAAAATGCATCGTCTGCTCGCGCTGCGTCCGCGCCTGCGAGGAGGTGCAAGGCACCTTCGCACTGACGATTGCCGGCCGCGGCTTCGACAGCCGCGTCTCGCCGGGCATGAGCGAAAGCTTCCTCGGCTCCGAATGCGTCTCCTGCGGCGCCTGCGTGCAGGCCTGCCCGACCGCGACGCTGACGGAAAAATCGGTGATCGAGATCGGCCAGCCCGAGCATTCCGTGGTGACGACCTGTGCCTATTGCGGCGTCGGCTGCGCCTTCAAGGCCGAGATGCGCGGCGAGGAAGTGGTGCGCATGGTCCCGTACAAGGACGGCAAGGCCAATCGCGGCCACTCCTGCGTCAAGGGCCGCTTCGCCTGGGGCTACACCAACCACAAGGAACGCATCCTGAAGCCGATGATCCGCGAGCGGATCGAGGATCCCTGGCGCGAAGTGTCGTGGGACGAAGCGTTCTCGTTTGCCGCCGCGAAGTTCAAGGCGATCCAGCAGAAATACGGCCGCGACGCGGTCGGCGGCATCACGTCGTCCCGCTGCACCAATGAAGAGACCTATCTGGTGCAGAAGCTGATCCGCGGCGGCTTCGGCAACAACAATGTCGATACCTGCGCCCGGGTCTGCCACTCGCCGACCGGCTATGGCCTGTCGCAAACCTTCGGCACCTCGGCCGGCACGCAGGACTTCGACTCGGTCGAGGAGACCGATGTCGTGATCGTAATCGGCGCCAACCCGGCCTCTGCCCACCCCGTGTTCGCCTCGCGCTTAAAGAAGCGGCTGCGGCAAGGGGCAAAACTGATCGTGATCGATCCGCGTCGCACCGAGATGGTGGAGTCCCCTCACCTTGAGGCGCTGCATCTGCCGCTGATGCCGGGCACCAATGTCGCTGTCATGACGGCGCTCGCGCACGTCATCGTGACCGAGGGCCTCGTCAACGAAGCCTTCGTGCGCGAGCGCTGCGACTGGAGCGAGTTCGAGGAATGGGCGGCGTTCGTCGCGCAGCCGAACAACAGCCCGGAAGCCACCGCGATCCTGACCGGAGTCGACCCGAAGGATGTCCGCGAAGCCGCGCGCATCTACGCCACCGGCGGCAACGGTGCGATCTATTACGGGCTGGGGGTCACCGAGCACAGCCAGGGCTCGACCACGGTGATCGCGATCGCCAACCTCGCGATGGTGACAGGCAATATCGGCCGCCCCGGCGTCGGCGTGAACCCGTTGCGCGGCCAGAACAACGTGCAGGGCTCCTGCGACATGGGCTCGTTCCCACACGAACTGCCGGGCTATCGCCACATCTCGACGGATGCGGTGCGTGACCAGTTCGAGGCGATGTGGAACGTCAAGCTCAACCCTGAGCCGGGCCTGCGCATCCCCAACATGTTCGACGCCGCGATCGAAGGCACCTTCATGGGCCTCTACGTGCAGGGCGAGGACATCCTGCAATCCGATCCCAACACCAGCCATGTGGTGGCGGCGCTGTCGGCGATGGAATGCGTGATCGTGCACGATCTCTTCCTGAACGAGACCGCGAATTACGCGCATGTGTTCCTGCCGGGCTCGAGTTTCCTGGAAAAGGATGGAACCTTCACCAATGCCGAGCGTCGTATCCAGCGCGTGCGCAAGGTGATGACGCCAAAGAACGGCCTAGCCGATTGGGAAGTGACGATCGCACTCGCCAAGGCGATGGGCTTCGAGATGAACTACAACCACCCCTCCGAGATCATGGACGAGATCGCGGCGCTGACCCCGACCTTCGCCGGCGTCTCCTGCGCCAAGCTCGACGAGCTCGGCTCGGTGCAGTGGCCCTGCAACGAGAAGGCGCCCGAGGGCACGCCGGTGATGCATATCGGCGCCTTCGTCCGCGGCAAGGGCAAGTTCATCGTCACCGAATATCTCGCCACCGACGAGCGTACCGGCCCGCGTTTCCCGCTGTTGCTCACGACGGGGCGCATCCTCAGCCAGTACAATGTCGGCGCGCAGACCCGCCGTACAGAGAATGTGGTCTGGCACAGCGAGGACCGGCTCGAGATCCATCCGCATGATGCCGAGCAGCGCGGCGTGCGCGATGGCGATTGGGTGCGCCTCAAAAGCCGCGCCGGCGAGACCACGCTGCGCGCGCTCATCACCGATCGTGTCGCGCCGGGCGTGGTTTACACCACGTTCCACCATCCGGACACGCAAGCCAATGTAATCACGACCGACTATTCGGACTGGGCCACGAATTGCCCGGAATACAAGGTCACAGCGGTGCAGGTCTCGCCGTCGAATGGTCCGTCCGACTGGCAGAAGGCCTATGAGGCGCAGGCGAAGCATTCACGCCGGATCGCGCCGGTCGTGGAAGCCGCGGAGTGAGGATGCACGATCCCGTCACCAGCGCGAAGCGGCAGGTCTGGCGCGACGGCAGCCTCAGCGAAGGCACGCGCCAGATCCCCGAGGAGACGGCGCTGGCGCTGACCTATAATGGCGGCACCTACGCCGTGATGATGGGCACGCCGCAGGACCTGCGCGATTTTGCCGTGGGCTTCAGCCTCAGCGAAGGCGTTGTTCAATCCGCCGAGGAGATCGAGACGCTCGACGTCATCGAGCTCGACGACGGCATCGAGCTGCGGATGTGGCTGGCGCCCGAAAAGGCCGCGCTGATCAATGAGCGGCGGCGGCATATCGCGGGCCCGACCGGCTGCGGCCTCTGCGGCATCGACTCGATCGCCGAAGCGGTTCGTCCGGCGGCAATCGTGCCGAAGGGCCGCAGTTTCTCGCCGCGCGAGATCATGGCCGCGATGGCCGCGATCGCCCCGCTGCAGGCGATCAACCTCAGGACACGCGCAGTGCATGCCGCGGCGTTCTGGACGCCAGCGCGCGGCATTGTCGCGCTGCGCGAGGATGTCGGCCGTCACAATGCGCTCGACAAGCTTGCCGGTGCGCTGGCGCAGGCCAAAGTGGCTACCAGCGACGGCATGGTGCTGTTGACGAGCCGCGTCTCGGTCGAGATGGTGCAGAAGACGGCAACCATCGGTGCGCCGCTGATGGTCGCGGTGTCCGCGCCGACAGCGCTTGCCGTGCGCATGGCCGACGCCGCCGGCATTACGCTCGCGGCGATCGCACGCGCCGACGGGTTCGAAGTGTTCACACATGCGGAGCGGATCGTTCCCCACGCCGATAGCAGGAAAGCCATCCATGTCGCCTGACCGACTGATTTACATGGCCAACCAGATCGGCAAGTTCTTCCAGAACCAGGGGCACGAGCGCGCAGTGCCGGGCATCGCCGAGCATATCAAGAAATTCTGGGACCCGCGGATGCGGAAGGCGATCTTCGCCCATCTCGACGCCGGCGGCGCTGGGCTTGATCCGTACGTCCACGAGGCGCTCAAGAAGTTGAAGAAGGCATAGGCCACAACACTGAATGGTGGGCACGCGTCGCTTTGCCCACCTACGGCGCTGTCGTCCCGGCGAACGCCGGGACCCATAACCACAGGATCGGGTTGTGGCGCGCGCAAGCGGTTGCGGCGGAGCACATTACAAACGCCTGTGGTTATGGGTCCCGGGTCAAGCCCCGGACGACACCGAATTTGTAGCGATCGGCGCCGCGCCTAACGTCCGCCGACGATCGCGTTGAACACGCGCCTCACCTCACCTTGCGTCTCGCGCACGCCGGCTTCGAGGGCGGAGAAATCCGGCGTGTCGCCTGCGCGCGCCATCACGCGTAGCAGATCGTCACCGGCGGTTTCGGGATTGAATTTGCCAATCACGCAAAGGCGCAGGATCTGCGTGAGGTCGTGATAGAGCCGCGCGGCCGAGCGCAGCACTTCGGCTTCCGACTGGCCGAGCACGCCGAGTTTTGCGGCGTTGTCGAGCACCTGCAATGTGGAGACGCTGAGGATGTCGGGCTTCTGGGCGGCGTGCACGAGTTGCAGATATTGCGCGATGAAATCGATGTCGATGAGGCCGCCAGCGGCGAGCTTCAGGTCCCAGATGTCGTCCTCGCCCTTCTCGAGCGCGATCGCGCGCCGCATCTCGACGACGTCGTTGGCGGTTTTGCCCGCATCGCGCTTGCGCGTCAGCACGCGGCGGATGATGTCTTCGATCTTCTCGCGGAACGCCGGCGATGACGAGATCACGCGCGCCCGCGTCAGCGCCATGTGCTCCCAGGTCCAGGCCTCGCGCTCCTGATATTCGGCGAAGGAATCGAGCCGTGATGCCAGCGGACCGGCGCGGCCCGATGGGCGCAGCCGCATGTCGACCTCGTAGAGCACGCCGTAATTGGTTCGTGTCGTGAAGGCGGAGATCAGGCGCTGGGTGAAGCGGGCAAAATACTGCGCACCGTGCAGCGCGCGGTCGCCGTCGGAGTCCGGGCGCTCGTGGTCGTAGTCGTAGAGCAGGATCAGGTCGAGGTCGGAGGACGCCGTCATCTCGCGGCTGCCGAGCCGGCCCATGGCGAGGATCGCGGTCTCCTGGTCGTTGATGCGGCCGTATTGCGTGGCGAACTGGTCGGTGACGAGACCATGCACGGTGTGAACGATGCCTTCCGCGACGTCGGCGAAGGCGACGCTCGCCTGCTGCGCCGACACCGTGCCGGAGAGGATCCGCGTGCCGATCAGGAACAGGCTTTCCTGGCCGAACAGCCGCAGGCGATCGAGGAAGTCCTCGTAGGAGCCGGCGTCCTTGAGCGTGATCGCGAGCCGCTCCGACAATTCGCGCTGGTCCGGCATCGCGCCGAAGAAGCGCGGATCGATCAGCCCGTCCATGATCTGCGGCTGCCGCGCCAGCATGTCGCCGAGCCGCGGCGCGGCGCCGAGGATCAGCGCCACCAGCGCGACCAGGTCGCGGTTCTGGCTCAGCAGCGTGATCAGCCGCCCGCCCCGCTGCAGCGCCCCGAGGAAACGGTCGAACGCCACAACCGCAGCGTCCGGCTCCTCGGCATGCGCGAGGCCGTCGATCAGGCCCGGAATGAACTCGAGGAAAGCGTTGCGCGTCGCCTCCACGCGCAGCGCGCGATAGTCGCCTTCGATCCATTGCTGCACGGTCTTTGCGACCGCGACCGGCTTCTCGAAGCCGAGACTCACGAGGTGCTCGAGCAGCCGCTGGTCTTCGGGGCCGGCGCCGTAGTTCAGCTTCGGCAGGTTTGCCGTGCCGGTCGGCTCGTCGCCCTCGAAAAGCTTGGCGTAATGGCCCTGCACGATGTTGAGATGCGCGAGCAATTCCATCGCAAAGGTGGCCCTGCTCGTATAGCCGAGGAAATGAGCAAAGCGCTCGATCGCCGCCGGATCTTCCGGCAGCGTGTGCGTCTGCTCGTCGGCGATCATCTGCAGGCGATGCTCGACGCGGCGCAGGAACTGATAGGCCGCGGTGAGCTCGTCACGCGCCTCAAAGGTGATCCAGTTGCTGGAGGCCAGCATCGCGAGCGCCTCGAGCGTCGGCCGCACCCGCAATTCCGGATGCCGCCCGCCCGCGATCAACTGCTGGGTCTGGGCGAAGAACTCGATCTCGCGGATGCCGCCGCGGCCGACCTTGACGTTGTGGCCCTCGACCGAGATCTCGCTCTGGCCGCGGTAGGTCTGCATCTGCCGCTTCATGTCGTGGACATCGGCAAGCGCGGCGAAGTCCAGATGCTTGCGCCAGACGAAGGGGGCGATTTCCGCAAGCAGCACCTCGCCCGCCCTGCTGTCGCCGGCGCAGGGGCGCGCCTTGATCATCGCGGCGCGTTCCCAGGTGCGCCCTTCCCGCGCGTAATAGTTCAGGGCCGAATCGGTCGATATCGCGACCTGCGTCGACGCCGGATCGGGCCGCAGCCGCAGGTCGACGCGGAACACATAGCCGTCGCCGGAGCGCTGCTGCAGCATGCGCGCCATCGATTGGGTGACGCGGACGAAGAACGGCTGTGGTTCGATATCCTCGGCCAGCGAGGTCGCAGCCGGATCGTAGAAGACGATGAGATCGATATCGCTGGAATAGTTCAGCTCGCCCGCGCCCATCTTGCCCATCGCGAGCACGATCAGCCCGCTGCCCTCTTCGGGATGGTCGGGGTCGGGCGCATGGAGGCGGCCGCGCGCCATCTCCTGGCGCAGCAGGTAGCGCAGCGCCGACTGCACGGACGCGACCGCAAGGTCGGTCAGCGCGGCGGTGACCCGTGTGACCGGCCACACGCCGCCAATGTCGCAAAGCGCGATCAGGAGCGCCGCCTCCGCCTTCATGCGGCGGAGCAGTTGCATCACTTCGGCCTCGCCTGAGGCGGCGAACACATCGTGCGAGGTCTTGTCGATCAGGTCGGCCAGATGCGGCTCCGGGTCGCAGGAGAGCAGCCGGATCAGCCGCGCCGGATCGGCGCGCACGAGCTCGAACAGGAACGGCGAGCATTCCGCAATGCCGAGCAGGATGCGCTTGGCGAAGGGATAGCCGAGCAGTTCATCGAGCGCGGCCGATTGCGCCGGCTCGAGTTCGGCGAGCCAGTCTGTCAGGCGCTGTTCGGCTTGGATGGGCGCGGACACATACGGTCCGTCCGCGAACCGCGCGGCCAGACGATGTCCCGCGGAGCCCGGCGCGGAAGCGTTCATGCCGCCTTCTGTGGCACATCCTGCGTTTGGGCCGCAAGCCTGTCAGCCGCGCCGGCACGCGCCGGCAGCACCAGCGTCGCAACCAGCCCGGGATGGGCGTCGCCGAGCCTGAGCTCGCCGCCATGCAGTGTCGCGACCGCCGCGGCGAGGCTGAGCCCAAGCCCGGAACCCGGCAGCGTGCGGCTCGCCTCGAGCCGGACGAATCGTTCCACCGCGTGCTTGCGATCGGCTTCGGGAATGCCCGGACCATGATCGGTGACGCTGAGCAGCACGGAGTCGGCCTCGCGCCGCGCCTCGATCAGGATCTCCTTGGCTGCGGCGGCCGCCTCCGGGTCGATCGGCTGCACGACCGGCTTGCCATATTTGATCGCGTTCTCGACGAGGTTGGCGAGCGCCTGGCTGATCAATTCACGGTTGCCGTGCATCGCGCTGGGCGCGGTCTTCACATGCAGGCTCATGCCGTCGTCCTCGGCGAGCGGCTCGTAGAGCTCATGGATGCCGGCGGCGACATCGGCCGCGTCGAAATCATCCATGTTGCCGCGCGCCTGACCGGACTCAGCCCGCGCGATCATCAAGAGTGCATTGAAGGTACGGATCAGGCCATCGGATTCCTCGATGGTGCGCTCCAGCGCCGCCCGGTAATCGGCCTCGCTCCTGGCGCGCGCCAACGCCTCCTCGGCGCGGTTGCGAAGGCGCGTCAGCGGGGTCTTGAGGTCGTGGGCTATGTTGTCGGAGACCTCCTTCAGCCCCGTCATCAGCGCCTCGATGCGCTCCAGCATGGCGTTGAGGTTCTCGGCGAGACGATCGAGCTCGTCGCCGCTGCGGCCGACCGGCAGGCGGTCGGAGAGATCGCCGGCCATGATGCGCTGGGCGGTGCCGGTCATGGCATCGATCCGCTGCAGCACCCGCCGCGCGACGAAGATGCCGCCGCCGATGCCGAGCACGACCACGACCAGGATCGACCATTGCGCGGCTTTGGCAACGATGCCGAACAGCCGCCGCCGCTCCTCGAGGTCGCGCCCGATCAAGAGCCGGAAGCCATTGGTCATCTCGGTGACCCGCACCAGCGCGCGGTGATCGGTGTTGTCGTTGTCGTCGAGCCGCCGATAGGCCGTCTCGGTCCAACCCTGCATTCCCATCACCCCCGGCGCCAGCGAGCCGACATTGCCGGCGATCGCCTGCCCGTTCGGTGCGGTTACGAGGTAGAGGTTGGCGCCCGGCCGCAGCGCCCGGTTGCCGATCGTGAACACAAGGCCGCGCAGGCCGCGCCGGTTGTAGATCTCGGTGACCTCGCCGACCTCGGCATTGACCGTGGAGGTGATCTGCTCGGTGATCAGGCGGCGCGTATTCCAGGCGAAATAGCCGAGCAGCGACGCTGCGAACAGCGCAAACAAAAACAGATAGACCAGCGTCAGCCGGAACGCCGTGGTGCGGATCAGTTTACCGAATGCCGTCACGGATGATGCTACCCAAGATGTTGCTGTTGCGCGTTGCTATCCGATGCTCCCAAGCACCGATGCAGCTACGTCTTTCGGACTCAGCTACCGTATCCCGTCGCGGATCATGTACCCTGCCCCGCGGATCGTGTGCAGCAAGGGCCGCTCGAAGCCCTTGTCGATCTTGGAGCGCAGGCGCGAGATGTGCACGTCGATGACGTTGGTCTGCGGATCGAAGTGATAGTCCCAGACATTCTCGAGCAGCATGGTGCGCGTCACCACCTGCCCTGCATGCTTCATCAGATATTCGAGCAGGCGGAATTCGCGCGGCTGCAGCGTCAGCTCGTCCTTGCCGCGGGCGACGCGGTGCGACAGGCGGTCGAGCTCGAGATCGCCGACCCGATAGACCGTCTCTTCCGCCGGGCCGACATTGCGGCGCGACAGGACTTCGACGCGCGCCAGCAGTTCGGCGAATGAATAGGGTTTCGGCAGGTAGTCGTCGCCGCCGGCGCGCAAGCCCTTGATGCGGTCGTCGACCTGGCCGAGCGCAGAGAGGATCAATACCGGCGTACGGTTCCCCTTGTCGCGCAGCGTTCCGATCAGGGACAGGCCGTCCCGCTTCGGCAGCATGCGGTCGACGACGAGGACGTCATAGTCGCCGCTTTCGGCCATCGACAGGCCCTCCTCGCCGTCGTCGGCGAGGTCGGCGATATAGCCGACTTCGCGGAACGCCTTGACGAGATAGTCGGCGGATTCGCGATCGTCTTCGATGATCAGGAGGCGCATCTGGGGTGCGGCTAAAGGTGCGGTGGCGGTCACGGGATTGGTTTCCTCTCAGCATGGCGCGGCCGCCCTGCACATGCAAGACGGCCGCGCGCGTTCGCGTTGATTTGCATGATCCTTCCGGAAAACCGGCTTCCGCTTTTCCGGATCATGCTGGAGGGGAAAGAGTGGGCGGTGAAGCTGGGGGACCTCACCGCCCTAGGCCTTCCGACGGAGGGGGGCGCATTCCACCGGAAGGTAGCAAGAGGGGGCGAGCGTTGAGGCTCGCTCCCCAGGAAGGGCCGTCGGCGGGGGCGACGATTGCCGGCGACGCCTTCCATCTCGTATTTAACCCTTCGCCAGCGGGACTGCCACAAAGCGCGACGAACCGCCGCTCTTTACACGCATCAAAACGCTGTTCTTGTTGTCGTTCCGTGCGGAGGTGATCGCATCGCGCACATCACCGGCGCTGGTGACGTTCTTGCCGGCGACTTCAAGAATGACGTCGCCTTCCTTGAAGCCGCGCTCGGCCGCGGCGCTCTTCGGGTCGACCTCGGTCACGACGACGCCGTCCTTGCCGGCGCCGGCCACGCTGTTGGCGGGGGCCACCGTCAGGCCGAGCTTCGGCACATCGGTGCCGCGGGAAGAAGAGCCGCGATCGCCGTTGTCGTTATCGGCCTTGGCCTCAACCGTGTTCGGCAACTGGCCGAGCGTGAGGTTGACGGTCTTCTCCGTGCCCTTGTGCAGGACGTTGAGCTTCACCGCATTGCCGGGCGCCAGGCCGCCGATGGTGCGGGCGAGCTCGCGCGCGTCCTTGACCGTTTCGCCGTTGACGGCGGTGATGACGTCGCCGGACTCGATGCCGGCCTTGGCCGCCGGACCGTTGGCCTGGGGCTCCGCCACCAGCGCGCCTTCGGCCTTCTTCATGCCGAGGCTGTCGGCGATGTCGGAGGTCACCGGCTGGATCTGGACGCCGATCCAGCCGCGGCTGACCGTGCCCTTGTCCTTGAGCTGGGCGACGACGCTCTTCACCGTCGCGGCCGGGATCGAGAAGGCGATGCCGACGCTGCCGCCGGAGGGCGAGTAGATCGCGGTGTTGACGCCCATCACCTCACCGGACACGTCGAACGCCGGGCCACCAGAGTTGCCCTTGTTCACGGGCGCGTCGATCTGGATGAAATCGTCATACGGGCCATTGCCGATGTCGCGGCCGGAGGCCGAGACGATACCGGCGGTAACCGTGCCGCCGAGCCCGAAGGGGTTGCCGACCGCCAGCACCCAGTCGCCGATCCGCGGCTTGGTGTCGGACAGCTTAGCGAACGGGAAGTTGGAACCACCCTCGACCTTGACTAGCGCGAGGTCGGTACGCGGATCGGTGCCGATCACCTTGGCCGAATAGGTCTTGCCGTCATCGGTCGTGACCTCGACCTTGTCGGCGCCGTCAACGACGTGGTTGTTGGTCACCGCAAAGCCGTCAGCCGAAATGAAGAAACCCGAACCCTGGCCGGTCACGATGCCACGGCCACGCGGTCCGCCGCGCATGCCCGGGGGGAGTCCATCCTGTCCACCGAAGCGACGGAAGAAACGCTCCATCGGCGAGCCCGGCGGGAACGGCGAGTCCTCGTTGCTGTCGTCCTTGGCGAGCTTCTCGCCGATATTGACTTTGACCGAAATCACCGACGGCTTCACGCGCTCGACAATATCAGCAAAGCCGACCGGCTGCTGAACCTTGCGGACCTCGTTGTTGACCTGCGCCTGCGCCGGGCTGGCGAACAGATCGCTCGGCGTGTGCTGCGGGCTCAAACCATAGCCGGCGACGCCGAGGCCGGCGACGACCGAAGCCATCAACGCAAATCTGCGGGCCGAGAACAGCGAAGGCCGCGGCGCGCGGTAAGACGGCAGAGACGAAAGATCGGTGGGTCGTTCGGTCATTCTAAAAATCTCCAAGAGCCAGAACTCGAAAGGTGCGGGGGCAAGCACCGGACGTGTCTAAACATGGGGGTGTCAGCCTTACGGCGCGCTGGCTGCGGAATTAAACTTTCGTAATAGAGACGAGACCGGGTGCGGCAGAATATCGCAGCTCCGCCAATGGGTTAGTCGCGAGCTGCAGGAGCTCGCGGTAAGTCCCGCCCGAAGGTTCCAGGTCGCAAAATCGCGAGCCGTCAGACTGCCCTGACGCTGGCAATGAAACCGTCGACCTCGCGCTTGAGGATGTCGGCCTGCTGCGACAGGTCGACCGCGGAATCCTTGGCCTCGCCGGCCATGCGGCCGGTGTCGGACGACGTCGTGGTGATCTGCACGATGTGGTTGGTGACGTCCATGGTTCCCCTCGCCGCGTCCTGGACGCTCCTGGAGATGTCCTGGGTGGCGTTGCGCTGGCGTGCGGTGTCGACGTCGATGCCCGACATGATCGAGCTGATTTCGGCGATCGTGTTCGATATCCCATCGATGGCGCCGCGCGTTTGCCGTGATCGCCTGGATGCTCGTGACCTGCTGCGAGATCTCCTCGGTCGCCTTGCTGGTCTGGCTGGCCAGGTTCTTCACCTCCGAGGCGACCACCGCAAATCCCTTGCCGGCCTCGCCGGCCCGCGCGGCTTCGATGGTGGCGTTGAGCGCCAACAGGTTGGTCTGCGAGGCAACCGTCTGGATCAATTGCACGACGGCCCCGATCTTCTCGGCCGCGTCCGAGAGCGCGTGGATGGTGTCGGCGCTCTGGCGCGCCTGCGCCACCGCCCCCTCGGCGCGCTGGGTGGCGTCGGTGACGCGCTGGCTGATCGCCGCGATCGAGGTCGTCATCTGCTCCGCTGATGTCGCCACCGTCTGGACGCTGGTGCTGGCCTGGCCGGCTGCGCTGGCAACCGCGCTCGCCTTCTGGCTGGTCTCGTTGGCGGCGCGCGACAGCGTTTCGGCGTTGCCCCTGAGGCGGACGGCCGATGCGGCAACGCTGCCGACGACATTGGCGACGAGGCCGTTGAAGTCGCGGATCTTCTCGTCGAGATAGCGAGTCCGCTCGCGCTGGTTGTGGGCGTCGCGCAGTTCCTGGTCGGTCAGCCGCTGGCGTTCGATCCCGTTGGTCTTGAACACTTCGAGCGCGCCGGCGAGCAGCCCGATTTCATTGCTCCTGCCGAGACCCGGAATCGGCGTCTCGTACTTCTGCTCGGCCACCTCGCGCATCGCATGCACCATGCCAGCCAGCGGCCGCATGACGCCGTCCCGAACCGCGAAGTAGGTGGTCAGGCAAACCGTAAGCGCGATCACGGCGATCGCACCGCAGGCAATAAGGAAGTAGGAGAACGCGGTCTGCGCCTCCTGATAGATCTGCATGGCATGCTCGCGGCCCGGGCCGCTCAGCGATTTGAACTCAGCGGCAAGCGCCGTGATCTCGTTGTTGAGGTAGAGCACGGCGATGAAGCCCGTACCGCCGCCGATCCCAAGCAGCACCAGAAGCGCAATGACAACGGATGCGACAAGGAAGCGGATAGTCAGATTGCTGTTGGAAAACATCGGCTTGCTCAAGAGCGTTACGACAAAGCATCATCACGCTCTATCGTTTTGTGAACGTGATCCTCTCGGACAACCGGTACCCACTTTTCCGGATCATGCTCTGGAGGAAGGGCGAGGCAAAGTTCCACACAAAAGGTCAAGATTGGATGAATGTTCGGGCAGATGCCGACGCGCATGGACCTACGTGACAGTACGTAGATCAGAGCGTTTTCGAGCGAAGCATGCCCTCGGACTTGATCCGAGGGTGGTACCGGTTCGCGTGAAGAAAACGCGTCGAAACCAAAAAAGCGCTAGCCACGCCTTTCCGGCGCTTCCTCCGACATCAGCGCAGCCAGCCGGCTCTCCTCCTCAGGAGTGAGCTGGGCGCCGGTTGTGGCGCCCGCCGGGGCAACTGGCCGGCGGCGGCCAAACCGCCAAAGCGCCACGCCGCCTCCGACCAGGACTAGCGGCGGGACCAGCCAGAGCAGCAGCGTATGCGGATTGAAGCGCGGCTTCAGCAGGACGAATTCGCCGTAGCGCGCCACCAGGAAATCGATCACCTGCCGATCGCTGTCGCCGGCCGCGATCCGCTCGCGGACCAGGATGCGCAGGTCGCGCGCCAGCGGCGCCTCGGAATCGTCGATCGACTGGTTCTGGCACACCATGCAACGCAGTTCGCGCGACAGCTCCCGCGCCCGCGCTTCCTTGGCGGGATCGGCCATGATCTCGTCAGGCTGCACGGCGAACGCCGCCGGTGCGCCGAACGACACGGCGAACGCCAGCACACAAGCTGCAAGCGCCCTCCGCATCACTCCGCCGCCTGCAATGCGCGCGCGGCCTTGGCCGGCTTGGGCGCACCGACGCGCAGGCGCCGGTCGGACAGCGACAAGAAGCCGCCAAAAGCCATCAGCACCGGGCCGAACCAGATCAAGAGCACCATGGGCTTGTGATAGATGCGCACTGCGATGCCGCCGTCGGCGGCGATATCGCCGAGCGAGATATAGAGCTGGCTCACCCCGCGCGTCAGCAGCGCGGCCTCGGTGGTGGACGCACCGCGCGTGGTGAAATTGCGCTTCGACGGCGTCATGACGTTGAGCGTCTTGCCGTCGAGGCCGACCGTGAACCTCGCCACCATCTCGCGGAAATTCGGTCCCTGGCGCTGGCCGATATCGTCGAGCTTCAATTCGTAGCCGGCGACTTTCGCGGAGTCGCCCGGCTTCATGGTGCCGATATATTCGCTGTTCCAGGTGGTCTCGCAGACGATCCCGATCAGGGCGATACCGACGCCGGCATGGGCGAACGCCGTGCCCCACGCCGCCCGCGGCAGGCCGCGCGCCCGCTGCACGGAGGTGCCGAACGGAAGCCGGAACAGCCCGATACGCTCGGCGAGGTCGGTGAGCGCCCCAGCGACGACGAATACCGCAAGCCCGATCGCGAGCGGCGCGAAGCTGGCACCGCCGCGCGTCCAGGCCCACAGCACCGCGATCGCAATCAGCGCGACGATCCCGGCCGCGGTCAGGCGCTGAGCGGCGCCAAGCAGGTCGCCGCGCTTCCAGGCCAGCAAGGGGCCGAACGGCACGGCGATCATCAATGGCACGAACAGCGGCCCGAAGGTCAGGTTGAAGAACGGCGCGCCGACCGAGATCTTGTCGCCGGTCAGGACCTCGAGCGCCAGCGGATAGAGCGTGCCGATGAACACGGTCGCGCAGGCCGTGGTCAGGAACAGGTTGTTGAGCACCAGCGCGCCCTCGCGCGAGATCGGCGCGAACAGGCCGCCCTGCTTCAACGATGCGGCCCGGGCCGCATAGAGCGACAGGCTGCCGCCGATGAAGAGGCAGAGGATCAAGAGGATGAACACCCCGCGCGTCGGATCGGTCGCAAAGGCGTGCACCGAAGTCAGGACGCCGGAGCGCACCAGGAAGGTACCGAGCAAGGACAGCGAGAAGGTCAGGATCGACAGCAGGATAGTCCAGACCTTCAGCGCGTTGCGCTTTTCCATCACGACCGCCGAATGCAACAGCGCCGTGCCGGCGAGCCAGGGCATCAGCGAGGCGTTCTCGACGGGATCCCAGAACCACCAGCCGCCCCAACCGAGCTCGTAATAGGCCCAGTACGAGCCCATCGCGATGCCGAGCGTAAGGAAGATCCAGGCCAGCAGCGTCCACGGCCGCACCCAGCGCGCCCAGGCGGCATCGATGCGGCCCTCGATCAGGGCGGCGACCGCGAAGGAGAACGAGATCGAGAAGCCGACATAGCCGAGATAGAGCATCGGCGGATGCACGGCGAGGCCGATATCCTGCAGCACCGGGTTCAGATCCCTGCCCTCGATCGGCGGATTGGCAATGCGCAGGAACGGATTCGAGGTGAGCAGGATGAAGAGATAGAAGGCGCTCGCGATCCAGGCCTGCACCGCGAGCACGTGCGCGCGCAGGGTCAGCGGCAGGTTGTTGCCGAAGGCGGCGACGAGGCCGCCGAACAGCGCCAGGATCGACACCCAGAGCAGCATCGATCCCTCGTGGTTACCCCAGACGCCGGTGATCTTGTAGATCAGCGGCTTCATCGAGTGCGAGTTCTCGAACACGTTGACGACGGAGAAATCCGAGGTCACGTGCAGCATCACCAGCGCAATGAACGAGGCACCCACGAACAGGAGCTGCGCGAGCGCGGTGGAGCGCGCGACGTTCATCAGCGCGACATCGCCCCAGCGCGCGCCGAGCATCGGCACAATCGACTGGATCAGCGCCAGCCCAAGCGCCAGCACCAGCGCGTAATGTCCGGCTTCCGCGATCAACGCATCGCCCCCTGCACCGGCTGCGGCTCGGCCGAGGCGCTGGGCTTGCCGTAATCGTCCTTCCAGTGGCCCTGCTTCTTCAGGGCGTCGGCGACCTCCTTGGGCATGTAGGTCTCGTCATGCTTTGCGAGCACGGTGTCGGCGCGGAACACACCGGATTGATCCAGCGCGCCCTCGGCGACGACGCCCTGCCCTTCGCGGAACAGGTCCGGCAGGATTCCCTTGTAGGCGACCGGCAGCGTGGCGCTGCCGTCGGCGACCTCAAACGTCACCGCGAGGTTGTCGCCGCGTTTGAGCGAGCCTGGCTGCACCAGGCCGCCGAGGCGGAACCGCTTGCCGGCGGAAATATGCTTTTCGGCAACCATCGAGGGCGTGGAGAAGAACACGATGGAATCGCGCAAGGCGCTGAGCACCAGCGCGGCCGCCACCGCGAGCACCGCCAGCGAGCCGCCGATCATCACCAAGCGCCGCTGCTTACGCGTCATGGTTCCCTATGGTCCTGTCTGTGCGCATGTCATCCATCCAGCCCGAGATTCTTCAGGCCTTCATTGAGCTGGCGCAAGCGTTCGGCATCATTGGCAACCGCCTGGCGGGCATCGGTGAGCGCGGCAACCGCCTTGTCGCGCTCTCCCATCACCATATAGGCACGCACCAGCCGCAGCCATCCCTCGACATCGTTGCCGTCCTGCTTGAGGCGCGTGGCGAGCCGGTCGACCATGCCACGGATCATCGCGGAGCGGTCGTCCGTGCTCATGTCCTTGGCCGCGGCCATGGTCTCGTCTGACAGCGCGGGCGCGACGACAGCGCCGCCGACCCGCGTCAGCGAGGCCTGCACCAGCGATCGCCACGGCGCATCCGCCGGCGCCTTGGCGAGCATCGCGCGCCAGATCGAGGCTGCGTCGTCCTTGCGGCCGTCCTGCTCGGCGGCGAGCCCGAGGAAGTAGTTCGCCTTGGGATCGTCGGCGTTTTGCGCCACGGCGCGCTCGAATTCGGCCTTGGCCTCCGCGGTGACGACGCCTCCGGCCACACCGGTCAGCGCCTCGCCAAGATCGGCGCGGCGTTCCGAACTGTCGCCGTTATAGGTGATCGAATTGCGATAGGCGCGCACCGCGTCGTCGTAACGGCCGAGCCTGGAGAGCACCGGCGCCAGCACGTTCCAGCCGCGGCCATCGGTCGGATTCTTCTCGAGATGCGCCTCCACCTGCGCCACCAGATTGGCGAGCGGCTGATTGACGTCTGCCATGCGGCTGCGCGCGGCGAGCGGAAAATCGCCGAGCTGTGGCGAGCCCAGCGCAAGATAGAACGCCGCCGCCATCACCGGCAGTCCGACCAGCGCCGCCACGGCGGCCGACCGCCGCAGCGGCAGGTTGGCTTTTGGCGCCGCCGCAGCCTCGCCGTCCACGGCGGCAAGCAAGCGTCGGCCGATCTCGACCCGCGCCGCCTCGGCTTCCGACGCCCCGATCAGGCCCGAAGCAAGATCGCGCTCGATCTCGGCGAGCTGGTCCTTGTAAACATTGGCCTCGCTGCCGCCTGATGTCGCAGGGGTCGCGCGACCAAGCGGCCAAAGCACGGCGAAGATCGCCGCGACCGTCATCAGCGCGAACACAAACCACAGTGTCATCAACGAGTTCCCGGGCGAACGGCACCGAAAGCTGGTACCGATGTGCCGCTTTACACCACCGGCGGGAAGCGGAGCAATTGACAATTGCTGGATCGGAACCGCCCTCCGTAACCAACCGGAGGGAGAAATTGCGGGAGCAACCGAATTTTCGCGCGACCCCGATATCGGATCGCAGAAGGAAAACCGTAAAAAATGACGATCAGCCAGCGCGGGACGATTTGCGCTCGCCGGTCATGGCGTTCTCCGCGGCGCGGTTCATCAGCGAAGCGTAGTCGTGGCCGAACAGGACCTCGCAGAAGCGGATCGCTGCGCTGGCCTGCTGCTGACGATAGCCCCGCACCCTGTGGTCGCCGGCGCGCAAGGACTGCACCAGCGCCTCCGTCGACTTCTCGACATATTGCTGCAGGTCGGAATAGGTCCGCAGCGTCACCTCGTTGATCGCGAGCTCGCTCGCATAGGTGCGGCACACCGCGACGAAGTCGATGAGCGCGGCGACCTCCTCGACTTCGGTCGTGTCGATCATGGCGGCGGCGGAGATATCCTTGTCCGGGCGCTGGCGCAGAATGCGGCGGACCCGGCCGGGAACGCTGTCGATCTCCGATTGCATTGAATTGGAGATATCGGCCCGGATCGAGGCCAACTGCCTGCCCCAGGTGGATTCGTTGCGCAGGTCGAGCTCCGTACGCAGGCCGCGCACACCATCATGCAGCGTCTTCAATTGATCCCCGACATTGTCGAGATGACCGCGCCGGATATCGCTGCGCAGGCAGGCTGCGAGATAGGAGAGATCGTGCAAGGCGATCGTGACGGCAACGCCATAGGGCGTGGCGGCGACGCGGATCTCGTCGTCGGAAGCCGCCATCTTGATCGCGAGGCGGATGATCTGCCAGGGCGCGACCAGGCGCTGCATCACCAGCGACAGCGCGAAGGGTAGCAATTGCGGCGTCTGCAGCGAGGGGACGTTGAGCGCGGCGGTGACAGAGGCGATCTGGGTGTCGCCGAACATCCGGAGCTGGCTCGGAAGCCGGCTGCCGAGCGTCTCCAGTGCCTCGCGCGCGCGCAGCACCAGCCCGATCGACACCAGGTCTTCGACCACATTGGGCGCGCCGACGCGCGACAGCGCCCGCTGTTTGTCATCACCGGGCACTGGCGTCGCGACCTTGACGATCGCCTCCGCTGCGGCGACCTGATATTTGCGGGCTGCGGCCTCGGCGGCCGAAGTTGCACCGCTGTCGTGCGCCTTCACAAGCGCGGTCTCGAATTCGCGGGTCGCATCAGGCGCGCCCTCGCGGCCGAGCCACTGCCATATCGGCAGCAGCGAGGTGCGGCGGACCTGTCCCGGCCGGATCGGGAAATTGCCTTCGGCGAGGAACGGCTCGAGCGGACGGAACAATAGGCGCGCCGGATCATCGCCCCGGGGGCGCGTCTCCTCCTCCTCGGCCCGGCGCACGATCTTGCGCAACTGCTCGAGCACCAGGGTGGCGACGCTGACGTCCTCGCCGCGCTCCACTGCGCGCTCGAACTCGCGCATCAGCAGCGCCTGCGATTGCGGCGGAAGCTGCGCGAGATAATCCCTCAGCCGCTCGGTTGGTGTCTGGCTCATGGGCCTGGGGTGATTGAATGCTCGTGATGGCGACGCAGGAGGCGTCGGCTCGGCATGATAGGAGGGCGCGCGTTAAGAAGGCGTTTAGGAAATGATGCACGGGCGCCCCTCGCCGCGCCCGCGGCCTTCAAACTCCCGGCAATTCCAGTTCCGCCCGCAAGCCGCCGATCGGCGCATTGCGGAGTGACAGGCTGCCGCCGTAGAGGCCGGCGAGATCGGTGACGATTGAAAGCCCGAGTCCCGAGCCCGGCTTGGATTCGTCGAGCCGCTGGCCGCGCCGCGACACCTGGGCCCGCTCGGCGGCCGACAAGCCGCGCCCGTCGTCATCGACGATAATATGCAGCCGCGGGCCGGCACCCGGCTCCGCTGGCGGCTCGACCAGGACTTCGATGAAGACCTGCGAGGCCGCCCATTTGCAGGCATTGTCGACGAGGTTGCCGGCCATCTCCTCGAGGTCCTGGCGCTCGCCGCGGAATTTCGCCGATGGGTCGGCTTTCAGCTCGATGGTGATGTCGCGGTCGCGGTGGATCTTTTCCATGGTTCGCCGCAGTGCCTCGAGCACCGGTGCCACTTCGGTGACGGTGGCGACGATGGTGACGCGCGCGGCGATGCGGGCGCGCTCCAGGTGATGCGTGACCTGGTCGCGCATCACTTCGGCCTGCTCCAGCACCTTGGCGGCAAAGGGATCGGGGGCATGCGTCGCGGCCTCGTTGACGATCACCGACAAGGGCGTCTTGACCGCGTGGGCGAGATTGCCGACATGGGTGCGCGCGCGCTCGACGATCTCGCGGTTGGCATCGATCAGCGCGTTGGTCTCGCGCGCGAGCGGCGCGATCTCCACCGGAAACTTGCCTTCAAGCCGTTCGGCGCGGCCGGAGCGGATATCGGCGATCGCCTCCGAAATGCGCTTGAGCGGCGCCAGGCCGAAACGGACCTGGAAGATCGTGGTCAGCAACAGCACGATGCCAAGCGAGGTGAAGGTGCCGCCGAGGTAGTAGTCGAAGCTGCGCGTCTCATCGAATATCTCGCTGGCGTCGCCGGCGACGCCGACCAGGAACCTGCCATCGCTGCCAAGATCGACCGGACGCTCGACCATGCGCAGCGTCTGTCCTTCGGGGCCGTCGACATAGCCGGTGCGAATGCCGGCGGCGGTCAGCTCAAAGCCCTGATCCTCCAGTTTCGGCAACTTCTTGTCCCACAGCGACCGCGAGGCGCGCGTCTCGCCCTTTTCCACGTCGGTGCGCAGGATCTGCCAGTACCAGCCGGACAGCGGCAGTTCGAACAGCGGCTCGCCGAGCTGGAACTGGTGATCCGCCGGCTCATCAGGCGTGGCGACCTCGGCGATCAGGGTGCGGAGATAGAGGTTGAGGCGACGGTCGAAGGCACGCTCCGTCGCATCACGATACACCGAGGACAGGATGAAGCCGGTGATCGCCAGGATCACCACCAGCCATGCGGTCGCCGACAGGAACAGGCGGGTGGCGAGCGAGCTTCCACGCATCAGAGCAGGATCCCGAAAAGGCTGGCCCCGCATCTAATGCGAGGTGGGCACCGGTTTTCGGATAAGATCATGCTGCGATCAAAAAGTAAGCCCGGCGACCAGCGGCGCCGGGGCGGTTACGCGCCTTTCGGCGGCGGCGTCAGCAGATAGCCGAGGCCGCGGACGGTCTGGATGATGTCGACGTCGAGTTTCTTGCGGATGCGTCCGACGAACACTTCGATGGTATTCGAGTCGCGGTCGAAGTCCTGGTCGTAGAGATGCTCGACCAGCTCGGTGCGCGATACCACGCGCCCGGTGTGGTGCATCAGATAGGCCAGCAGCCGGTATTCATGCGAGGTCATCTTCACCGGGTTGCCGGAGACGCTGACGCGGCCGGTGCGGGTATCCAGTGTCACCGGGCCGCAGGTCAATTCGGACTGGGCGTGGCCAGTGGAGCGGCGCAGCAGCGCCCGGATCCGCGCCAAGATCTCTTCCATATGAAAGGGCTTTGCGACGTAATCGTCGGCGCCGGCGTCGAAGCCTTGCACCTTGTCGCTCCAGCGGTCGCGCGCGGTCAGGATCAGGACCGGCATGACGCGGCCGTTGCGTCGCCAGGCTTCCAGCACCGAGATGCCGTCCATCTTCGGCAGGCCGATGTCGAGGACGACGGCGTCGTAGGGCTCGCTGTCGCCGAGATAATGCCCCTCCTCGCCATCGAAAGCACGATCGACCACATAACCGGCATCCGTCAGCGCGGTCGTAAGCTGGCGATTGAGATCCGGATCATCCTCAACGACGAGTAGGCGCAATTTGGCCTCCGATGGCGAGTCGCAGCATAGCTAAGATGAGACCCACCGGCGTGAACGGGCTATGAACAAGATGAACGGTGTCATGTTACTTTTTGTTCATTTCCGCGGCTTGATAGCAGATTTGGACCGGCTGAACAGCCGCCGGGTTAACGATATCGACTGATAGCGCTGCCATGCGTGCGGCGACGATCGTGCGTGGGTTGAGCTCGGCCCCGTTTTTGCTTAGCAACAACCTATGAATCAACGACTGTCCCTGGGCGCCGCCTGGCTGGTGCTCGCCTTCATCGCCTTCGCGACGCTTTCCCCGCTTCAAGACCGCCCTGTCGTCGCAGGTCCCCAGTTCGAGCATTTCACAGCGTTCGCGCTGATGGGATTTGCATTCGTGCGGGCCTATCCCAACCGGCTGCTCTTGATCATCGCAGTCGTCATCGGCACCGCGTTCGCGCTGGAGGCCCTGCAACTGCTGACGCCGGATCGGCACGGCCGTCTGCTCGACGCGCTGGTCAAGGCTGGCGGCGGGCTCTCCGGGATTGCCATCGGCCATTTCGCGGAATTGCTACTGCGCGGCCCGCTCAACCGCTTCAAGGCAATACGCCCCGACGGTGCGCAGGAGCCGCCGTCGGCGCTGCAGCCTTAGCGACAAACGCAGAGCGTTTGTGCTGACCGCTTAGGGTTAAAACAGACGTCACATTGAAATGCCACGATCATCCGAATAACCTCAGCCGCACGGCGATGCATTGCTGGCATGAGGCTTGCTTCGTCGACAATTTGTAGCGTCCGGATGGATTGAATTTCGAAAATGAGTTTTCAGCTCGTATGCATTGAATGCGACAGCATCGGCGTGGTGATCGACGATGGTGAACTCGCCCCGCCCTCCGCGATCGTCAAATGCAGCCATTGCTCGGCCGCGCGCGGCACGCTCGGCGAATTGCGCAGCTTGGCGCTGTCAGACCGGCGCGACTTGTTCGATGTCGGCTTGGGCATCGGCACGACGGGCGCGGCGATCTAGCTGAGGCGTTTCTATTTCCGCGATGAAGGACCGCGTGGGTCGCGCTCAGCGCGTCGTGCTATCGCGATGATCCTGTCTCGATTTGATCTCCCGAACAACCGACTGTCTCTTAGAAAGACGACTGCATGTTTCCAAGACCAAAACCGGTACTCCTCCCGAACACCTACGCCTTCGAATCCGAGCCGATGGTGAAGCCGACCGGGTTTCGCGAATATGACGCGCGCTGGCTGTTCGGCAAGGAAAT
>NZ_JCAMOR010000072.1:0-39184 GCF_059512385.1 Bradyrhizobium sp. Crot121 | reverse complement strand
CAGAGTAGCCCGATCATTCTTCCAGCTTAGGCGATTCCGTCACCTCATCAACTCGGATAAGGTTTTCGGTACACACAGATCTCGCAGACATTTTTGATTTGCAGAATCGCTTAACAAGCAGCGTCATAGGCGCTATTTCTCCGCAGCTTGAGCGAGCCGAAATGGAGCGCGTCCGGCGCAAGCCAACGGAGAATCTGAAGGCTTATGACTACTATCTTCGCGCGCTGTTTGTCGCCTACCAGCAAACCCGAAAGGGAAATGTTGAAGCTCTCAGGCTGACGAAAATTGCAATCTCGCTCGATCTGCGTTCGCCCGGGCCTACGCTTTTGCAGCAAGTAATTTTGGACAGAAGAAAGCGTGGGCGTGGACAAGGAATGCTGCCCAAGAGCGGGCTGAAACCCGGCAGCTTGCCGAACGAGCGATACAGCTCGACCAGGATGATCCTCTGGTGCTTGCGTTGTCAGGACAAGCGTACTCATACGTACTCGAAGAGCCGGAGAAAGGGGAAGCTCTTTGTGCAAGCGCCATTGCCCTCGATCCCAATTCGGTTTTGGCGCGCAATTGGAAAGGCTGGACAAATATTTATCTCGGAAATGACGACGCTGCGATTGAGCAGTTTTCGGCGGCAATTCGCCTAAGTCCTCTCGATCCTCGCTTGTTTTTGATTCAAACCTGGATGGCATACGCTCATTTCTTTGCTGGATGGTATGAAGATGGTCTGTCCTGGGCCACGAGTGCCATCCAGAGCCAGTCAAATTTTCCCCGCGACCGTGGCCACGAGTGGCGCGGCATCCTCGGGCAATACCGGCGGCAGGGACGAATCGCTGAAAGTCATGACATACATCCTGATGTTACTGCTATATCCGAAGCCAAGACACCTTGATCGCCGCGATCAGTTCGGCGGTCGTGTCAAGAGCATCGGATCGACCAGTTTGCCTTTGAGAGCGCGGCGGCCAGCTGCAGGCCAGCTGCAGTACGGCCGAGATTTCGTCCGGGGTTGCACCAGCGTGCAATCACTCGACGATCAAGGCAGGTTTGAGAGCCACAGCCTCGGATAAATTGTAGAAGTTGGGCGAGGTCGCCATGACCGCCTCGTGGACCTCGACGAACTGTTCTTTTGTGCCGCTACCCTTGATACGGACGGTATATCTGAGGGTCTCGTAGCCTGGGGGCACGGCAGGATCGATCCCGAGGAAGCCGCGAAGATCGATCTCGCCATCGGTTTCGATCGACAGGCTTTCGAGGGTGATTCCACGCACCGCGCACTGCGCCACGTATCCGACGGTCATGCAGGCGTTGAGCGCCGCGATCAGATGCTCCTGCGGATTGGCGAAACGGTTCGTTCCGCCGAGTTCGCGAGGCTCGTCGATGTCGATGCAGAACCGGCGCGGCACCTTTTCTCCGCCCATCTCATAACGCTCGATTTCGGCGCGGCTCCGCGTCTGGCCCTGCCAGGTCGTGACGGCGTGCCAGTTCGTCTTGCCTTTGGCAGGTTTGCGCTTGACGTCGTCGATCAGCGCAACCAGGTCGTCGACATTGATGCCGTTGACGACGGTGGAGTCGGCAGTCTTCGTTGGTGCACCCATCATGGGGCTCCTTTGCTTGGGTTGGGTTAGACTTCACGTTTGGATTATTGCAGCGTCGCAAGCGCCTGCTGGATGCGCTGGCCCTGCTTTTCAGTGATCAAGCTCGACAGCACCTTGCTGAAGTGTGGGTGCTGGGCGCCTGAACGACGGAATTGTAGTCCTTGTCGCCCTGTACTTTCGGTTCAGATGGCCACCCTTCCGGTCGATCCACCGCCATCGACGAATAGGGTCTGCCCGGTGATACAACTGGCCTGCCACGGGCGATGCCGACCACATGATGATCGGCATCGGCGAGCCGCGTTGAGAGTGCGCGCCAATGCCTTTGCTGGCACCGGTGACGAGAAATGTTCGTCCGCAGAAACCGCCCGGCACCGGACGCCTCGACCCACCGCCGCGGTCAGGCTGCATCGCGTGCAGCACTACCGATCGGATAAGCAGGGAAGTCCGTGAAACCCACCTCGCCGCGTCGGGTGTAATAAGTTGATCGGTCCGCTACGGCTAACGGCCAGCCGTGCTTGAGACGCTCAACAAGGTCCGGGTTTGCGATATATGGTCTGCCGAAGGCGATCAGGTCCACCAACCCGGTGTCGAGCGAAGCCTGGGCGCGCTCGCGGTCATTGAAGCCGCCACACCAGATGAAGGCGCCAGGAAACACCGCCCGAGCCTTGGCAAGCAGCGCGTGGTCGAGGTACCGAGGCTTGAACTCCGCCGCCTCCATGTTTCCTTCGGGCAGTAGCTCGTAGAGCAGATGGATGTACGCCACGCCGCGACGCCCCAGCTGCTCGACAACGTACAGAAACGTTTCCTCCGTAAGAGGGTCCGCCGGCATGGAGCCGTACTTGCCGAACGGAGACAGGCGAACACCCACGCGCCCCGGACCGAATTCAGCCACCACCGCATCGACGACTTCCATCAGGAAGCGCGTACGATCTTCCATGCTGCCCCCGCCGTAACGGTCGGTGCGCGTATTGAGCACCGAGTTCATGAACTGCTCGATCAGATAGCCGTTGGCCGCATGGAGTTCGACACCATCGAATCCGACCTCCCGTGCATTGGCGGCGGCTTTGGCGAAGGTGCCCACCATGGCCGACACCTCATCCGTGCTGAGAGGCCTCGGCGTCTCCACAGACATAAAACGCAACCGTCCGTCCGGGCCATGGGCGAACACCTCTGAACCCGCAGCCCTTTCGCCGGTCACGCCCACCGGGGCCTGGCCGTTCGGCAGAAGCGAGGAATGGCCCAACCTGCCGACGTGCCACAACTGCATAAAGATCGTGCCGCCATGCCGGTGAACCTCATCGGTCACCAGGCGCCAGCCCTGCATTTGGGCTTCCGAGTGGATTCCGGGTATCCTCGCGTAACCATGACTGGACTGATCCACGTCGTTGACCTCGGAAATGATCAGGCCGGCGCTGGCCCTCTGGCCGTAATAGGTGGCGATCATCTCGTTCGGGAGGTCACCATCGGTCGGGAGGTCGCCTTCGGACGTTCGCGTGCGGGTCATGGGTGGCATGACGATGCGGTTCTTCAGCGGAACAGTGCCGCCAAGCAGTTGAGTTTCGAACAGGTCGGCCATAGATCATCCTCCGATCAGATTTCTGCCGAAGGTTTATTCTTCGGTAGTCGTTCCGATCTACACACGAATTGGTCAGTGGTCGGCGGATGAAGATCATCAAGAGACTACCCGGCTTGCCGGTCGAGCGCGCGCTAGGCGTCTTTTCGGGACGCTGGAAGGCGGTCATCCTTTCCGTGTTGCTGGACGGCCCGCAACGCACATGCGAGCTGGAAAAGCGCATTGCCGGCATCTCGCAGAAGGTGTTGATCGGGCAGCTGCGAGCGCTTGAGGAACATGGAACGGTGAGCCGGCAGCCCAGCGCCGACGATCGTCAGGGGGTCGAATACCTGCTCACCCCGCTCGGCGAAAGCCTGCGGCCCGTGTTGGATTCCCTCATAGAATGGGGAGCCCATCACGCCAAGGAGCTCGATGAGCTCGATAGGCTTCTGCCATGCGATGCTGTCGTCCGCGATCGTCCGACCTGACGCCTATCGGTTACCGCGCAGGCGCGCCAGCGCGGTCTCGATGTACCTCGCGCAGGCGCTGTCGCCCACGACGAGACATCGCACGTGCCGTCAACGCCCGGCCGCTGCTCACCAGTTCGCATCCAATCCAAGCAGCCCCAGAATGTTGCTCCGTAACTGCGCCAGCTTGGGATCGCCGCGGTGCCTGGGGAAGGGACGATCGACCGTCATGTCGGCCTTGATGCGCGCGGGGCGGTCGCTGAATACGATGACGCGGTTGGCCATGAAGACCGCCTCTTCAACGTCGTGCGTCACCATCAGCGTGGTGAAGCCGCTGCGCTGCCAGAGCGCGGCGATTTCCGCCTGCATGGAGATGCGTGTCAGCGAATCGAGCTTGCCGAGCGGCTCATCCAGAATAAGTATCCTGGGGTTGTTCACCAGCGCTCGTGCCAGCGCGACCCGCTGGGCCATTCCTCCCGAAAGCTGATGCGGGTAGGCGTTGCGAAACGCAGAAAGCCCGACGAGGTCGAGCGCCGCATCGACGCGGGGGCGTTGGCTCTTTAAGACACCCTGGGCCTCGAGCCCGAGCGCAACGTTTTTCCAGACGGTTCGCCACGGAAACAGCGTCGGATCCTGAAACACCACCACCCGCGACGGGAATGGCCCATTGATCGGACGACTATCTTCGAACAACGCGCCCGATCGCGGCGGTTCAAGCCCGGCCACCAGACGCAGCAAGGTCGACTTTCCGCATCCCGAGGGACCGAGCAGCGCGACGAATTCGCCCGGTCTTACGTTGAAGCTAACGTCATTCAGTACCGGCAGCGCGGCGCCATCGATGTCAAAGGCGTGGCTGACGCCCTCGACATTCAGCGACGCGCCGACGGCAGCCGGCCGATCAGTTTCAGCGATAGCAACCGCTACCATTTGACGACGCCTTTCTGCCAGACCAGCAGCCGGTCGCGCGTCCTGAACAGCAGGCTGATCGCGCCGGAGCACAACAACGACATAACGATCAGCGCCGCATACATGTTTGCGTAAGCTGCCCAGCCCTGCGCCCATTGCAAATACCACCCGAGCCCGGCCTTGACGCCCATCATTTCGGCAACGACCAGAACGGCAAAGGACGATCCAAGACCCATAAACAGGCCTACGAACACGTGCGGCAGCGCCGCTGGAATTGCGACCTTGAGCACCAGGAAGGAAGGCTTCGCCCCCAATGTTCGCGCGACATCGTAATAGGCATTGCCGACGCTTGCGACGCCCGACCAGGTCAGCACCGTGACCGGAAACCCGGTGGCCAGTGCGATCAGGAACGTGCTCGCGCTCCAGCTCGACGGAAACGTGAACAAGGCAAATGGCAGCCATGCCGTTGCGGGCAGCGGCCCGATGAAGCGCAGGGCAGGATGTACCCAATAGCCGACGGCGCGCGACCATCCAATCAATACGCCGGCGAGAAAGCCGATCGCTGCCCCGAGCGCATAGCCGACAAGCTGAAGCTTCACCGATGCAACGGTGCTGGCCAGAAGCTTCGGCCAGTCGTCGGTGTAGACTTCGACAATGGCTTGCGGCGGCGGAAAGAACGGCAATGGCAGCCATGCGAACTTGGCGGTCGCGATTTCCCATATGGTCAGGAACAGCCCAAACGCCAGCAGCCATGGCGCCCGCGACTGTAGGCCGCTGCCAAACCGGCCAAACAGAGTTGCGGTGAGAATGCCACCAGCGAACACGAATGACGCGACCGCCACGTCATGGGTCCGCGACCAATCGCCGAGGTCTTGCCACAGCAGGCAGGAAAGTCCGAAGCCGGTCCACGCCAAGGCTGCCAACGCACCCGACGCATTTTTCGCAACCGATATCGGAAACGACAGCGAATGGCTCGCGGCGGCGGCTTTATCTCCGGTAGATCGCGCCAGTGCCGGCGTCTTAGACCCTGTCGAATACGTCGACATAAATCCGCTCGGCGAATTTCGCGGTATCCGCGCCCGGCTTGAAGACCGAGACGCGTTTTAGATCGTTCGCATCGGTCTTGCCCATAGCGATGCACTCCAGAAGCTGGTCGGTCGGTGAGCTCATATTGATGCCCATGCGGTGGTCGCGTCTTTCGGCATCTTCGATCAACCGGTCACGTCGACGACCACGCGGTTGGCGAGCTTTTGGGGATCCGTACTCTGCTTGATGATCGACGCCCGTTTGAGGTCGCTCGTGATCCTGACGACTTCCCGACGCAGCGCATCGCCCGCAGGATGGTGTCCATGCGTGTGGCTGCGCAGCATCGCCGCAAGGTCTGCGACCGGAACTTTCGGTGTGTATGGTGCGAAGACCTCAGCGGCGTCATCGGGGTTGGTGGCGACATAGACGGCCGCATCGTGGATGGCATTCGTCAAGGCGGTGACAGTCGCGGGATCTTTTGCCCATAGAGAGGCACGGACACCCATCGTGCAGCAGGACAGGTTGGCGTAGTCGCTGGAGAGATTCGAGGCGATCTCCACCAGCTCGCCGTTGCTGCGATGCTGTATCAGCCACGCTGTCGGATCGGCGTCGGCGATCGCCTGGACTTCTCCGCGCTTTAGCGCGATCGGCAGCAGGTCCGCCGGAAACTCGCGCCATTGAACGTCGCTTTCCGGGTTGATGCCATTGTCGGACAGCAAGATCGCGAAGAAATTGCGGGGCGAGCCGGAAATGCTGGACACGCCGATCGTCCCGCCTTTGAGTTTCGTGATATCGGTGATGCCCGATGTCTTGCCGGCGAACAGGCGTGTGCAGCCGCCGTGCAGGCCCGCTGTGAGCTTCACATCGATGCCCTGCTCAAGCGGCTTGAGCCAATTCAGCAGCATGCTCGAACCGGCGTCGGCTTTGTCCGTCGCAAGCGCCTGCAGCATCTGGTCGGTCTCGCCGGCGACCTGAATAAATTCGACATCCAGGTTATGCTTGCCAAAATACCCGTGATGCAAAGCGACCGGCACCGCCGCAGTGCAGATCCCGGTGCCATTGTACACAAAGCGAATGTGTCGTGGCGGCCCCTTTGGATCGGCGTAAGTGCTCTCGGATGCTCGGCAGATCGGGATGTCGCCGATGCCGTTTGCGGCGGCTGTCGATCCAAAGCCGGGGAACGCGTTCGCCGCTTTCAACACAGCAAACGGAGCAGCGGCACCCAGCACTCCTGTGAAGCCGACAAACTTGCGTCGCGACAACGGCGCGAGCCGACTGAGATCGGGCGAAGCCGGTCTTGAGGATGCCTGAGGGTCGTTCATTCCTTGCTCCTGAATCATCGAGAACGTCCGGGTTGAGAGGGTGCAGTGAATGCGCATGGTGGTGCAAGATCGAGCCGCAATGTCGACTTTCACGTTGTCGTGCCTGCAACGTTGCGCGCGTGTGAAGCGGCGCTCGATCGCATCGATCGTGAAAGCAAACGCCAACTCCATCACGGAGACGGCAGGACGCCGAAGCCATCTGCTGAATCGGGAAGCTGTACTGGCCGCAGATGATCAGCGACCCGAGTTCGGCCACTGTTACCCCGCTTGAGTTTGCATGAGACCCGCATCGACACGACGCAACAGCGCTGTAACCCGACGCGATCCCGGTGACGATCAGGCAAAAATGTGCGCTGTCGGCTTATCGAAACAGTACCAAGATTGATCATTCCAATTGCACCATGCCCTGTTGCGCCGGCCCGGCGCACGATGTCGTGATCAAACGCCACGACAATCGCGTCTTCGATGGCCGCGCACAGATGACGGCAGCATCAAGCTGTCGCCGCGCATCGACCGGCACTGGTTCGCGTCAAGGAAGCGCGTCAAAACGTGCGGCTCTCATCACGGCTTCACTGCGGCGCTGGGTGGTCGGCATTTGGACAGACGCGTTCGGCCTGTGCTTGCAGTCGCCGGAGGATCGACCCGCGCCGCGCGAGACGGAGTGAACCGCTCGACAAGCAATGTCCGGATTGGGCCAAGTTCGAAAGTTTCAAAGTTCGAAAGTCTGGCCACTCTGGAACGCGTGCATCACGCCTGCTGTTCCAACTCGTTCTGGACGCCGTCGACGTCGAGCAACCGATGCCAACCTCGGCTGCCAACTATATGCAGTTAGCGGTTTACGATCTGCTCGGAGCGGTATTCGCGCCGCTGGACCCAGTACCAGGCCCCCTTCATTCGGATCGGTTGTTTAAGCGCATCTGCGATGTCATCAAGGATCGCTTTGCCGACCCAGATTTCGGTCCGAGTGAGATTGCTGCCGAGGTCGGTATTTCGCTACGTTACCTGCAAAAACTGTTCACGAACCACGGTTGTACCTGCAGCGGCTTCATTCAATCAGTGCGCCTGGATCAAGCGGCCCGCGCTATTAGGCGTCGGGGGTCGAAGTCGGGCCAGCCTCTGAGCACGATCGCATACGATTGCGGGTATCGCGATTACACTAACTTCGCCCGGGCATTCCGCCAACGCTTCGGTCACGCACCCGGCGTTCATGTGCAGGGCGACAACGTTCAACCCCGTGCGTGACGTAAGGCACGAAAGGGCGCGTTAGGCCCACGACGCCGCTTGCTCAGTGGCCTAGCTTTGATGGCACGACGCCGACGGCTGCGTCGCGAGATTTGTCGTCAGCGTGAACGACCGGCAGATTCCATTCTGCTCAGTTCACTTTCCCGTGCGCATCATTTGTCTAGGAGTAGCAATGCAAAACATCGTTGCGCTGGTGGCGTTGATCGCCATCGCCGCGTTATTGGCTTGGTCTGGTTTCCGCACATGGCGTGTTAAAAACCGCATCATCAAATGGGGTGGCGCAAGCCTGTTGGCGCTGCTGTCCGTTGCGGTGTTGTCTGCCAGCGCGCTCACGTCGCTGGGGATGATCAAGCAGCACAGCCGCTCGGCTCCCATCCCTGATATCAAGGTTGCGGCAACCCCCGAACTCGTTGCGCGTGGCAAGGATATCTCCGACGGTCTGTGTGGCGCCTGCCATTCACACACTGGCACGCTCACCGGCGGCTACGATCTCGCCGTAGAACTCCAGGTTCCAATTGGGTCCTTCGTGGCTGCAAATCTTACTCCGGCCGGGCCATTGAAGCACTGGTCGGATGGCGAGATCTTCCGCGCCATTCGCAACGGCGTTGACGCGGAGGGCCGGTGGTTGACAATGATGTCCTACGTCAGGGCCGGCCGACTGAGCGACGACGACATCAAGGCTGTGATCGCGTATATCCGTAGTGTGCCGGCGTCAGGAAATCCGACGCCGGATCCGCCCGATCACATGAATCTGCTCGGCCTTGCCATGCTCGGCGCAGACCTGCTGCCAAGCGGCAACCCGATCGTCACCGGACATGTCTCAGGGCCGTTGAAAGGGCCGACCTTTGAGTTTGGCGAATACATCCTGGCGTATCAAGACTGCCGTGCGTGCCACGGCGAGAATTTGACCGGCGGCGTGCCCGGGCAGTTGGCGCCGCTCGGACCGGACCTCAATCTGGTCAAGGACTGGACGCAGGCCGGCTTCATTGCAGCCATGCGTACCGGCATCGATCCCAACGGTCACCAGATCAGCGAGCAAATGCCGTGGCGTTCTGTCGGAAAAATGGAGGATGACGAGCTGGCCGCGATCTATCAGTATCTGACGCATATGCCCAACTCGTAATGCCGGTTGCATTGCGAGCATCAGCACACTGGAGCCGGCCGACGGAGTCGTCGGCGCGCGATCATGCGATCCGGCGCATTCATAAACGCCGTGCTCGACCTGCAGTCATTGCATCGGGTCCGCGAGCGAATGGTCAGGCAGCGTAGTGGCATCATCAAGCACTCCGCGCCTTTATGCTGGAACGCGGCATTTGCGGTTTGACAAGGACAACACTTTTCGCGAACGGAATCGCCGCCCGTCCTGGCCGCGCCACCCGAGGCTATCGCCGCGCATGGTGCGTTTGTAAGGGCTGGCTTCGGATTGGCGTCAACTCGATGTCCGGATCGAGCAAGTATCGGTCGGAGAGCTTAGCAGGCAAGCTGCCGGATGTGAACGACTGACGGGCATCCCGGGCACCCATTATCTGGAGTGCCATAGTGGCGGCGATTGGAATCGGCGATAGCTTTGCCAATGGCTGCGGCTTCGCCGCTTGGCTTGAACTGGTTCCCATGCAGATCTCGACCGGCGACGCACAAAATCTCGCCAAGATGTCGAAGCGTGGCAATCGCTACCCGCGCGTCGTGTTCGTGCAAGCCGTCTGGGTCGCCCTTGAAAGGTCGGGCCCAATCGATGGCAGGCTATGGGCGCCGCGGCGGCATGACAGAAGACCACGTGTCTTCTCGAAGCCGTCGATAAGGCTGCCTGCAAGTGCTACTAGTGGCTGGCGAGCCCTGTTAATCGCGCATAGCCGCCAACTATGTCAGCGAGCTCTGCGGTCGTGATCACGTCCTCCAAGCGGTTGAAGCCTTTCGGTGCCCGCTCGGCCACCAGATCCAGCACGCGCTCGGGCCCCCCTCTACGATTGTTGCATACGACCTCGGCAGTCTTGGGTCGTCTCTCAGCCTCATAGGCGCTGAGCGCCGCCTCAGGCGCCAGTTCGGACAAAAGCCTCGCCAGGCACGTCGCATCGAGAATGGCCTGGGCTGAGCCGTTCGAGCCAGTGGGATACATGGGATGTGCCGCATCGCCCAGCAGCGTCACGCGACCTCGCGTCCACCAGGGAAGCGGATCGCGATCACACTCCGGGTATTCAAAAAACTGCGGCGTGGCCCGGATCAGCGCCTCGATGTCGAGGAAGGGTAGCCGCAGGCGCCTTGCGAACGGCAGCGCCTCCTCGAGCTTGCCGGGGCGAGACCAGTTCTCACGCCGGGGCGGCGGCGATGCGCCGTCCGCCACCTTCCCGTTCATCACCCAATTGGTCAGCCGCGTTCCCGCCGATCTGCCCTCGGCGATCGGATAGACGGTCAGCTTAGCCATCGAGTCGGCGGCAATCAGCATGACATTGCCGCCCTCGAAAACAGGCCAATCCACTGCTCCTCGCCACAGCTGACTGCCTTGCCAGCGGATGCCGCCGTCGCCAGGATGCAGCAGGGCCCGCAACGCTGAGTGGATGCCATCAGCACCTACCAGCACGTCGCCACGCTCCTCCGCCTCCGTGCCGTCGGCTAGCGTGAAGCGCGCCGTGACGCCATGGCTACCCTGAGTGAATCCGTGCAGGCGATAACCGTTGCGCAAGCCGCCAACCGGCAATCGCGCCTGCGCCGCTCGCCACAGAACGCCGTGCAACCTGCCACGATGGATTGAGAGCTGGGGCACATCGTGCCCGCCCCAGAGGCCGCACTCGCCAGCCCATATCTGTTGTCCGAGGTGATTGAGATACCGCAGTTCGCGCGTGCGGATGGCGACATCGTCGAGCTCCCTTAACAGGCCGAGTGACATGAGCACGCGGGCGCTGTGTGGGAGGATATTTATGCCCACCCCGAGCTCCCGGACTTCCGTGGCGGCCTCAAAGACGGTGCAAGGAACGCCCAACTGATGCAGCGACAATGCCAGCGTCAGTCCGCCGATTCCCCCTCCCGCAATAAGAACGCGCCCATTGAGGGATCCATCGTGGCCCTTGCGCGGCACGCTGCTGGTCGGTGGCCCATGATTCTTGTTCATCCGGATCGTCTTTCGTCACAGGATCTGCCGAGCTGTTGCGGCTCGAGCCGCCGGCGTCCTCCCCGAAGCGACAAACTCGATTACCGACATTGACATCTGACTTAGTCGCGGCCGGCCGCTACGATGGCCCTCGCTATCCGCTCCGGATGTGTGAAGCTTATTTCATGAGACCCCGGAATCTGGATGAGGCGGAAAAGCCCAAGCTTCTCCGAAAGTCTCGGATGCCAGGGATGGCTATGCGGGGCCACTGTATCCTCGGTGCAGTTGATATAGGATTTTCCAACTTTCATGTCGGCCGGATTGGCGGATAGACGGATCTTGTCCCTGAATGTCTGCATCGGGTGCGGATTGAGCATTTCGTAGGCTTTTTGCGCCGTCTCAAGGTCACCATCATTGATGAAAGCTTCACGAAAGAAAGGGAACGGCAATACGACCGAGCCATCATTCCGTTCTGCTGCGAGGGCCTCTATCGCGGCGACTTGATGTGGCGAGGTCATATCTTGGATGGACTCTCCATCATTGGGAACGTAGGCGTTCCAATAGATCAGGCGCCGGATGCGGTGCAGAATGCGATCGGCCACTCCTGTAATCACCATTCCACCGTAACTGTGTCCGACAAGTATTGCATCCTGGGTGCCGGCTTCTTCCAAATATTCGACGATCGACTCTATGGCTTCTGACAAGCCGACCGCTTTCGAGTCACCAGGTCGGTTTCCTTTTATCGTAGGGGTGTGGACATCATGTCCCATGGCCTGGATCAGGGACGCCACACCCTGGAGGGTGGTACCTGTGTGCCAAGCGCCATGTATAAGCACGTAGTTCGCCATTCACCTTGCCTTTCACGATCAAATGATTTTTGCAGGCCACATCCGTTTGATCGCATTCCCCGGTGGACAATCGAACGTTCAAGGATCGATGGTTACGGTGGATCAGCGTCGACCGGCGCTACTGATGAAGAAATAGGGGGACGCCTGATCTGGAACAGAACCAAGATTAGCAAATCTCGATGTACCATTGAGCGATGGTTGCTTCGCATCCACGTTCATTCGCATTGAAATGACCGCCTTGGAGCATTCCGTCGTGATGCGGCGGGTTATGCATCCGCTGTTTCGCGCGGCTCGAGCGACGCTCGCCGGATGATCCGGATATGTGCCAACTCAGCCATAACAAGCGCAACGAATATTGACGCCGAACCGACCAGACTTAGATAGTGCACGTCGATAACGAGAATGACGATGCCGCCCAGCAAGCCTGAGCAGGCAAGCCCCGCATATAGTGCGGTGTTGTTGAGGGCCAGCAACAGGGGCGCGACGTGCGGCGCAAGCGTCACCAGCCGATGTTGCTGCGGAACGTTCAGCCCCCAGCCGGAGATGCCCCAGATCGCGACGCTCACTAGACCCGTGCCTATATGCGCGGAGGTCCACGGCAGAGCCGCGAAGTTGATCGCAGCGACGATAAGCGCGCCATTGATGATCTCACGACTACCAAAACGGTCGACTAGCCTGCCTGACAGAAGATTGCCAGCGGTTGCCGCCACGCCCCAAAGAAACAGTATTCCGGCCAGGACACCGATGTTACCCTTGGTGATGTGATCGAGCGTCAGCCCAATATACGTGTAGACCATCAACAAGCCGCCGTAAGCAAATAAAGTGGTCAGCAATGTCAGCGCGATGCGACTATCGCGGAGCGGACGGAGCCTTTCACGCAGGGTGATACGCGGAGGTGTCGGGATGGTCCGAAGCATTAGTGAGACGCCGATCATCGCTATCAGGCCAAGCCCAGCGACGGACCAGAGTGTGCCACGCCACCCGCCCAAGCCTCCGATAAACGTGCCGATCGGCGCTCCCAGTGCGGTTGCACCGGCAAGTCCCGCTGTGACGATTGCAAGGGCGCGCCCCCTTTTTTCATGCGCAACGAGCGAGGCTGCTGCGCCGAGCGCTGTGGGAGCAAACATCGCCGCGCCGAGTCCGGCCAGGGCGCGGCTGACAAGGACGGTATTGAGGTCGGTCGCAACCGCGCTAAGCGCGTTGCCGACCACGAAGATTCCGAGCGCGGACATTAGCAAGAATTTGCGTGACCATCCGCCCGCGAGAGCGGCTATGACTGGGGCCAGAATTGCGAATGACAATGCATAAATCGACACCATTTGTCCCGCAGCGCTGGCGGAAGTATTCAGCGACATCGAAATGCTCGGTAATATACCAGCGATCACAAAATTATCCGTTCCAACAGCGAACATTCCAACGGCGAGAACAAGTAGTCGACGATCCATGATTGGCCTTCTTGGTTTGTTAGCGCCTGGGTGCCGGCGCAGCACCGATGTTTCTCGGCGCTGCATATAGCAACGGTTATGCTCGGGACAGTTCAGAGGTTTGGACGAATAGTCAGTGTTTCCAGTGGGAGCCCAAAAAAATGCTGCATAAGCTCGCGCGCCGAAAGTTCGGCTCCTTCAATGCAACAATATCAAATGTGCTGTCGGGTCTCCGCTTCACCCCCTGATAGAATGCCTCGATGATCTCACGATTGAAGTCTTTGCTACGCGGATAGGCGGCAATCACTGCCTCGCGTTGTTCGCTTTGAAAATAGTCAGAGCCCCGACCCACAACATCCATTTCATACCCCTCCTGAACCAGGGCGATCTCTGGATGCATGTATTCCGGGATGTCCGGAGTCGCGTGAAGGGCCACTGCGGTCCAAACTTTCTGGATATCTCTTTCAGAGATACTATAGTTCTCAAGAAATTCGCGCGCGGCATTCGCGCCGTCCACTTCAAAGGGAAGCTGGCTCTCCCGATAGCCGTCGGTAAGGCCGATGTCGTGGAACATCGCTGCTGTGTAGAGAAGTTCTGGATCAAACGTTAAGCGCTTCCGCGTTCCAATCAGGGCGCCCCAAAAATAGACCCGAGTGGAATGGTAAAACAGAAGGTCGTCCTCTGCGTTGCGAATGAGCCGCGTTACGTCGCGCGCCATTTTGCTATCGGGAATCCTTACGCCGAAAATGTCGTTCGTCATCTGCATTCTCCTCAGCAAGCATCGAAGCTCTGGCGAGCGACGCCTTCCGCTTTGGACAACCTTGACACAAGAGATTGAAGTTGGATCGGAGTCGCTCAGGCCGCTGGTCATGGCGAGCAGATGCGTATCGTCCTAGCCATAAAGCAGTACCAAGATTTGCAATTGTGCGTGTACCATCGCGCTATGACTGCGCTCCCCATCGACCGTTTTGTGGCGCGGCCGCCGCGGCCCAGCGTCGGGGCCGCGGATCGCCGGACTCTAACGGCAGGATTCAACGAGGAAATTCCCACGTCTGCTGCTAGTCGTGCTGGAGTCGACCAGATGCACTTCGTACGTCAGGCCAATCTCCTCCAACATGATCGAGACGTTGAGAGCGTTGGCGTCGGGAATGAATAAAGTTGCAAGCGGTCTGGGTGTTTGGCGAGCCGACGCCGTGGATCTGGAAGGGTCTGGCATCTCTCACTCGCTCTTTCCGAGCCCTTCACCACCAGCGCACCGACCGGCCGGCCAAGACCTGCTGCTGCCCTGAGCGGCGGGCAGCGGCGCTCTCCTCCTAGCCGCCAGCTGGCAGGCTGATCGAGTGAACCCTAGAGCGCTAGATGCGACGACGACGCCCAGATCGTTGCTTGCAACTCGCGAAATTGGGCGCGTGAAATCGTTCGGCAGAGCTACGCTGGCTGCCTCATCGCAGCGCATGAAACATCAACTGCATTATGCGATGACTGCCCACAATGCTGAGAATCTCCGCGCGGGTGTCGATCCGCGCGAACTCCTTCGGCACATGGGCAGTGCACGCACACGATAGCTGGACTTTCTATTCAGTAGGGAGACAACATTTGGGCTCACGGGGGTCCGGATATCCGACCGGCGCCGCCGCAGCACAGTACGGTGCAATCAGAATCACCGATCTTGGTACTGTCAAACGATCTGATGGGGCACATCTCTTTCGTTGATAGCGCCTCTGCGTTGAGATGTTTCCGGCTGCCGCTCCTGCCGAGAATCGGATTGGCTCTTACCGAAAGGGTTCTCCAAAACGAGAAACGTCATGCAGAGAGATATGGACGGTCAATGGATCAAATTAGCAATCGCTCGGAGCTCGAAAAGTCACTCGGCTCCTCGCCCCCGCAACGACGGTGGAAGTTCTTGAGCACAGGCGCGGCTCTTGTAGCCCTAGCGCTCAGTTACTTCGCATTCTCCCGCTACAAAGATGATCACGCGGCGCCGCGACAAGCCGGAGCACTTCCGGTAACAGTAAGCGAACCCTTGCGGCGAGACGTCGATTCCCGGTTCGGATTCCTTGGACAGTTCTCGGCCATCGACCGCGTGGAGTTGCGCGCCCAGGTTGGAGGTGTCCTCACCGAAATTCATTTCAAGGATGGGCAAATCGTACACAAGGGCGACCTGCTTTTCGTGATTGACCCGCGCCCCTACGAGATCAAACTTGCGCAGGCGAATGCCCAGCTCCACAGCGCAGTAGCGCGTCTCGCGCTGGCGAACAATCAGCTCGAACGCTCACAATCGCTCCGGCGTGATGATTTTGCGACCCAGGAAACGGTCGACCAACGCACCAATGAGCAGCATGCCTCGCAGGCCGCGGTGGAGGACGCCAGAGCCCGCATCCGAGATGCCCAGCTCGACCTCGAATATTGCCGGGTCACGGCGCCTTTTACCGGACGAATCGGCGCCCGCCAGGTTTCGATCGGCGACCTGATCGCCGGCAGCCGAGCGGCCGTCAGCCCGACCACCTTGCTCGCAACGCTGGTTTCGCTCGATCCGCTCTATCTCGACTTTGACATGAGTGAATCCGACTACCTGGCGTTTTCACGCGAACGCGCACCCATTGCAGGCCCGCTCGCCGACACGATCGCGTTTGGCCTGAGCGACGAGACCAATTTCAAACGGCACGGAACCCTCGACTTCCTCGACAATGCTCTTGATCGCTCGAGCGGAACGATCCACGCCCGCGCTACCGTGCCAAATCCGGATCTGTTTCTCGCGCCCGGTCAATTCGCGCGGCTTCGTGTGGCTGTTGCGGCGCCGACGCCGGCTCTCCTGCTGCCCGATTCGGCGCTAGTGCTCGATCAGTCGCAACATCTGGTGATGACGGTTTCTCCGGACGCGACCGTGGTGCCGAAGGTCGTGCAACCGGGAGATCTTAGAGGCGGCCTGCGGGTGATCCGATCGGGGCTTGAACCGAACGACCGGGTCGTCATCGACGGACTGGTGCGCGCTAGGCCAGGCACGAAAGTCGTGCCGCAGCATGGTGCGATCCATTACGACGCAATCGCCGATGGCCAAGACTGAGTAAAAACTGAGACTGGAACGATCCCATGCGCCTCGCACACATTTTCATCGATAGGCCTATATTCGCGACCGTACTGAGCGTCTTCGTCACTCTGATCGGGCTTGGCGCGCTCGCCATTTTGCCTGTCGCTCAATATCCGGAAATCGTGCCTCCCACGGTTCAGGTGACGACCACCTATCCGGGCGCTTCCGCGGAGACGGTCTCGCGGACCGTTGCGACGCCGCTTGAGCAACAAATCAATGGCGTCGAGAACATGCTCTACTTGACTAGCCAATCGACCGGTGACGGCAAACTCACGGTAACCGTGACGTTCCGGATCGGGACCGACCTCAACGTCGCGCAGATGCTGACGCAAAATCGCGTTCAGGACGCCCTCCCTCGGTTGCCGGAAGACGTCCAGCGCCTTGGGGTGCTGGTGAGAAAGGCGACGCCCAACATTCTTTTGGCGGTCCACCTCTATTCGCCGGACAGTTCGCGCGACACCCTGTATTTATCGAACTATGCGACGCTGCACGTAAAGGACGTGCTGGCGCGGCTGCCCGGCGTGGGCGACGTCCAATTCCACGGCGCGCGCGAATACGCGATGCGCATTTGGCTCGATCCGGACAAGGTCGCGGCCCACAAATTGAGCGCGGGCGAAGTCCTTGCGGCACTGCGAGCGCAGAATGTTCAGGTCTCGGCCGGCATCCTCAACCAGCCGCCGGTCGCCTCGGATCAGGCGTATCAGCTCAACGTACAGACGCTAGGGCGGCTCGCTACGCCGGAGCAATTCGGCGCCATCGTGCTCAAAGCTGATTCTGAGGGGCGCGTTACCCGCATCCGCGACGTAGGTCGTGTTGAAGTCGGTGCGGCGGACTATGGCTCGACGGCTTTTTTGGACCGCGGGCCGGGCCTGCCGCTGCTCATCTTCGCCCAGCCTGGCGCCAATTCTCTGACGGTGGAGCACGAGGTCCTGTCGAGCATGGAGACGCTTTCAAAGGAGTTTCCGCCCGGCGTCGCCCATAAAGTTATCTACGATCCGACCATATTTGTCGGCAAATCCGTTGACGAAGTCATCACGACCATCTTCGTTGCGATCCTATTGGTCGTGGGCGTGGTCTTCCTCTTTCTTCAGAGTTGGCGAGCCGCGATCATTCCGGTGATTGCGATCCCGGTGTCTCTCGTCGGCACCTTTACGGTTCTCTACGCGGTCGGGATCTCCCTCAACAATCTTTCGCTGTTCGGGCTGGTGCTTGCGGTTGGCATCGTCGTCGACGACGCCATTGTTGTGGTCGAAAACGTCGAACGGAATCTGGAACGCGGGATAACGCCTGCAAAGGCCGCCTATGTCACGATGGACGAGGTGGGCGGCGCGCTGATTTCAATTGCACTGACACTTTGCGCCGTGTTCGTGCCGTCAGCATTCCTGTCGGGCATTTCCGGCCTGTTCTTCCGCCAGTTTGCGGTGACGATCGCCGCGTCGACGTTGATCTCCTGTTTCGTCTCACTGACCTTGAGCCCAGCGCTCTGCGCGGTTCTGTTCAAGGCGCACGAGCCGGGTCACAAGATTCGTCCGTCCGGCATTCGCCGCTTGGTGCGGGCAGGATTTGACAAGTTCAATTTTGGATTCGAGTGGCTGTCGACGCGGTATGGGCGCGTGACGGGGCGCCTCGTCCAAGTGACCGGCGTAGTACTGTTGGCTTATGCGGCGCTGATCGGTATCGCCGGCGTCCAGTTTGCCCGTGCGCCGACGGGGTTCATTCCGGAGCAAGATCAAGGCTATCTCATTTCCGTCGTGCAACTGCCGCCGGGTGCGACCCTGGATCGCACCGAAGCTGTCCTCAAGAAGGTGATCGACATCATCTTGACAACGCCGGGCATCGAACATGTCGCGCCTTTCGCCGGCCTGGACGCGACGACTTTCACCGTTGCCTCCAACGCCGCAACGATTTTTTCAGGCTTGCCGTCCCTGTATAGCCATCATGTCGATCGCGTCACTGCGACGACCGTGCTCGCAGACCTGCGCAAACGCCTTTCTGTGATACAGGATGCCTATGTACTGACTATCCCGCCGCCTCCGGTGCAGGGCCTCGGCACCGCCGGCGGCTTCAAGATGATGCTTCAGGATCGCGCGGGGCTTGGTTCTGACGCGCTCGCACGCGCGGCTCAAGCGCTCGTCCGGGCGGCCAACAAGGACCCGAGCTTCGCAGGCGTCTTTACCTTGTTCAACACCGGTGCGCCGTCAATCTACGCGGATATCGATCGCGAGAGAGCCGAGAAGGTCGGCCTGACCCCGACGGACGTGTTTTCAACGCTGCAAGTTTATCTCGGTTCTCAATATGTCAACGACTTCAATTATCTTGGCAGAACCTACGAGGTGATCGCGCAGGCCGACGGAAGTTTTAGACGAGATCCGCAGGATATCGCACGGCTCAAGGCGCGGAACACGTCGGACGAAATGGTACCTATTGGGACCGTGGCTAGGTTCAAATACGAGAACGTTCCGTACCGAGTGCCACGGTACAATCTTTTCCCCGCGGCTGAAATCATGGGAGTAGCCGGGCCGGGTGTGGCGACAGGCACGGCGCTGCAGAGGATGGAGGAGCTCGCCCGACAGGTTCTGCCGCCCGGCATCGGCTTCGAATGGACCGAACTGGCCTTCCAGCAACAGCAACCTGGAACGTCGTCCCTGCTCATCTTCGGCGCGGCAGCCCTGTTTGTGTTTCTGGTGCTCGCGGCTCAATATGAGAACTGGAAATTACCACTCGCGGTGGTCATGATCGTGCCAATGTGCCTGCTTGCATCGGTTACAGGCCTAGTAACACGTGGCTTACCGATCGACGTCCTGGCACAGATCGGTTTCGTTGTTTTGGTGGGCCTCGCGGCCAAGAACGCGATTCTGATCGTAGAATTTGCACGACAGGCCGAAGAGCACGGTGCCACCCCAGGTGACGCGGCGGTCAGCGCCGCGCGGACCAGGCTGCGGCCCATTCTTATGACATCGCTCGCATTTATTCTCGGCGTCGCCCCGCTCGTCGTTGCCACCGGCGCAGGCGCAGAGATGCGGCAGTCGCTAGGGACCGCCGTTTTCTCGGGCATGCTAGGTGTAACGGGATTCGGTCTCCTGTTTACGCCGGCGTTCTATACAGTGGTTCGCGGGTTTGGTCGGAAAGCAAGCCAGCCCGCGGACGTCGTCCATGCGCCAAAGTGAAGCGTAGTGTTGTTCGCCTCAGTCCTTATGAAGGGGCCAAATGTTGTCGCTCGCACTGCGAAGACGTTCTGAAGCCTTGTTGATGAAGAAACAGATCAACACCTTCGTCCCGTAGCTCCTAGAAGATGCCCAGCAAATCAGTAAGCGATCGTCCAAGTCGGTCCAAGCGGACCTTCATGACCTGTGTAGGAGGAAGCAACATGACGTCCGTAACCTCAGAGCTCGCGAAACAGTATGGCGACAGCCGAAAGCTCGCCGCGCGGGCAGGCATCAATTCGAAATACGCCATCGCCGAGGTCGGTTGGTTTCCATGGATTGCGAGGCAATTGCCGCTTCAAGCGGGAGATCGGGTCCTCGACATCGGCTGAGGTCCAGGTTGGTTCTGGGAAGCAGTGGTGAGCGTATTGCCGGAGAGGCTCAATCTGACGCTCTCCTGGCATGGTCCAAGAAGCCGAAGAGCGATGAGACCTTTCCATTCGGGTCAGTTCAAGGCCAACAAGCCGACGCATCCGCGCTTCCCTTTAAGAAAGGCTCCTTTGATGCGTGATTGCCATGCACATGCTCTATCATATGCCGGACCCAGCGAAGGGGATCGCGGAAATATATCGCAGCCTGAAGCCGGGAGGCTTTCTGGCCGTGACGACCAGTGGCGCCCGCAACATGCGCAAGATGTATGAGCTGACGACCGTATTCGGCAGTCCCCCGTCCGATCCGGCTGCCGCAGCCTTTGGGTTCGACACGGCCGACCGACTGATGCGGTCCCAATTCGGTAACGTGACCATGTCGCAGCATCCTGCGAGGCTTCGGATCACGGAGCCTGAAGATGTCTTCCTGGCGCTCACGTCCTATCCGCCTGGCGATAGCGCCAGCGAGCCTCAACTTGCCGAGCTACGCAAGGCCATCGCCAACGCATTTCAGCAAGGCAATGGTGTTCTTGAGGTCGACAAAGAGGACGGACTGTTCCTTAGTAAAAAGCAGCCAAGCTGACAAACTGATCAGCCTCCTGCCGCGAACGTTCATCTGGCCGGGATTGAACCAGCACTCCGAAGAACGGGTTTTAGCCACGTGTGTCTGCCTGTTTCCGCAGGAGCAATGATGGTGCGGACGAGCGCGTTCAGTCTGATGAGATCATCCCCCCAGCGCGGGAGCCGACTGTCGCCGAGCAGAAGCGGCCCGGCACCACGTCGATCGTTTGAGCGGCTCAGATCGCCTAGTCGATCAGCTTCTTCAGCAGTCGCTTAAGCTCGCTGACTGAACTCGTGCCGCATCTCTGCACGATGTGCGCTTCCTGGCTCATCGCCAGCAACTCGAGTTGGTGACATAGGATCCTGCCGCGGTCGGAGCAGAATATCAGCACTTTTCGACGATCCTTAGGATCCGAGGCCCGATAGACCAGAGTGCCCGACACCATGCGGTCGACGATTTTCGTCAGCGTTGGATGATTGAGCAGCACCACTTCGGCGAGGTCGCTCATGGAGCGTCCGGTTCCATCCGAAAGCACCTTCAGAATCCACCATTCCTCAATCTGCACACCTTCCTTGGCAAGGCGTGGTTTAAGCTGCCGGTTGATTGCCCGGTTTGCCTGCGCGAGCCGATAGACGAGATATTCAGTGATGGGGGGTTCCTGACCGGACAGCTTGGCCATCGGGGCAACAATTTTGAAGCGTTTAATTCGACCGGAACACGAGACTTGGCGCGCCATGCGAGGCGGTGCATGGTCGGATCACCACACCTTCCGATCTCATGGCCTCTGCGGGATATTCAGTCAGCGCTGCACCGCTGGTCGCGCGAGGCCGCGTTCGAGCCAAACCGGTACTTCCCGCAGGCTATCGAACTCGACCAGGCCACGCGCCTCATAGAAGCCGATCAGGTTGCGCACCCAGCCGAGCATCGAAATGTCGGCAATGGTATATTCATCGTCCCATGATCCACTGCCGTCCGGCAAGATGCGTTTCCATGACGCCGAGCAGGCGTTTCGACTCGTTGACGTATCGCTGAAGTGGCCGCTTGTCCTCATATTCGCGGCCGGCGAACTTGTTAAAGAAGCCGACCTGGCCGAACATTGGTCCGATGCCGGCCATCTGGAAATGCACCCACTGGATGGTCCTGTAGCGGCGAGTTGTGTCACTCGGCAAAAGCTTGCCCGTCTTCTCGGCGAGATATTGCAGGATGGCGCCGGATTCGAACAAGGGCAGCGGCTCACCGTTTGCGCCGTTGGGATCGAGGATCGCGGGGATCTTGCCGTTCAGGTTCAATGAAAGGAATTCCGGCGTGTGCTGGTCGCCCTTATTGAAGTCGACCAGATGCGCTTCGTAAGGTAGCCCGATCTCCTCCAACATGATCGAGACCTTGACGCCGTTGGGCGTCGGCAGCGAATAGAGTTGCAGGCGGTCCGGGTGTTTCGCAGGCCAGCGCCGTGTGATCAGGAAGTCAGAAACCTTTCGCATCTCTCAACTCGCTCTTCCGCCTAGATCCAGGCAACACATTCGAGTGGTAAGCGTCACGGATCGTGAACGTCTGTGGCTACGTGAGTGTTGCCAGTATCTATCGCCTCACCATTCATCAAACTAGCCTGACCCGGCGATTGCCGACCCGGCACTGCTAGCAGCGCGGCCACGCTGAACCCCAACGCCACCGAGCCGAGCCGCCCCACTCCACCATCGGTGATCGCCAGTGCGCCGACTGCCGCGCCGTAGCTGCCAAGATAGACGGCCAACGAACCAGCAGCCCTTCATCCTTCGATATGCAGCGGGAGAATGGATGGTGTACTTTCGCCATTCACCGCGTGACTCCTTAAATGGCTCAACTGCTCCACGGAGCGTCATGAATGCGAGCGCATACGCTTGGCTTAGGGAATGTAGGATCACGATGTTCGATAAATTCGAAATTGACCGTACCGAACGTCGTTTGAGGCTTCTTTAGGGCCGAGCACGTCTGAACTTCAATAAACTCTCTCTTGAAATCGCCGCGAGGAAAGGCGGTGATCACCTCGTCGCGCTGCTCTGGCGTGTACTCGTCATATCCTCTCCCGACGGCGTCCATAACGACACCCGCGTGGGTAAGAGCGATTTCTGGTCGCATGTACTGGGGAATGCCGGGTGTCGTATGCAGGGCGATCGCCGCCCACACCAGATCCGCTTTCGGTTCCGGGATGCCATGGCGCCGGAGAAATTCGCGCGCTGCGTCTGCGCCGTCGACTTCAAAGCGCTTTTCCTGGGTGTGGTAAGCGTCGATCAGACCCAAGTCATGAAACAGCGCAGCGACATACAGCAGTTCAGAGTCGAACTTTAGGTTTTGGCGGATTCCCTTCATCGCACCGAACACAAACACGCGAGCTGAGTGGTTGAACAACATTTCGCTCTCATGTTGCCGCACGAGTTCAGCGGCTTCGCGCGCGATCTTGCTATCGGGGATTTTGATGCCAGAAATGATATCGGCCATTGTCGAACTCCTATCTCCGCGTCTGCGATCTGCGCTGTCGCCATTGACGGACTCCCACGAACCTGATGCGTGGGCATCGCTCCGGTCACTGGCGCTAGCCAATAGATGCGTTCCTTTCTACAGAACAGGACCAAGATTGCCGATTTCGACTATACCATTGTGCGTTGGATGCCTCTCCATTTACTGGGTGCGCCTGGGCGCGCCCTCCTAAAGATCGATGCTGTCCCGCTTTTCCCGACGATGCCGTTTCACCGTGAATCTGTCCGTCGCGAATTCCGTGTGCTTTACGCGATGCACTTCTATACTTTCGGGCACAATGCGAAGACTGGCCTCGCGCCAGTCGACATCCCGCGGGTCAAGAGGCATTGCTTTCACAATTGCAGTGAAGTCCAGCCTTTCCGGTTCTTGCTCATTCTCATGAACGTCCTTTTGTAACGGTGCAACTTTCTCAACCACCTCGTAATCTTCCACCCAGCCGTCCTCTGTCCAATAGCCCGTACTCGCGCTGATCGCTGTTCCCTCCGGAACATTCAGGGCCTCGACACGGGCTGCCTTGTGAAAAAGGACGGCGTAGAGATTGTCTCCGCCGGCCTGCACTGATGGAAAAATGATGCCGTCGATCGGCACCGAAGCCTCCGTCGCTAGAAAATCGGCTATGGCCTGCGTTGCGAGGCATTCAAACGGATCATCATCGGGCATTACGGGCCGCATGATACGCTCACTCAGCAACCGCAGGAACACGGCGGTCTCCATCCTTCCAGCTAACCCGAAATCAGAAAGGCTTCCGGTGAGGCGAACGTCACTGAGGGCGGTCAAATCGAGCAGTCGAAGCTTTCTGATGATCTCGAATTGGGCCACCGCGATCTGACCACCAACGGGTGGGCGCACCTCAGCAATAGCCGCTTTCTGATTATTTGCGCCGTAGAAAACCGAGATGCCGCGCGCGTTCATCCAACCGGCTGCCGCCAAAGCTGCTGGCGGCGAGCCGAGGTGGATGTCCGGCCTGCCGATGGCGGCTTCAAGTTTGTCGTCGGATTGAAAGACCCGAGCGCGATAAAGCGTATGAAAATCCGTTCCAGAACCCGCTTCCACCACGAGTGGACGGCCTTCGCGCGTTCGCAACTCGCTCATACCATGGAAGATTGATACGAGATGATTTGCTGCGGTCCGATTGAAAAAGCGCGCCTCCGCTCGGGGTGAATTCTCGAAGTTGCGCCAATCCACACTTTGAATCACTTAGCGTTCTCCTTATGCGGCACCAAGCCTCGGCTGAGAAAGCCTACCGCTTTGGACAGCCCTGCCACAAAAGATTGAGTTGCATCAGAGCCGCTCAGGCCGTTGGTCATAGCGAACAGATCGGTTTGCCCTGATCATAAAACAGTACCAAGATTGCCAATTCTGACTGTACCATCGCGCCATGGCTGTCCTCCCCATCCAACTTGATCGTGCCAGAAGGACCCCGCTGGCTGCCCAGATCTATTGCGCGATCCGAGAGGGCATCGAGGACGGGCGGCTCGCCGCGGGCGCACGGTTGCCCTCTTGGCGCGATCTGGCCGCTCAGCTCGGCGTCTCCCGCGGCACCGTGCGTGTGGCCTACGAACGTCTCATCACGGAGCAATTCGCGATTGGTCTCGGGCCGGCAGGAACGCGTGTGGCCGAGCGGCCGTCCCGATCCTCAACGCCCGAGTGGTCGCGGGAAGTCCCGCCTCTACCGGACCTCTTCCATGAGTTCGGAAGCGCGCCGCTGGCGTTTCAGATGGGCGTGCCCTCTCAAGATGCCTTCCCGTTCAAGCTGTGGTCGCGCATCCTGACTCGTGCGACCCGCGGAGCCGCGGCGGCGCCGGTGGCGTATCCGGATCCGCGTGGCGACCCGGAGCTGCGCAAGCAGATCGCGGCTTACTTGGGGCTGGCCCGCGGCATTCGCTGCAGTGCCTCTCAGGTGCTCATAACGGGCGGATTCTCCGGCGCGCTCGGTCTGGCGATCCAAGGGCTTCAGCTTGGAAGGATGGGCGCTTGGATCGAGGATCCAGGTTTTCCGCTCACGCGCACTGCGCTGGGCTTGGCCGGCATGTCTGTGGCAGCTGTCCCGGTCGATGCGGAAGGCCTGGATGTTGCCGCCGGCATCCAGATTGCCCCCGGAGCGGCACTGGCAGTTGTGACACCAGGTCAGCACGCGCCGCTCGGAATGACGATGTCGTTGCCGCGGCGGCTTGCCCTGCTCGCCTGGGCTCGGCGGAGCGACGCCTGGATCATCGAGGACGATTACCTGAGCGAACTGCAACTGAAGGGACGGGCGGCCCCGGCTCTTGCATCCCTCGATCATGGGGGACGGGTGCTGCACATCGGCAGTTTCAGCAAGACGATCAGCCCGGCGCTGCGCCTGGGCTTCATGGTCGTGCCGCCGGAACAGGGTCATCGGTTCGGTGAGGTCGCTGCTTGCTTGGCGCCGGCACCGGCTGCGGCCGTGCAGCGCGCGGTGGCGGAGTTCCTGCGGGAAGGGTGTTATCTTCGCCATCTGCGCCGCACGAAGCGCCTTTACGCCGCCCGACGGGAGGCCCTGCTTCATTGCCTGGGAGAGACGGCGTCTGACCCGGTAAAGGTGCAAGCAACCGCCGGTCTGGTAGTGATTCTGTCCCTTCCCGATTTTGCGTCAGACGTAGACATCGCTTCGCGCGCCCTACAGTTCGGCTTGGCCCCCGCCCCCCTGTCACCGTGGTACATGCAGTCTTCCCGACAGCAAGGATTATTGCTCGGCGTGACCAATCTCAATGAACGGCGCCTGCCGGCGGATTGTCGTCGGCTATTGGAGTTGACCCGATAGCACTGCAACTGAACATCGATGCCAACTCTCTCTATGGTACATTGACAGTTGCCACTCTTGGTACTGTTTCCGATCGGGCTGCTCCCTATCTCGGGTGAGTAGCACCCAGCTGACATGATCCACTGCACCCTCCATTCGTGGGGAACACTGTCTTCTTCTGCGCAATCGTTCCGCTTTCGACTGCCCAGCCCGTTACCTGGAGGGCCAAACAAAGTCGAACCTGTTAGGGAGCACGTGATGCGAACTTTCTCAGCAGTGGCACTATTTGGTGCAGCACTTATGTTAGTAGCGGTCGAAGTGTCGGCTGCAGGTGCACACGAGAACGAAACCGTAAAGCCGGTTTTTCAGCATGCGATTCCAAATATCCCCGGTAAGAATTTGGTCGCCGTTGTCGTGAGCTATCCACCCGGCGGGAAATCCGCGCCGCATCGCCACGCCAAGTCGGCCTTCATCTACGCTTATGTGCTCACCGGCGCCATTCGAAGCGTGGTGGGGAACGAGCCCGCCAAGGTGTACCAGGCAGGCGAGAGCTTCCACGAGGAACCCGGAGCGCATCATAGGGTCAGCGAAAATGCCAGCGCGACCGAGCCTGCCAGCCTTTTGGCCGTATTCATCGTCGATGCCGCGGACGAGCCATTGACGACACCAGACCAGAATTCAGAGTCGCGATAAAGCCCGCGAAGCCGATCATCCTCGTAGGATGTTCGCGGCTTGTAGGAAATGGTCAAGCGCAGGCGCAGTGTTTGAAACTCGGCGAGGACCAGAAACTGACTCATGTCCTAGCAAGGAGCCCAACATGGCAAATACTCCTGTCGGCAATGCGACCAACGGCCTAGCTCCTCCCTCCATGTTGGCGTGGCGAGTACACGAATTCGGACCGCCGGAAGCGATGATTCTCGAGAAGATACCCAGACCGGTTCCTGGCCCGGGTGAAGTCCTTATCGAAGTTCACGCTGCGGGAGTTGGTCCCTGGGACGGCTGGATCAGGGCCGGCAAGAGCGCGTTGCCGCAGCCTCTTCCGCTTACGCTGGGCTCTGATCTGTCCGGAACAGTCGCGGCTCTGGGCTCGGGTGTTTCCGATATCGCCCTTGGGGAGCAGGTTTTCGGCGTGACAAATAGCCAGTTCCTTGGCGCCTATGCAGAGTACGCGGTGGCCTCTGTTGGGATGCTCGCGAAGAAGCCAAGCTCGCTGACCTATGCGGAAGCGGCGTCAGTTCCCGTTGTCGCAGTCACGGCGTGGCAGGCTCTATTCGACCATGCGCACCTCCAAGCGGGTCAGACGGTAGTCATCCACGGAGCTGCAGGAAACGTCGGAACCTACGCGGTTCAGTTCGCTCGTCGCGCTCGGCTGCGCTCCATCGCGACCGCTGGGACCAAAGACATCGGATATGTACGGTCTCTCGGTGCGGACAAGGTATTGGACTATCATGCCCAACCTTTCGAAGATGCGGTGAAGGATGCCGACGCGGTGCTCGATCTGGTCGGAGGCGAGACGCAAACACGTTCATTTCAGGTTCTTCGCCCGGGCGGCAAGCTGATTTCTGCGGTGTCCCAGCCTGACCAAGCCCGCGCAAAACACCACGGCGTTACCGCGGCTTTTTTTCTCGTAGAGGTGACCACCGAGCGATTGCGCAACATTGCCGACCTTATCGATCGCGGTGAACTGAAAACCCATGTCGGTATGGTTCTCCCTTTCGCCGGTGCGCGAGACGCTCACATGATACTGGAAGGCCGGTTGCGGCCGCCGAAAGGGAAGATCATCCTCAACGTAGAAGCGGCAGGCGAAGTCCCCGCGCCCGCTTGAATTCGGCTCACTATGAGCCTGGCGGCAAGCAGGCGTGAAGGCGGCCGGGGGTCCCCACGCAGGTCGGGAATACACGTCCCAGCGGGCGCGGATACGCATGTTACGCATTTCGTCTGCCGTCAGGATCAAGGCTTCGTCTTCGAATAGATTGGCGCGCCGACTGCGTTCGGCAGTAGTCAAAGCGAACCATTAGCGAGATGCGGTTTAGTATCGGCTTGATGCCCCGGCTTTTTGAACGAAGCTAACTTGCCGCAGTCTGGCAGTGGTCGTTTCGCTTCCCCGAGTTTGCGTTGGACATGGACATCGCGTCCCGCGCTTTACAGTTCGGCTTGGCACCGACGCCCTTTCACCATGGTACATGCAGCTTGCTGCTCGGCGTGAACGGCGGCTGCGGGCGGACGGTCGTCGGCTGTTGGGTGGCGCGATAGCACCCATGGAAGCATGTCGGTCCGTTTCCATGCGGTCCTCAGCATCAACGTCGTTCGCGGCGGAAAAGCTCCACTGGGTCGAACGACAGCGGCCTGACCGTTGTATGGCTCCAGTCCACGCATGGACTGCCTCCGGATTGCAAGCTGGTAAATAGGCGCGCCGTCATTTTCATCCCTGCCTAACCGTCGTCTTCCTGCAGCACAGAACGCACACGTTGAGTTAGTTCGGATAGGCGGAACGGCTTATGAATAAGTCGAAACTCGTCGACCGCTGCGTGACGTTCGAGCACATCGTCCGCGTAGCCGGAAGTAAGCAGTATCTTGATCTCGCTGCTCCGTCGTTTCGCTTCGCGTGCGAGCTCAACACCATTCGGTCCATTCGGCATTACGATATCGCTCAAGAGTAGGTCAAATTCCTGACCGCTCTCGAGAATCCGTATGGCTTCGGTGCTATTGTGGACACAGAGAACCCGGTACCCGGAGGTGGTCAGCATTGCTGATGTGACTTCCACCAGATCGTCATCGTCGTCGACCAAGAGAATTCGCTCTGAGCTTCCACGCACAGCTCGAGTTTGCTCGGTTTCCAGCTCGGCATGAGGCTCTTGTGTGGCTTTAGGCAGGTAGAGCGCGATCGTGGTGCCGGCATTGGGCGCGCTGTCGACCGTAACATACCCGTTGGATTGCCGGACAAAGCCATAGACCATGCTAAGACCGAGGCCGGTGCCTTTGCCGACTTCCTTGGTCGTAAAGAAGGGCTCGAAAATCCGATCCCGAATCTCGGGAGCCATCCCGTGGCCTATGTCGGCGACGGTCAGCCTCACATATGGTCCGGCCGGGCACTCGGCTACGGCTCCCTCATCGAGGACGACGTTCCGCGTCTCGATCTCGAGCACGCCGCCACCGGGCATCGCATCGCGACCGTTTAGCGCCAGATTGAGGAGGGCTGTCTCCAGCAGGGATGGATCGACCTGGCACAGCCATAGCCGCTTGTCGGTTCGCATTCTGACCTCGCATCCTCCTCCGACCGCCTGACGGACGAGCCCCTCGAATTCAGAGATCAGCTCGTTCGCGTTGACCAGTTTGGGGTTGAGTTTTTGCCGGCGGGAGAAGGCGAGGAGCTGTGCGGTGAGCTTCGCTCCCCGATCAGTCGCGCGTCGCGCCGTTGCGGCGAACCGACGGATATTGCCGTCATCCGCCGCGCCCTCGATGAGCTCGAGGCTTCCCGAAACGACGGCAAGCAGGTTGTTGAAGTCATGAGCAACGCCGCCCGTGAGTTGTCCGACGGACTCCATCTTCTGGCTCTGATGCAGTTGCTCCTCAATGAGCTGGCGCGCTTCCTCAGCATGCTTCTCCTCCGTGATATCTCGGAAGAAGATCGCGAGACCCTCGCCCGAAGAGAACGCGTTGATTGCATACCAGAGGCCACGCCGAGGGCAGTGTACTTCGAACGAAACCGGACGGCGGCCCGACATGGCTTTTCGAAACTGGCTGAGGACTTCCGTGTTGGAGGCATCCAAAAGGACCTCCTGCAAGTTCATGCCAATGAGTTCTCGCCCTTCGGCGATCTGCGTCCAAGCCCTTTGGTTGAAGAAGCTGATGCGCCAATCGCGATCAATGATGACGACGCTGTCGGTCGTGCTTTCGAAGACCATCGTGAGCCGGGCCGCGGCGTCCTCCGCTCTCTCCTTCGCGTCGGACAATTCCCGCTCACGACGTTCCAGCGCGTCGACCATGGTATTGAAAGCGTCGGCGACCTGCGCGATTTCCGACTTATCTCGGATGTTCACGCGGCGGGAGTAGTCGCCGAGCCGCCATTGGTTGGCGGCATCGAGCAATAAACCAAGCGGGCGATGAATGAACTGCCGGGCCCCAAGCAGCGTCAGAACTAACACCATCATGGCACTTAAGGTGATTAGCAGGATGTCGTGTCGCGTGCGACGCTGGATCTCGGCAAAGGCCCCCATCTTATCGAGGCCAAAACTGACGCGCAGTCCTCCGGAATCGGGCCCGAGACCGGAGAAACCAACAATTCTGTCGACGCCGTCGACGTCAATCAAATCTGCCGTGAGACCGTGGCCAAGAATCGGTTCTTTCTTGCCAACAAACTTGCCGTTATCGGGATAGCGGGCAAGGTACGTGCCGTTGCGATCCGTGATCGCCAGCGCCGCTCCCGCTGGAACATCCATCCGTGCAATGTAGTCTGCAAGCCAATCAAGGCCGAGGGGTGCGATAACGACCCCGCCTATTCGACCGTCCTCTCCATAGAAGGGCAGCACAAAATGAATGAGCTTCCGGTGAATTGAAAGACCGGTCGAGAATTCTCCCACAGTAAACGCACCGGTCTTCAACGCCTCCGCAAAGTAGGGCCGCCCGGAGACATTGACCGGCCTACGATCACTGTCGGTGTCGCAGAAAGGTTGGCCATTCTGGTCGGCAACCAGGAAAGTGAGGAATGCCGGAAACCGCGATTTCATCCCTGCCAGGGCCACATTGCACGCTTTGCTGTCCTTCGCCTTGATCGCCGGAAGTTCCGACAGCGCAATCAACACTTGCCGAATGCCCTGAACGATCTGCTGCTGCTCTTTGGCGGCGAGTTTAGCCAGGTTGAGCGCCTGGTTCTGTACTTCGACCTGGCGCGTGCGGCGCAGCTCAACTTCATTGTACGCTTGGATCGCAATCGCGGGCAGCAATGCGACCGCAAGAAGCATCCATAGGCGTGAAAAGATTGTCATTCGAGGGCACCCTGATCATAGCGAGCGTGCGGATGCCGCATAGGCCATCCTGCAAATTGGTCTGTACATCTCGACAGTTCGAAACATTCGCCTGCGATGCGATCGGGACCGAACCGGTGCCCTTCGGCTTGCCGGCGAAGCCAAAGCCAGAAATCGAAGGCATGACGACTGCGTCCTCCGCGCATCCGCCATAGCGCCTACGATCCTAAGCGGGCCCACAGTTTTAAGCAGCTCGAATACTGAGCCGGGCGATCCATGTCTATTGATCAGCGGAAGTGCGTTCGAATGACGCGAGCGGACGTGGGTGAAGTGATTGTCTAGTCCATCAATCATCGTCGTGAATTGCGGAAGGGCTCCGAACTTGGCTCCGGCTTTTCGCCAGTCGCAGTCCGTGCCCCACTGGCGCATCTACTTTCCAAGCGCAGCCTGCGGCCTATTCCGAAAGCTGATCGCCATGCAGTTATAGGCGTTCATCAGGCGATCGCGATCGTGAGATCCACGCGTATCCGCCTGGTCCCTCATTCACCTGGGACTGGATTTCCCGACAGCACGGTGGCGAACATAGGAGCCGATCCAGCGTAGGTATGGGAAGCCGACGCGGTGCCCGGCCTATAGTCAATAGCCACAGCGACCGGTGATTTGCCGAGAATATTGGGTATAGCCTTTTGGAAGTGCGGCGTTACCGGTTCGCCGACGCCGCGGGCAGCGACGGGCATTGCTGTGGCAACGGCGACAGCGGTAACGGCCGCGCCGACGATAGATCGCATTGTCATGACCGCGCTCTCCTTGTTGCATCCTTGCCCCGGATAAATGCTCTCGCTGCGTCCGGAAAAAGCACCAAGAACGGACAAAAATCGTGTACCGTCGAGGCTGCCAGATTCAACTCTGCTGTGGTAACGTCGCACTTTTCAGCTTGCACCTCGGGAATTGCTTTAATCGCGCGCTGTCGTCGCCAACAGATCACCCGCCCGGAGTCGGTAACCCGCCAAAGGCGCTACTCGGTGGATTGGTTTCGACTGATAGATGGTCGCTCGTTCGGGCTTATCATCGGGCAGGAGAATGCCCTTCGAATTCGACGTGGGACCGATCCCGGCGACAATACGCATTATGTTAACGAAGGACATGGCTTTCGATGTCCCTCCTGCAGCACGGGTGGTTGATCTCAAGCTACCAATCAAAATTGCGGAAGGCGCGACCACCAATGTGAGGGCGGCCCGGGTGAGAGTGGTTCGAAACCTTCATGGCGTTCTCCTGTAACAGGAGATGGCGCATATTGGGCTAGGTGTGCGCCTGCCGGAACGGGGCCGAAGCCCTCTTGTTACGGAGAAGCAGTGCTGCCGCCTTCTCGAACAGCCGATGCAGCCTGTTCAACTAGCTCCACAACGGCGTCAGCGTGCGACAACATGACGGCGTGTGAGGCACCTTCAATCGTGACGGTCTTCTCCGATCCCGCGCGTTCCGCCATAAATCCCAGCAGGTTAGCCGGAATGCTGTTGTCCCTCGTTCCAAAGATGAACCAGGACGGAATGGCTTTCCAGGCTGCAACATCAGACACCTCCGTCATGGCGCGTTCCGCCATCGGGCGCTGTGTCAGGGCCAGCAGCTTCGTTTCAGTTTCCGAGAGGTCAGCCGCATACTGTGCCCTGAACTTGTCAGGTTGAAAGTACAGGTCCCGGCTACCGTCCGCGAGCAGAATGGGGGCCGCCGTGTTCGCCTCGACGGTGCTGCCGGGAAAGCGGCGCAACAGCGTGGCCACGCTCTCCCCTACATCCGGCGCGAAGGCGGCCACATAGACCAGCGCCTTCACGCTTTGGTTGCCATTGGCCGCGTTGGTGATGACCGCACCGCCGTAGGAATGACCGACTAGAATGATAGGGCCATCAATCGTCTTGAGGATGGAAGAAATATAGGCGGCATCGCTACTCACTCCACGCAACGGGTTCGGAGCCGCGACCACTTTGTATCCCTTGGTGAGCAATAGTTCGAGGACGGGTTTCCAGTTGGACAACGACTCAGCGAATGCGCCATGCAGGAGAACTATAGTGATCGTGGGTGGGTCGACCATCGATTTGGCTCCGTCAATCAGTTGACGCCCGCCTCCGACGAGAGAGAGCCGGGGTGTACCGGGCTAGGTCGCCGCGGTATTCAGCCGGTCCTGTGGAGTTTCCAAACCGCGGAACATCTCGCGGATTTTGCGGCTTAACGCGCTTTTCTTTTGCGCGTTCCAAAGACGCGCGAAATTATTTTTAGAACTCGGCCCGCATCCGCCTTTTTGTGCATGAGGTTTAATCTTATTCATCGACACCAAGTGACAGATGAATTGCTATCACATCGTCGCAACCTCCCGAGGCTAAATTTTTCCTGCTTCAGAATCCAGAAGCCTGCGAAGGCTCCGATCACCATTGCCATTGCTTATGGCGGATCGCCGACGAGTTGATCAAATGGCCGGTCGATGTCTGCTTCTAGCCGATGCTAGCGAAAGGGCTTGAGGCGCCGAGCGAATAATGATTCCTGCTGAAGAGGTGGCAGGAGGGGGCGGCAGGACCGAGATCGGAGGGCAGCTCTCTTCTGAGTTTGACCCTCGACGAGATGATCCCGACTGACCATCTGTTGCGACGGATCACTTGCGCGTCGTTGTCGGCGCATTCGCGCTCGCCTACGGCGTCTGGCGCTTCTTCGAACCGTCTGCGCGTAGCGCATCGCGGAAGATGCTGATTGAACTCCCGGGCCGGGCTGGCTTTTCGATCAGCCCCGGCATAGGTCAGACGAGATCGTGTGGCATTCGATGACGAGAGCTTGAGCCCCCTCTCCGCTCCTAAGCCGGAAGTTGCCCCGGTGCGCTGTATCTCCCGGCGTCAAGATAAGAGACAAAAGAAATGGCACGCATTTTCGGGACTGACGCGGCGAGTCAAAAATACGGAAACATCAAAAGAATCAAAATCTATGGCGGAGAGAGTTGGAGTCAGACTCACGATTCATGATCGTGGAGCTGAATTCCAAGCATCAACCGGCGCAGATGCGCCAGGCCGTCGTCAATGATGCCGACAAGACCGAAGGCAAGGATCGCGACCTGGTGCATGACGACTCCGGGACGCTCGGGCTCGCCGACGACAAAGATCTGAACAGGGACGATAAGGACTTGGCAATGAAAGATCGCTGAAGGGCAGGGTAATCGTTGTGGCAGTGGGCGGCCCCTGACATCGGCGAAGCCATCGCGCGTTGCGCACGGCCGAGAGCGCAATGTCGTGCTTGGTCGCTCGCTAGCAAGAGGCGCTGAAAGGATTGCTGGCGAGCTTCCGTCCGAACGTAGAGCCGGCTCGACGTTCCGGTGAATGATGCGGTCCCGCCCTTACTGACGCGTGCTAGCCAGCGGGAGAACAGGCTGCCCCCTTCACAGGCTTCACAATTCGCACAGCCAACCGCTATCGGCGGGAGTACAAAATCGCGGGAAATCGTAGTTTGGCGTACAAAATCGTGCCGCATGGTAGCGGGGGTCCGCTACATCGCTAAACCCACTGTTTTGGAAGCCCTTTTTTCGTACCGACGGGCAGCCTAACTCGCGGGGTCGCCTCCTGATACCCCGTCAAAGCCCGCCTTTTCGCACGCAATTCCTCGCCGCAAAATGTGTGTGCGAATAGGTGCAAATCCCGGAGGCGCAACATCCGATCTCCGCGAAAGCCCAAGACGACAGGCGCCCCTACCGAGTCGCCGCCGCGGCGATGATCTGCCGGGGGCCCGCAGACCTGACTGCTCAATCAGCGAGCGGAGTTCCGTTTCTCCTCGTCGGTGAGGGCCTGCGCCTGTTCGGGCGTCAAAGTGCCGTTTCCGACCACCTGAAACACGCTGTTGGTGTCGTAGCTCTGCCTGTTCTTGCGGCCCGGCTGCTCTTCGTTTTCAGGACCGCCGTCGCCGCCGCCGAAGCCGAGGAATTCGACGATGATGATCGAAGGCCGATCGCCGTCGCGCGATGCTGCTGGCAGCGTCGCCGTTTGCGCGGCGGAGCCGGCCACGTTGGAGGCTTCGGTCAGGCCGGCGATGTTCGGCGCCAGCACCGTTGGAAGCCCCGTCGTCGCCCCTGATACCGTGATGTTGGCGGCATTGAGGATGCTCAGCGCCGCGATGTTGAAGTCGCCGACCACCCGAATGCCCGCATCGCCGGCATTGATCTCGCCGCGGAAGGCGAGGAGATCCATGCGGCTTTTCTTGCGCACCGGTCTGTCCTGTTGCGGGCCGCCCGATGTGCCGGCCGGCGGATTCCACGTGGGCTGCTTCGCCGCCGCATCGCCGCTTGCCTGCAGCGCATCCAGTACGCCGATGCCGGCGCCGGTCGAAAGGCCGAAGGCGTCGACAGAGACGCGCCCGTCGTTGTCCATCGTGAACTGCAGCGGAATGTTGAAGACCGATGTCTTGGCGCCAGCGCCGGCGCTGATATTGCCGTTCGAGGTCCACATCGTCAGATCGCCACCCTGCAGCGTGAACACACGGGAGACGTAAAGATCAATGCTATCGTCGGCCATGATGCGGACGTCGCCGCCACGGCGGGTGATGATGCCGCCCTGACCATAATTCTTGGCGTCCTCGCTGTGATAGCCTACGGTGACCGTGCCGTAAGGCGCCATGATGCTGATATTGCCGCCGGACTGGGTCTGCACGATGCCACCCCGCACCATCACATCGCCCCAACCGCCGCTCACCTGTGTGGGCGAGGCCCGAAACAGCCTGTCGATCGCCGAATAGCCGCGGGTGTACTGCTTGAATCGAAGGCTGTCGGCGCCGTTGTAGTCGATGCCGGTCTCCTTCAACTCGGTGAACAGCACTTTCTGCAGGAACGCCTGCTGGGTGAGCTTGGCAGCGCGGCGAACAGCGCACGCCGTTCGCTGGCCGGCCGGTCTTCGTAGCTGAGGCCCTTGAGGAACTCACCCAGTTCCTTCTCGTAGGTCCGCACTACCTTGCCCGCATTGGCCGGGTAAGACAGCGGGAAGGCTGGATCGGAGGCGTTACGAGGATCGAGATAAAGATCGGCGAAGCCGGCATAGTCCGCACCGCCGGCGGTGCCAGCGATCATGTTGATGTCGCCGCCCTTATCGGGAAGCGCCAGATTGGGGGTGTCGATATCGGTGCCCTTACGGGCTTCGCCGAAATTGGCGACCAGCACATTGCCGGTGCTCATAATGCCGCCGCGGGACAAAATGCCCTCACCGGCAACGAAGGTGAGATTGCGGCCGGCTTCGACCCACAGCGCACCTTCGCCGAGGAAAGCGATCTGCGGTCGGATGATGTCTCGTCCGGCGATGACGCTTGACACCTGCGAGGCATTGTTGTGCTGCGCAATCACCGCTCCGTAGAGGATGTCCTCGCCGGCATAGACATCGACCGGCTTCGGTACGGTGAGCTTCCAGGTGAAGGAAGGTTGCGAAGGAGTGGTGCCGATCGTGCCGTTCAGGGCGTACAGCCTCACGGGGTCGGGATCCGCGGCATGAAGCGGAACGAAGCCACGCTCCCAGTTGGTGTTCGCGCCGACCGGCTGCGGAAGCGCGTCTCCGACTCCGAGTTGAAGGAACGTATTGCGATCGATCGCAAAGGGCGTGAGCGGACCGCGACGATATTGTGCGGCAATATCCTCCATCCGGATCTGCTGCTCGGAGACAAGGATGTCGTTGTCAGCCAACAGCTCCAGCGTTCCCGATGCGCTGGACGCCAACACCAGTGGTAGAGCCAGCTTGGACTCGACTGAAACATCGCTCTGAAGCGAGGTCAGGCGTAGCGTCGGCGGCAGAAGATTCAGCTTGGAATCAAGCCGAGCCCTCGGATTGTTTCGCTGGTCGCACCAAGTCGAACCTCATAGGCCCCTCCGAGGCTCAGATCCGCCGCTCTCAAAATGTTTTCCTGATATGCGACGTTGCCCGAGGTCGAACTCGCATCGACCGCAGCACGATCGGAGAAGCTGACGAAGGCCGATCCGCGCTTGTTTGCCGTAAGATTGGCGTCCACTTGCCCAATCAACATCGGATCGTAGATGCCTTCGATGGTGATATCGCCGACCGCGGTGACGCTGGCGGTCGCATCCATCAGCCCGATCAGCATGGCGACCGGCGCATCCCGATAGTACGGCGAACTGGAGAAGCTGGTCCGCTCCCGCCCGAGTGCGCCGCTCGCGGCGATGCGGTTGCCGGCATTCAGCGCGGCATGGCCGCGGCCGAGCATGTAGACGCCGCCGAGAAGATCGCGCCCGGTCTCGATGTCCAGATTGCCGCCGCCACGGACGACGAGGTCTTCGGCCCGGGCGACCGGCCCGGCCTGGTCCTGAGGCGTCGTCGGCGTGGTGAGGTGCCCGGTCGTCGGAATGGCGACCGAGAGGTCCTTGCTGTCGCGACCCGCGCGCACCCGCACATCACTGCCACCGAGCGGGCCGACGCCGGACTCGAAATTGGCAAACATGATCGACCAGCTCGCCTGGTCCTTGACCGTCGACGCCGCTGGATCGCCGGTCCAGTTGGTCTCGCCGTAGTGGAATAGCCAGGCCGCCGTGCTCTGTTTGACCACCGGAGCGGTGATGTCACGCCCTGCGGTCAGAATGATGTCGCCACCGGCGGTCGGGTAGTCGCCGAGCTTGGAGCCGACAACGAAGCCCGCCGCGGTCGGCGTCTTCATTCCCGCGGTGTAGATCACCGATGTGTTGGACTTGAGCTCGATATCGCGGCCCGCATTCACGCGGATATCGCCGGTACCGGTGCGGACGATCGTATCGGCGCCGATGACGATGTCGCGGCCGCTTCGACGATTCCGCCGATCGGCGGTGCGTGGTCGAAAGCCTCAAGCCCGCGGAAGCGCACGTGGTGCGCGCGTCCGTCTGTTCCGTCGATCAGGGCGTAGGCCTCGCCAGTCAGTTCGTCATGCAATCCCTGGTCGACCAGCCGTCCGATAATCTCGGACGACGGCTGTCCGCCTTCGATGACGGAGTCGGCGACGCAGCGCGCTTCCCCACGTTCGGTAAAGGCGCGGTGCATGGTCTTGATGATGTCGCCGCGCATACCAAGGTCGCGCAAGCTCCGCTCGGACTCGAGCCCAACCATCCATTCCCCCGGCGCGGCGGACGCGGCAAGGCCCATCTTCTCCAGATGTTGAAGGCGACCGACCATCAGGCGCCGGATCTCGGGATCAGACTTGCCGGGATTCTCTGGGCGAAGGTCGATATAGCCGGTCTCATCTGCTGCCAGCCGGATCTCTCGATCTACCCGCGTCCATCGCTCCGCCGTGACTTCCCTCTCCAGTGAATTGCGGATCTCGTGCTCCGGCTTTGGACCCAGTTCGATGGCGACCAGTTGCTCGGCGCGTGAGCGCAGTCCCTGGCTGATGTAGTCGCGGGAGATCACGAGGTCCGCCCCTTCCTCATCTACGCCCCGAACGAGGAGGTGGACGTGAGGGTTGTCCGTGTTCCAGTGATCGACGGCGACCCAATCGAGCCGAGTACCGAGATCGACTTCCATTTGCCTGGCGAGATCGCGCGTGAAGGCTCTGAGGTCGGTCATCTCAGCGGCATCCTCGGGTGAGACGATGACACGGAAATGATGCCGGTCGTCCCGTCAGCGATCCGCGAAGCCTGCGTCGTCAGTGCGGTCACTGCCGGCATCGAACATCACCGCCTTCTCACTGTTACGGGTGACGCCGTCACGCTTCAGATAGGAAAGATGGGCGGTCAGCGGCGCGGAACGGAAGGATCGTCCCTGGTGACGAACGACGCGCGCCTTCACCACTACGCGGCGGGCCGGGCTGAACAGGCGGTTGCGGCTAAAGCTGATCCGGCCGCGCCCGAAGGTCGAGCGCCCATAGCTGGAGGAGCGCCCACCCGCAGCCGCATGCGAGGGGCTGTGACCGGCCTTCTTCACCGCACGCAGCACCTGGTTGATGAAGCTCTTGGGCTTTGGCGCTCGCGTGCCGCGGATGCGGCCAGGCCGGATGCGCAAATCGCTGTCGCCCACGCTCACGGCAACGGCTCCGCGGACATGAAATCGCAGCCAGTGCCGAAAACACTGTTGAATTCATTGGCAAAAACATTAGGCGCGGCACGCGCCCCGACCGACCGGCACGGTAGAACCCAAGCCATCCCAATGGCTTGCGGTTCGACCGGCGAGCCTCTTTTATCTCGCCGTCCTGCCGTCGTGGGGTCGTGGGTAAGCGTCGGAATCTTGCACGACTTCCCGAGAGTGCGTTGGCGTTCCATATCGGGTTCCTTGCTGCAAGGGAGGAT
>NZ_JCAMOR010000071.1:0-40243 GCF_059512385.1 Bradyrhizobium sp. Crot121 | reverse complement strand
GGTCCTACCCCCGTGCTTTTTGTTGCACGGGACCCATGGGTGCAACCGGCACCCGGCTTTCCCTGCGCCCTCTGTTCAATGAGAGGGCGGAAAGTGAAGCAAAGCTCGGACGCAAAGCGCCGCGAGAATGCGGACTCATATCCTCACGCTATTTGAAATTTGAATCAGAACCCACCCCACGTCGTCCCGGACTTGATCCGGGACCCATAACCACAGGCCGTTGTCGTGTGCTCCGCTGCAACCGCTCGCTCGCGCCACAACACTTCCCTGTGGTTATGGGTCCGCCTTCGCGGGGACGACACTGATGCGAGGCGTGAGAGAATCGTAGGATGGGTAGAGCGAAGCGAAACCCATCATTCGTGCCGCTCGCTCCATCGCGATGGGTTTCGCTGCGCCCTACCCATCCTACAGGAGCTCCTACGTCGCCGCCCTCACTTCGGCGCGTAGGCCACACGAAAATATCGGTCATCGCCGGCACCTTGCGGCAAGCTGCATACCGCTGCAGGGCAGCTCGCAGCCGCCGCCTCGGTGCGATATTGCGGCAGATGACCGTCGAGCGAATAGACGACGCAAAGCGCGAGGCTGGCCCAGACGGCCGCGCTGAAATAAAGCGACATCCAGGCGATCTCGTCTTTCCAATGCTCGAAATCGCGCGTCACGACCCAGCGCGTGCTCACGTCGTGGAGCCCCTCGAGAAAACCGAGAAGCTTGCTGCCATCGGCAAGACCGGCCTGCCATCGGCTCAAATACATCGGGACGTCGACCGTAATGAGAAAGGCCAGATAACCGGCAATTCCCACGATCGCGACGATGAGGGCGATACGAACCGGACCGTTGAATTCAGGCAGCAGCCGGCAAAGACCAACCCCCACAACGAAGAAGGCGATCGCCCATATCGAGTTCTCGATGGCGTTGCCCAGATAGTTGGTGGACACCACCGCATACCACGAGAAGCACTCGGCAATGAGGATCAGGGGGACGATCAATTGCGCGGCGTTCAACGTGGTGTCCGCGCCGGTCATCCCGCCCAATTGATTGAGGATGATCGCCCACTGCACGGCAAAGCAGATCTCGGCCACGGTCGCGACCGATCGGCCAACGAAGACGCTCGATAGCCAGGTGTCGACCAGGCAGATACGCTGAACATCCGCGCGCGGCAGCAGCGACCTGAAGGCGCAGCCAAAGACATAGGCCGCGGAAAGCAGGAACATGGACTGGGTGCCGGAGCTGTTGACCGGGCCGCCCGAGGGAACTTGGTGAAACTCGCCGTACAGCAAGAACCAAAGCGCGATGTTGGCGCCGCTGATGAGGGCCAACAGACCCCACCACCGAACCACCGGATTTGGCCGCGCCCGCCACTCCATACTCATGGGGCCGTGCTCCCGCGTAGTCGAACTGACATTCGACGGTAGCAATTCTGTCACAAATCGCAACCTGATTGCGACGGTCTGACGGAGGCTTGACGCTTCTGTGACGCGGTCGACTGGGCGGCGCAACGCGCGCGGCCAGCCGGACTTAATGTGACGGAGACGCTACCTGCTCGCTCGCAGGGCGGGCGCAGGAAAAGCCGGCGACCAGTTGAGCGCAAGCCGCTGGCCGATCACGATCTCATCGGTCGACATTTTTGAAGCGACTGCGTTGCGGAACCGCGCATAGGTGTCCCGCTCGCGGCCGGTGGTTCGGGCCGCCGCGAGGTTGAGCCACTTATAGGCGAGGATGAAATCCTGCGGAACGCCGTGGCCCTTGTCGTACATCAAGCCGAGCATGGCCTGCGCGAATGGGTTGCCCTGGACGGCCGCGCGGCAATAGAGATCGGCGGCGGCGTCATAGGCCTGCGGCGCGCCAAAGCCATGCTCGTACATGAAGCCGAGCAGGCCGAGTGCGGTTGCATTCTCGCGTTCGGCCAGCGGTGCAAGCTCCCGGAACGCGCTGACGTAGTCGCCGCGATGGAACGCCGCGGTCCCGCGCGAAAGACTGCTGGCCGCGACCGGCGCGGCGGCTGCCGAAAGCGCAACGGCCAAGAGCGCTAGGAGAAATCGATGCCCGGCGCGGATGCTCAGCATTCTCTGTCCTGCTCAATGGAAGCTGGTCGTGATTGCGGCGTTGGTCGGGGTCGTGGCAATGCTGCCGCGTAATTTCGATCGGAGTTCTTCCGCCACGACGTGAGCGTCGGAGCCGTCGCGGATGATCTGCGGGCGGATGAAGATGATGAGTTCGGTGCGCTGGGTCGAGTTGTTCTGGTGTCCGAAGGCATCGCCGAGGCCCGGAAGCTGGTCGAGCACCGGGATGGCGCTGCGGGTGCCGTTCTGCTGCTCGCTGATCAGGCCGGCCAGCAGCACGGTCTGGCCGTTGGCGACCGAGATCTGGCTCTTGACCCGCCGCTCCGATACCGTCGGTGTCAGGCTGTTCGCACTGGCCGCGGGCACGTTGCTGATCTCCTGCTCGACGTCGAGCCGGACATTGCCATTGACGCTGATGCGCGGCGAGACGCGGAGGATGATGCCGGTGTTGCGATAGTCGATCGTGTTGACGACGGTGTTGTTCGTCGTCAACACCGTCGCGCTTCCGGTCGACACCGGGACGACGTCGCCGACCTGCAGCGTCGCCACCTGGTTGTTGATCACCACCAGCGACGGGTTGGAGAGCACCTTGACGCTGGTCACCGCATGCAATGCATCGAGGATCAGGCTGGGCTGGGTTTCAGATCCGATCAGGAAGTTGAAGCCAGGGAAGGCCCGATTGATGAAAGCGTTGGTGACCGATCCGGCGACGGTGGCCGCCCCGGTCGTCGGGTCGGTAATTGTCGTCGGCGCTGCGGTGGCCTGGGTGTTGAGAATGGAGCCCGTGTTCGGCTTCAACCCGACATTCCTGCTGGTCAGGTAAGCCTGCACGCCATAGGACAACGTATTGTTCAGCGTGACCTCAGCAATCGTCGCATCGATCGCAACCTGGAGCTGCGGCTGGTCGATCTGCACCAGCGTGGATTCGATGATCCGGTAGTTCGCCTGGTCGGCGTAGATCAGCAGCGTGTTGTTGACGGTGTCGGGTGTGATCCGCACGTCCTGCATCATCGGCTGGCCGTTTCCGGAACCGCGGCCGCTGTCGAGCGGAGCACTGCCGCCGTTCTGGTTGGGACTGGCCGGTTGCGCGCCAAGCCCGCCGTTGCCGCCGAGGCCCGCCGCGCCGTTCATGCTCAGATTGCCGCGCGAGGCAAAGCCGCCATTTGTGTTTGATCCCACATTGCCGTTGAGCGAGAGGCGATCCCCGGCGCTTGAAGTTGCCGCTATCCCGGACCCCGGCGCGATCTGGCTGTCGGCACTCTCAGTCAGGCTCGACGACGATCCGCCGAGGAACATATCCGTCAACACCCGGGCGATCTGGCGGGCATCGCCGAACTTGACGCGATAAACGTGGACGGTGGTTCGCGCGGTATCGTTTCGATCAAGCCGCTTGATCCAGGTCGCCGCGGTGCGAAGCATGTCCGGCTTCTTGGTCACCACCAACACTGCGTTGAGGCGGGCAATCGGCAGGAACTTGATGATGTTCCGACTAAGGCCGTTCTCGCCGGAATCGACGATCTTCTCCATCTCGGCGATGATTGGAGCGGGCGAGCCGCTCGAGATCGGGAATATGCCGACGGATTGGCCGCGCATCCAGTCGACGTCGAAGCTCAGCACCGTATCGACCGCGGTGCGGCGTTCGGCTCCGGTTCCCTGAATCAGGATGAGATTTCGTGTCGTATCCGCGCGCACGGCGCCGGCTTTGGTGGCGAAGCTGTCCATCAGCTTGAGCAGCGTTTGCGCCGACACATATTGTAAAGGCACGACCGAGACGCCGAAACCGGGTTCGGGATTGCCGCTTGCCGTATCAACCCGGCCACCGCCGACCGCATCGCCAAGTGGCGTGAGTCGGTAACCGGTCGTATCGCGAAGCAGCACGACGCCGCTCAATCTCAAAGCATTTTCCAGCACGAACACGATGTCCGACTTCGGCACCGGACGGACCGACACCAGGCTCACCGTGCCCTGCACTCGCGGATCGATGGTGTAGCCGACACGCAGTATGTCGCCGAGGACGACCTTGGCGACCGTTGCAACCGGTGTGTTCTCAAAGTTCAGATCGAAGCCGTTGCCGTTCGCTGTCGGCTGCAGCCGCTCGTCCGACACCGCCGTGACTTCGGATCCTTCATACATGGCCGCGCGAACGCTGCCACCTTGAGCGCCACCAGCACCCGACGCGTTCACCGGTTGCGATTGCCGCGGCAACAGATCGAGCGAACGTACCTTGTCGGAGATATCGACTTGAGCCGAATCCACGCCTCCGACCGTTGCGGAATTGCAGGACGCCAGCAGCCCCAGCGACAACAAAGCAAAGGCGGCTGCAACGCCGCCACGAATCCGTTGGTAGCGGCCCAGCTTGCCTACGCGCACCATTAGTCCTTGCCGTTTCCGACTGGAGGATGTTCGACGATCCGTCCCTGTCCCCTCGGATTATTAGCGAGCCAACATGACAGAAATAAATTGGTTGCGTGATTGTTGCCCTGGCGACCATTCTGCGATGGACGCCGAAGCATGAAAATGAGGCAGCAATTCAGATCAGGGAGGGGTAGTCTCAAAGTTTTCTTTAGCGATGAGCAGGCGCCGCATTCGTATGCCTGTCACACTTCGGATCGATAACAACACGCCTGACGTCTGCGCTGCTTCAAATCATGTGACGGAATAAAGACGACATGGCCAGCGATCCGTCCTCGCAGTTCGTCGACTACCTCCGTCAGAACAAGCATTTGACGCCGGTTGATGGCGAGGCTGATCCGGCGGGACAGAGCGGCTCCGATCGCCGTCACCACAAGATCTGGGAAATCACCAATCTCTCGCCCGCCGAGTTTGCCGATGAGGCTGCTCGTTTTTTCGAGCTCGGCCGCATGACTTTGCAGGAGATGATGTCGGCGGCGCCGCTGGTGGCGTCGTTCTCGCAGCGCTTCCTGCGCGAGACCATGGTCTATCCGTGCACCACCTCCGATGGAACAATGACGCTCGCGGTCGTCGATCCGACCGATCAGGCGACGCAACGCGCGGCGCAGATCGTGCTCGGCACCGCCGTCACGGTCAAGATCGCAACCTCGGAGGACGTTGCCGTCGTCCTCGATCAGCGACTGAATGTCGATGATACTGACGCGGCCGGACCGGCGGCAGCGCTGCCGCGCGAGGACGACATCGAGAGCCTGCGCGATCTTGCGAGCGGCGCGCCGGTGGTCCGCGCCGTCAATGATCTGCTTGAAAAAGCCGTCGAACTTCGCGCCAGTGACATCCACATCGAGCCGTTCGCTTCCAGCCTCGTGGTCCGCCTGCGCATCGACGGCCTGCTGCGGCCGGTGGCGGCATTGTCAGGCGTGCTGCCGCAAGCCGTCATCTCCCGCATCAAGATCATCGCCAATCTCAATATCGCCGAGCGCAGGTTGCCCCAGGATGGTGCGGCGCGATTGCGGGCAGGGCGTTCCGATATCGATATCCGCGTCGCGATCATGCCGACGCAGCACGGCGAGTCGGCCGTCATTCGCATCCTACCAAAGGATCGCGGATTGCTGGTCGTGGAAAAACTGGGCTTCTCCGCATCCGACGAAAGCAAGTTGCGGCAGCTCCTTGCGCTGCCGCACGGCATGATCGTCATCACCGGTCCGACCGGCAGCGGCAAGACGACGACGCTTGCCACAATCCTCTCAATCCTCAACGAGCCGACGCGCAAGATCCTGACGATCGAAGATCCGGTCGAGTACGAAATTCCCGGCGTCAATCAATCCCAGATCAAGCCTGCGATCGGTCTGACCTTTGCCACCGCATTGCGCTCGTTTGTGCGCCAGGATCCGGACGTGATCATGGTGGGCGAAATCAGAGATGCCGAGACCGCGCATGTTGCGGTCCATGCGGCTCTCACCGGCCATCTGGTGCTGACGACGCTGCATACCGAGACGGCGGCCGCGGCGGTGCCACGCCTGCTCGACCTCGGCGTCGAGGGCTATCTCCTGCGTTCGGTCCTGCGCGGCGTGATCGCGCAGCGTCTGGTCCGGCAGCTATGCGAACGCTGCAAATCAGGACGGACGCTTGGCCCTGCCGATTTCGCCGAGGATCCGCGGCTTGTCGCATTCGGGTTTCGCGCCGGTGAAACGATCCAGGAACCGTGCGGATGCGAACGCTGCGGCGGCAACGGCTATCGCGGCCGGCTCGGTGTGTTCGAGCTGCTAGAAATCTCCAACGAGTTGCGCGAACTGATCGGGGAGAAGACCGACGGGCTGAAGATCGATGCGATGGCGATCCGTGCGGGGATGACGACAATGCTCGACGACGGCATCGCCAAATGCCGCGCCGGGCTGACGTCGCCTGCCGAAATTCTCCGCGTCACGACCATGCGGTGACCACGTGCCGAATTTCCGCTACCGCGCCCTGACGCAGAACGGCGAGATCGTGAACGGCACGATCAGCGCGCCGACGGCCGCCGAGGTCGCGCGCCGGATCGAATATCTGCGGCTCTTGCCGATCGAAACCATTGAGGACAAACGAGCTTCTCCCGGTGCGGGAGGTCTCGGCCTGTTCGGCCGGCCGAGCGCCGCCGAGATCACCACGTTCACGCGCGACCTTGCACTGCTGCTCAAGGCCGGCGCCCGCCTCGACGACGCCCTTGAACTGCTGTCCGGCGATGCCGATATCGGGCGGATGCGCCCGGTGGTGGCGAAGATCCGGGCGGCTCTCCTCGCCGGCGAGAGTTTCGCCGATGCGGTGGCAGATCATCCGAGCTTGTTTCCGCCGATGTATGGCGCCTTGGTGCGCGTCGGCGAAGTCTCGGGCACGCTCGATTCCGTGCTGGAAATGCTGGGCGCTGAGCGCGCGCGTTCCGAACAGATGCGGCGGAAACTCACCGACGCGATGCAGTATCCCGCCTTTGTATTGGTCGCGGCTTCGGGCGTGATGCTGTTCTTTCTTCTGTTCGTGCTGCCGCAATTCTCGACCGTGCTCGGGGATTTCGGTGCGAAGTCCGATACGGCGCTCGCCACCTTCATCCAGTTGTCGGATTTCCTGCGTGCCAATGCGACGGCAGCCATGTTGATCGCGACTGCGACCATTGCTGTCGTCTGGTGGTTGTTGCGCCAGGCGAGCGTGCGCGCTGCAATGATGAACGGGCTATCGCAGCTACCCCTCATCGGCAACATCTTTCAGTTCTATCGCGCCAGCCTGTTCTGCCGCAATCTCGGTGTCCTGCTCGGCAGCGGCGTCAATCTCACGGCCACCTTGCGTATCCTGGTTGACATCATGGCGGTGACAGGAAACGAAGCGAGCTGGACCGCTGCAGCCGACGGCGTCCGGCATGGCGGGAAGTTGTCGGAAGCCCTTGCCGTCGCCAACAGCCTGCCGCCGATGGCGGTACGCATGCTTCGGCTCGGTGAAGAAACCGGGCAGTTGCCGGTCCTGTCGGGGCGGGTCGCAGAATTCTACGAAGCAAAATTGCAGCGCAGCCTTGACCGCATTGTCGGCATCGTCGGGCCGCTTGCGATCATCACGATCAGCACAGTCGTCGGCGGACTGATCGTGTCGGTCATGACGGCGCTGCTGTCGGTCACGCAACTTGTCGGTTAAGAGCAAGGGTCACATCATGATTTCGCGCAAGAGTATCGCCGAACTGCTCGTCACTCGCTTCATTCATCGAGCCGCCCGCGAGAGAAAACAGTACGCCTATCGCGGTCAGGAGGGCTTCACGCTGGTCGAGATGCTGGTCGTGATTGCCATCATCGGCCTGATCATGGGCCTGATCGGCCCGCGTGTGCTCAATTATCTCAGCGAGTCCAAGGTCAAGGCCGCACGCATCCAGCTGCAAAGCTTCTCGAGTGCACTCGACCTGTTCTATCTCGATGCCGGCCGGTTTCCTTCATCTGCCGAAGGTCTCGCCGCGCTGGTGCAGCGGACGCCGGGGCTCGCCGCCTGGAACGGGCCGTATCTGAAGGGCGGCAATGTCCCGAAGGATCCCTGGAATCACCCTTACGTCTATCGGTCGCCCGGCGAGCACGGTCCCTATGACATCGTCTCCTATGGCGCCGATGGCCAGGAGGGTGGCAGCGGCAATTCCGCCGACATTTCTCTCGAAAAGACGACAGCCTCCCGAGATGAATGACGTCACGCAGCGCGGTTTCACCCTGCTGGAGATGGTGTGTGTGCTCGCCATCATCGCATTGCTTGCTGCCGTGTTGCTGCCGTTCATTCCGCGTCAGACATCGCGGTCGCGGCTGCAGGCCTATGCGTTGCAGACCGCGACGCTCCTGAAAGCGGACCGTAACGCCGCCATCAACCGCAACACCAGCATCGCGACGCTGGTCGACGCGCCAAGCCGCGTGATCCATTCCGGTTCGTCGCGATCGACGATCCGTATTCCCGAGGACGTACGGTTCGATGCGCTGTTGCCGCAAACCTGCCAGCGGCAAGCCGCGCTGTCGACCATTCGCTTCTTCGCCAATGGCAGCTCATGTGGCGGATCCATCGCGCTGACACGGTTCGACGCCGGCTATGAGATCCGCGTCAACTGGCTCACCGGAAGAGTCGAGGTTGTTTCCCGTGACACCGCCACCAACTGATCGCCCCGACGCGGGCTTCACGATCATCGAGGTGCTGGTCGCGCTGGCGGTGGTGGCCGTCTCCATCATCGCGATCGGTACCGTCATGGCCGGCAATATGCGCGGCGTGCGGGCATTGGAGCAGCACGTGGCGCTGATGCAGGCGGCGCGCACCTTGATGACGGTGGGTGTTCCGCCGCGCGCGGAATTGCAGCAGGGCACCTCGACAGGCCAGGCCGAGGGCTATCGCTGGACCATCGACGTCAGTCCGCTTGGTGACGATTGGAATGTGCCGGGTGCTAATGTGCCATGGACGGCCGAACTGGTGAGGATACGCGTCAGGTCGCCCACTGGCGCGCTATCCGATGTTCGAACCGTACGCTTGATGCCGAGGCCATCAGAATGAGCCCGGCATCGGCAACGCGGCGCGCCCATGAGCGCGGATTTACGTTGATAGAGACCATCGTCGCGCTGGCGCTGATGGGGCTATTGCTGTCGGCGCTCGCGAGCATCACCGCGCAATGGTTGCCGAACTGGAACAAGGGATTTGGCCGGATCCAGCGCAGCGAACTGGCTGGGATCGCGCTCGAGCGGATTGCCGCGGACCTGGCCGCAGCCGAATTTATTTCCGCCAACCGCGACTCGCGTCGGCCGCTGTTCGACGGATCGGAATTGTCTGTCACGTTCGTGCGGACGGCGGTAGGGCCGAACGCGGGGCCAGGGCTCGACGTGGTGCGTCTCGGTGAAACCAAAGATCGCGGCGAATTCGTCACGGTCCGCTCGCGGACGCGCTTCACGCCGTTGCCCGTTGGGCTGTCGCTGTCGGAACAAACGCATCTCGGCGACCCGGTGGTGCTGCTGCAAGCGCCCTTTCGACTGTCATTCGCCTATGCCGGTCCCGACCATGTCTGGAAAAGCACGTGGCGAAACGCGGACCGGCTGCCGGCAATGATCAAGCTGACGGTGCGTGATGCTGCGAGCCAGCGCGTGCTGTCGGTCTCGACGATCGCGCCAGTCCATGTGCAATTGCCGAGTGACTGCACGAAGCCGGACGGCAAATGCAACGATAACAACGCGCAAGGCGCGACTGAACCGGGGGGACGCGATGACAGCGATCGGCGCACGTAAACCCTCAGGCGAACGCGGCTTCGTCATCGTTGCCGTGCTTTGGATCCTGGCGGCGCTGTCATCGCTCGCGATGGTCTTCGCCGCCTATTTATCGGCATCCACGCGGGCGATCGCCGTTAACGAGACAGCGCTGCAGACCGAAGCCTTGGTATCCGCGAGTCTCGAACTGACGGCCTACCAACTGGCGCTGGCGGACGAACGTACCAAGCCTCCCCACGGAGCCTTCCAATTCCGCATGGATGATGCGAGCGTCCAGGTCGCTTTCATTTCCGAGGCCGCCCGCATCGATCTGAACTTCGCTCCCAAGGAAATGTTGGCCGGCCTGTTTGCCACGCTGGGCGCCCGCAAGGACGCGGCCCTTGAATATGCGGATCGGGTCGTCGGCTGGCGAACCCGTCCCGTTCCCGGTAGCGCGAACGAGGAGGAGGCGCGTTACAATTCTGCCGGCTACTCGCCGCGGCAGGCTCCGTTTGTCCATGTCAATGAATTGGCGCTGGTCGTCGGCCTCCCGGCCGCGCTGGTGGAGCGTGCACTGCCTTTCGTGACTGTGTTTAACGGATCTCCCGATGTCGATCCGGCGATCGCGGCGCCGGAGGTCATCCAGGCGATGCCTGACAAACCTGCGAACAAGCCCAATTCGTTCGGAGATAGTTCGGCCTCGCTGAACCGGCCCCTGCCGGCGTCGCCGTCCGATTCGGGGAAGAACGATGCTTCGACCGCGACGAGTCCTTGTTATCGCGTCGAGACCACGATCCGTTTCCGCAATGGCCGCCGCAGCACTTCGGAGGTCGTGATCGCCATGGGCGACAAGGTCGACCCCTATCGCGTGTTGTCCTGGCAGGATGACATTGCACCGCGAAACGCCGCTTCACGTCGCGGGAGCACATGATGGCGATGATCGCGCAGGGCAGGGAGTGGTTCGAGCAATGGATCGCGGCGGTCGCGGGTGCGGTTGACGGCATGACGGACAGGCTGGTGCGTCAGCGCCGCATCCAGCTTGACGAGAATGCTGACGGCGCCTTCACCGCCAGCATGACCGCATCGAAAGACAATCTGGCTCCGACGGTTCTCTCCTTCCGGATCCAGCACGGCGCGCCGGAGCCGACGTTGCCGGCGCAGTGGAGTGCGGCCTTCAAGGGCAGCCGTGTCGAGGTGCAGTTGCCGACCGATCATGTCATGACTCGTCTGCTCGACTTCCCAACGCGGGCGGCTGATTTTCTCGATGGCATGATTTGCTCTCAGGTCGACCGCCTGACGCCGTGGGCGGCAGGCGAAGCGGTGTTCGGCTGGAGTTCGCCGGTCCCGGTTGCTGACGATCGGATCGAAGTAGCCTTCAGTGCGACCTCGGCGTCGAAAGTCGATCCATTGGTGCAGTTGGTGGACAGGTTGGGCGCTGCTTCCGTTGCCATCCATGCGCCGGCCGCCGGCGGCAGCGGCACGCCGGTCCGGGTGAAGCTGCTCGACAAGCGGCTGTGCAGCATGGCGGGACCGAACGTGCCGCGCCTGTTGCGCGTCGCCCTGATCTCCACGGGCGTCGCCGCCGCTGCCTCATTGTTCCTCAGCATCTATCTCGGCGGTTCGCTGCAATCTGAACAGGACGATATCCAGCGGCAGATTTCGCAACGCCGCGCGGCATTGCGGGTTGACGCCAATGGCGTGGCGTCCGGCATCGGTCTCTTGGCAAAGCGCAAGCAGACCACGCCATCGAGCGTGATGGTGGTGGAAGCGCTTTCGCGCGTGCTGCCCGACACGACCTATGTGACCGAGCTGCGCATCGAAGGCGGCAAGGTGCAGGTCGTCGGCATGACCCAGGACGCCCCCGCGCTCATCCGCCTGATGGAACAGTCGCCGCAATTCACCCGCGCCACATTCTTCGCACCGACCACCCGCGCGGCGAACGAGTCGGGCGAGCGCTTTCACGTCGAGGCCAATATATCAGCGTATTTTGGATCCGGCTCATGAACGCATCAGCCCGGTCATTGAAGGCAATCAGCACCTCGCCGTTCGTGGCGGCCGCGACCTATATCGGGCTGCTGATCCTGCTGCTGTTCGTGGCCATATCGTCGCTATCCGATCTTATCGGTCAGCGCAACGAACTCGCCTCGTTGTCGGCGATGCTGGCGCAGTTGGAGGGCCGCACGCCCAGAGCAGGCGGGGCGCCCGGTGAGACGATGCCAGCTGGATCGGCCTATCTCGAAGGCGCCACCGTCACGGTTGCCGGCGCGACGCTGTTGCAGCGCGTGGCGGGTTCGGTGACCAAATTCGGCGGCAATGTATTGTCGACCCAGCTCGATGTTCCCAATACACCTGCGAAGGCCGGCTTCATCAGCATGGTCGCGAGTTTTGAAATCGAGCAACAACAGTTGCAACAGGTGCTTTACGATCTTGAGGCCGGCATGCCGTTTTTGTTCATCGACCAGCTCGTCGTGCAGACCATCCTCGATGGGGCGAACACGAACACGGGCGAACGCCTGGGCAAGCTGCGCGTGCTGCTGGGTGTCTCCGGACAGTGGCGAGGGGCCAAGTAATGCGTTTGCCAGTCATCGTCATGTGCTGGGCGCTGTCAGTCCAATCCGTCGCCGCCGCGGCGCCTGACGCTGCTGGCGATGCATTGGATGCCGGACTATTGGATGACATGCGGCTCGGCGGGCCTGTCCTGACATCGCCACCGCCTTCCGAACCGGTCACGACAATGCGCGCGGTTCCACCACTGCCGGCACCGGTCCGGCCACTCAGTGCCAATCCGTTGTGGGGCATTCCGCTGACGCAACTATCCAACACACGCGAGCGTCCGGTGTTCTCGCCGTCACGCCGGCCGCCGCCCGTCGCTGTCGCCGAGCCTGTCGTCACCAAGCCGCCTCCGCCGCCGCGGAAGAAGGAAGTCGAACCTCCGCAACTGTCGCTTGTTGGCACCATTGCCGGAGACGACGAAGGCTTCGGCATCTTCCTGGATCAATCGAGCAATGCTGCGCTGCGGCTGAAAGTCGGCGAAGATTTTCAGGGCTGGAAGCTGAGTGCGATTCGCGGGCGGGAAGTCACCATGGAAAAGGACGAACAGGGCGCTGTGCTCACACTGCCGCCACCAGGCGGCGAGGGAGGAGGTGAGGTCCATCTCGTCCCGGTGAGCACGATCAAAGCACCACTGGTGACGCGGCGCTAGCTGAGCCATCGCTGGAAAGCCGGCGTGAGCAGCAGGCCGAGGGCCAGAAACGGGCCGAATGGCATCGATGTCTGGCGCTTCATCTGGCGTCCGGCGAGTTGCAGACCGCCCGCTGTCGCGAGCGCGGTCAAGGTGGCAATCAACAGCAACGTTGGAATGCCGGTGACGCCGATCCAGGTCGCGGCGGCTGCGAGAAACTTTACATCGCCAAGCCCGAGCCCCTCGGTTTGTCGTAGCAGGAAATAGAGGCGTCGCAGCAACAAGAAGATGACAGCAACCGCGGCGGCTTCACCGAGCGTCTCTAAGCCTTCTGTCAGGTTCCCAAAGACCATCGATTGCGCAACGCCAAGCATCGCAATCGTAAAATTCAACCCATCCGGAATGATACCGTGACGAAAGTCGATCAGCGCCAATGCGCAGCACACCACGCTAAGGGCGATATAGAATCCGAGGAACTGCACAGATTCATTGGCGATTGGCATGAGCGCTACGATGAATGACGAAATGTGTGAGTGCTTACCAGAATTTCGTTCACGATCAGCAGCTCAATTTTCAAGCAACCGCACAAGTACGGAGCGGCCTTTCGGGAATGTGATCGTCGAAAAAACTCTTCACAGCAGAAAACCGCAACGTGCAATCAGTCTGTCACAAAACCGCATAGGAAGCTGACAATATTTCCCGTCGCTGCGAGCGATAGCTGATGCGTGAATGACGGTGAATGAGATGCGAGTGGCGACATGCCTTGCCTTGCTGGTGACGTTGATCGGTGTGCGTTCCGCAGACGCCGGTGTCCTTGATGAAGGCGCCGATCGCTATCGGCCTTACATGATTGAAGGCATTGGCAGCGCGCTGGCGGGCGCGCGAGCGCTGCGCGAAAAGGCTGCAGCGGGGGATCTCGCGGGCGCGAAGAAAGCCTGGATATCGGCTCGCGCCGGCTGGGAGCGCTCCGAAGTCTTCACGACCGGCTTCGTACCCGAGCTTGACGCGAAGATTGACGCCTGGCCGAACGCCGACAGCGGGTTCCATGCCATCGAAGCGAAATTGTTCGGCGCCGGCCAGACCGACGTCGACAAGGATGCTGCCGTTTTGGTCGAAGATCTGAATAATCTGCACGTCAAGCTCAAGGATATGCAGCTCACGCCGCAGGGATTGCTGGATGGTACGGCGCGCCTCGCCTACGAAGTCGGGGAAAGCAAGGCCGATGGTGGCGAATCCCGCATCAGCGGCACCTCGCTCGATGATATGCGCAACAACATCGCCGGCATCGATTTCGCCTACCACACCATTTTCTCCGCCGCCCTCAACACGGCGGACGGCAAGCTCGATGAAATGGTGACGAATCGGATCGAGCTGCTTGAAGCGATTGTCGCGGCGCCCGACCTGCCGCATGTCGATATCCCGCGGTTGCGCCGCGCCAGCGAGGAACTGGTGGTGGCGCTGCAGACTGCTTCGGCAAAGCTTGGACTGCAACGGCCGACGCTGGAGGCCCAGGCGCGATGAACTCGCCTTGGTTGCGGCTGACGGCGCTTGCGTCCGGTCTGCTTGTCGTCGCGTCGCTTGGACGCGCGCTGGCTTTTCCCGTCGACGGCAATCAGACTGTCCTGCCGGCAAAAACCGAGCTGAACGAGGATGCGCTCGACAAGCCGCGCGAGGTGTTCCAATCGGAACGCGCCGGCGCGAAATCGTATATGGTGAATCTCGGCGACCTCGCGTTCAATTCGCCGTCGATCCTGGGCGAGGTGGCACGGCAAGCCGGCGTGAGCTGCGGCACCTGTCATGTCAACGGCGTCGGTAACGCCAAATTCTTCATGCCGAAGATGTCGACGCGGCCCGGAAACTTCGACGTCACCGGCCCCTTTTTCAATCCGAAGGCGAACAATCTCGTGCTCGATCCGGTGAGGATCCCGAGCCTGCGCGGTGCGCGCTATCTCGCGCCGTACGGCAGCGACGGGCGATCGGCTTCGCTGCGCGACTTCATCCGCAACGTCATCGTGAATGAGTTCGCCGGGCCCGAACCGTCGCCTGCGATCATCGACGCCATCGTCGCCTATGTTCAGGACATCGACTTCCTGCCCAATCCGAGCCTCGGTCCCGGTGGCCGGCTGGTTGGCGATGTCAGCGAGTCCGAACGTCGCGGCGAAGCCTTGTTCTCCAAACCATTTCCGCATGATCCCGGCTTGAGCTGCGCCGGTTGTCATGTCCCGTCGGCTGCCTTTGTCGACCACCAACAACATGACGTTGGCTCCGGTCTGTTCAAGACGCCGACCCTGCGCAACGCGGATTTCAACGCACCCTATTTTCACGACGGCCGCTTCGACAGCTTTGATCAGGTCGTCGATCATTTCGACCGCGCATTCGATCTTGGCCTGTCGGCGCAGGACAAGCGCGACCTCGTGGCCTATCTCACGGCGGTTGGTGATGGCGTGCAACCCTATGAGCGCGATGGCGCGGGTGCGACGCTTAAGGAAATCAATGACTTCAACATGGTACTCGCGACCGCAATTCCTTCGGGCGACAAGGCCATCGTTGCGCTTGCCGTCGACACCATCGGCCAGGAGCTGCGTGAGCTCACTGAGCGATATCCCGATCGAAAGAACACCAGCGTGTCGGGCGGCGAGCAGCAGCGGGTTTCGGCGCGCAACAGTCTCAAGGAACTCGTCCTCATGCTGCGGCGAATCGACATCGCCGTAAGCGAAGGGCGCAATGCCGACGCCGCGACTGAGTTCAGGAACTATCGCTATCTCATGGCCGCGGCTGTCCCTGCGCTGCTGGCAGGCGCCGAGCCATGGTCGCTGTTCAATCAGGATGTGCATGATCAGCACTACGCGGCGCTGCGCCAGGTGATGCAGTCGAAACATCTGTCTCACTAGGTCGCTGCTGCGTTGCGCGAATTTGTCTCCGCAGAAATTCTCGCGCGATAGCATCGCGCATCACTTCCAAAACTCCTGAGCCTTTGTCGCGCGATGCGAATGCATCGGTCGCGATGCATGCATCGCGGCATTGGACGCTACGCAGAAAATTTTTGAGCGAGTCAAAATTTCTCGCGCGCTTTCACAGCAACGATAAGCGTGCGTCATGTTGCCGCATTAGACGATGTCTCGCCAACCACAACCTTTGGAGTCGATAATGACTTTCAATCATAAGAAGAACTGGCGAACCACCACGGCACTTTGCGTCATCTCAACAGTCGCTGTCGCAACAGCCGCTTATGCAGCACATTATCCCGGCGGACGAAGTGATTGGGACAAGCGCTCGCATCACAATCATTTCGGCCATGACAATCAGGGCAACGATCACGAAGGGAACGGTGACCACGGTGACAACGGTCACGACAACAACGGCCACCATGGCGACCACGGTGACAAGGACAATGATCCGGCAGACAAAGTGAAGACCGCATCGCCGATCAAGCACGTCATCATCCTGATCGGCGAAAACCGCGGGCTCGATCACACGTTCGGAGTGTACAAGCCGAAGGGCAGGGGACAGACGATCTCCAACCTGCTGTCGAAGTGCATCGTCAACGAGGACGGCTCGCCCGGACCGAACTTTGCGCAAGCCCAGCAATACTCGGTCGCCGCGCAGTCCTCTTTCTATATTGGTGCGCCAACGATCGCGAAGTCGCCCTACAGCGCGACCAACACGATGCCGCAGCCGAACACGGCCGGAACGCCCACCGCGCAGAGCGACACCGGTGCTCCGTTCAAAACGATCGCCGAAGCCAGCGTCGAGAAGGACATGGATTCGAGCGATCTGGATATCCTCACGACCGGCTTCAGCGGCCTGCCGACTGGCGCTCTTGATACCCGCGTTCCCGGCGCTGGTCACTTGACCGGACCGTTCGCGCTGCAGGGTGAGCAGATCAGCGACGACGACTACACCGGTGACACCACGCATCGGTTCTATCAGGACTGGCAGCAGGAGGATTGCAGCGCGGCCAGCGTGACCAAAGCCAACAACTCCGGTTGCCTCAATGATCTGTTTCCGTTCGTGATGGCGACCTACTCGGCGTCCAACAAGAGCATGGCCAACTCGATGGGCTTCTATAATGCCCAGCAAGGGCAGGCCCCGATCCTAAAGATGCTGGCTGATCGCTTCACGCTCGGTGACAACTTCCATCAGTCGTTCCACGGCGGCACCGGCGCCAATCACTTCATGCTCGGGACCGGCGACGCAGGCTTCTGGAGCGACGGCAAGGGCAACCCGACCACGCCTCCGGCAAACCAGATCGCAAACCCGAATCCGATGTCCGGAACGGTGAACCGCTATACGGTGGACGGCAACTTCAGCGATTGCTCTGATGTGGCGCATCCCGGCGTCAAGCCGATCGTGACCTATCTGAACAATCTGCCGTATGCGGCCGAGCCGAACTGCAAGCCCAACCATTACTACATGCTCAACAATACCGATCCGGGCTATCTGCCGAACGGTGCGCTGGCAGGCGGAAGCAGCATGCCGCCGTCGTCCGTGCGGACCATCGGAGATGCACTGATGGAGAAGAATATCTCCTGGGCCTTCTACGGTGGTGCGTATAATGACGCTGTGGCGCTTTCGAACGCCGCGGTTGCCGCCAATCCGAACAATCCGGATCTCAATGCGGCGGCGCTCGCCGATCCGGCTCACGCGCTCGGTGTGGCCTACTGCCAGATCTGCAATCCGTTCCAGTATGCGACCTCGATCATGGCCAACCCGACCGTGCGTCAGGCTCACATCAAGGACACTGCCGATCTGATCACGGCGATCCAGGACAACAAGTTGCCTTCGGTGTCGTTCGGCAAGCCGGACGGTCTGCTAGACGGCCACCCGCAAAGCTCGAAGGTCGATCTGTTCGAGGCCTATGTGCTGAATGTATTGAACGCGCTGGACAACAATCCGGAGCTCAAGGCGGAGACCGCGGTGTTCATCACCTGGGACGAAGCCGGCGGCTACTGGGACTCGGGCTACATCCAGTCGATCGATTTCTTCGGTGATGGACCGCGTATGCCGATCCTCATCCTGTCGCCCTATTCGACCGGCGGCAAGATCTACCACAACTACGGTGACCACGTTTCGCTGCTGAAGTTCATCGAACGTAACTGGAGTCTGCAGCCGCTGACGAACCGCAGCCGCGACAACCTGCCGAACCCGACATATTCGCGGAACAACGAGTATGTGCCGACCAACAGCCCCGCGCTTGCTGACATGTTCGATGCGTTCGATTTCAGCAAGCCGGTTGCACTGTCCTATACCGAGTAGCTGAGCAGCGTTCCAAGAACGACTGGTCTGAAGATGGTGCCGATCGAGCCAACGGTTCGGTCGGCGCCACCGCATTTTTGTGCCGCCGAGGTTTTGCCGATGGATCGAGATCGGATGCTGGGGAGCAAGAGGCTGCGAGCATGCCTGCTTGCCTTGGTCGGTTCGGCGCTTGCCGGCACCTCGGCCGCAGCGCAGCAGTTTTCCGCGGACCTTGTCGCGAGGCAAGGTGAGAAGGTCGTGCGTGTGGGAAGCCTGCGCGTGTCCGAAAGCAAGGTGAGGATCGAGACAACCGATTTCGCCGATGGCTTCTTTCTGGTCGATGGGGCGAAGCCTGCGGCCGCTTTCGTGCGCCCGCGCGCGAAGGTGTTCATGGACGCAAGGCAGTCAAGTCCGCTGACGCAAATGTTTGTCCCGGTCGATCCCGATGAACCCTGCCGGCAATGGTGGGCGATGGCATCGCTGGCGGCGCCGGTGGAGCCTGATAAGTGGCATTGCGAGCGCGACGGGGAGGGAACAGTCGGAGATCGCAAGGCGGACGTCTATCGGATCGTTGCGGCTCCCGGCGGCGGCTTTGTCGGGTGGATCGACCGTGAGCGCAAGTTTCCGGTGCAGATCAAGACTGGGGACGGAACGATGATCGCCATCGAGAACATCCGCGACGAGCTGCAGCCGGCGCAAACGTTCGAAATTCCCTCTGGCGCGCGCAAATTCGATCCGCGGGCGTTGATCGATCGTATCAGGCAGAGCGATGTATGGGTCGCTCCGCCCGCCTCGGAGTGAGCGGTCACCGCGCTTGCTTGGCTGTCGTTTGCAGCATCCGTCCAAGCGCCGCATAGTGCGACTGGTGGACATTGGCATTGAACAGCGACCACGGTTCGGCCTTTTTCAACGCGACGGGAACGTCGAAAGTGGCGAGCATCGAGAACGTCTCGTATTCGGCCATGGCCTCGTCGAGATGGCCGGCTGCGACCGCAAGATCAATCCGGCGCAGACTGAGAACCAGGTCTTTGACGGCGGTGCGCGCCGCAAGCCGCTCCTCCTGGCCTCCGACCGAAGCATACCTGATATCCGGAATATGCTCGGTCAATTCACGCAATTCAGCGCCTACGCCCGTGACGGCCAGCGACACCACGGCTGTATCCGCGGCGGGGATGGCGAGCTTCAGGACGCTCGCGAGCTCACGCACATCCTTCATCCGGATCGCCACGCCGTCCTTGTCGAACGGGCGGTCGCCGTCGCCGACCGCAGTCAGATAGGCGACGAGATCCTGCGTGTCCTGCGACGAGAGACCGAGCTCGAAGATGCGGTCGAAATGTCCGACCACTTCTTCATAGGTGTCGTAGCGGCCATCGTGGAAGTAGGGCGCGTTGAAATTGGCGTTGAGCAAGGTCGGTGTTTTCACCAGACCGCCTGAGCCCACGTCATGGCGGGCCTGGTCGGTGAAGACACCCGTTGGAACATGACAGGTGGCGCAGTTCACTTGGGGCTGGTGCGGAAACGGCTTGAAGAACAGTTGCTCGCCGTGGCGCTCGGCGGCACTTGCCTGTGCGCTTAGCATGCCGCCGGGCGAAAGCCTGGGGTTGGGGAGAAAATCGATGTCGGTGATGTAGGCGACAAGGCCGTCCAGGACGGCATCGCTCGGTCGCGGCCCCTGAAACTCGTTGACGATGACGTTATATATAAAGTCGCGCAGCGAGGTGATGCGGCCGTCGTGCCCGTATGGCGCCAGGAAGCGCGCGCCGCGCAGGCTGGGGATCCGAACCGGATCGAGAATGCTGTTGAATGCCTTCGGATTGAACATCAGGCTGGTGGTGTCGAAGGTGCCGGGGCGCGAGGAGGCACCGGGAACGAACAGCTTCGGATTCGATGTCCCGTTGACGTGACAGGTGCCGCAGCTCATTTCCGCCTGCCGCGCCTTGCCGCCCAGGATGGAAGGCGAGTTGAATGCGAGATCGCCAAGATTGACCAGGTAGGACTTGTGCCCGCCCACGGCTTCCGAGTGGAACAGTTCGCGCGGCTTCGCCAGCGCTTCCTCGGAAAATTCCGTCCCGGTCGGCAAGACCGTCTGATCGCCGCCCAAAGGAAACGCCTCTGTCCGCAAGGGAATGAGCGCTGCAACAAGCGCGATCAGCACGATCAAAGCGCACGAAGTGGTGCGATGCGCGGCAGCCGCGCCGTTTCGGCGCGAGCGGCACGCAAGAATGTCCCTGGTCATCACGACAAAGCCCCTGCAGCAATTTAGTTGGGCGGTCTGTGAACAGCAGATGTCGCACGGATGACAGTGTCCCTGCTGGCGAGACCGCAGCTGGACTGGATAGACAGAACTTGTCGTCGGTTTGATGACGATCAGATGGCAGAGCACACCTCGATATCCGTCTAAGCATGGCGCTGACGTCTCAGCGTGTGCGCGACTCCTTGCATTGTCGGAAAACAGTCATCGGATCGAAATGTGCGGCAGATAGCCTCACCTTGTTTCATTCCATCTTTGCTCTCAGGGGAGAAAACCATGCGGCTTTGGGGAGCCATTCCCGCGCTCACATTGGCTGTTGGTGCGATCGCTGTCGCGCCGGTGGCCAAGGCAGAGAATCTCGTCGACAAGATCGTCGACCAGTTCAAGCACGACAAAGGCGACGACTTCAAACATCATGACCATGGTCATGATCACGGTCACCATGACCATGACAGTCTGCTGAAGGCATACAAGCACGTCGTGATCATCTATCAGGAGAATCACAGCTTCGATAACCTCTACGGCCACTGGGGCGACGTCGGTCGTGACAACATCAACGGCGTTTCCGACGCCGATCAGCCGCACACGCTGCAGGTCCGCCAGGACAGCAAGACGGTCTACACCTGCCTGTTGCAGAATGACGTCAACCTGGCCTCTCCCTCGCCGTTGCCGACGAGCTGCACCGACAATGGAAGCTCGGTCGCCATCCTCAGCGCCTTCAAGAACAAGCCGTTCGAAATCAACGACTTCATTCCGACGTCGGCAACCACCTGCCCGAAACCGATCGGCGCTTTCGCGTCTCACGGCTTCCTCAACGGCACCGGTCTGCCCGGCGGCTGCACGGAGGACATCGTGCATCGCTTCTACAGCGAGCAGTATCAGATCAATGGTGGCCGGCAGAACCGCTACATGACCGGCAGCGATGCTGCGGGTCTCGTGATGGGCTATTACGACACCAAGAAGCTGCCGATCTACCGCTATCTGCACGATCGCGGCGCGCCGAATTACGTCATCGCCGACAGCTTCTTCCAGGGCGCCTTCGGCGGTTCGTTCCTTAACCACCAGTTCCTGGTCGCGGCCGCCGCTCCGCAATTCGTCGGCGCATCCAACGACGGCAGCGCCACCGACCTGCACTCCATCGTCGACGCCAACGGCATGCCGACCAGCACGCCGCTTTACGCCGCGCTTTCCACGGTGAAGGATGCGCAACTGACGGCCAAGTGCAGCCAGGCTGGTTTGCCGGCCGGGCTCGCCTGCGGCGACTATGCCGTCAACACCACCCAGCCGTTCTATCAGCCCTATTCGCCCGGCACGGCGGATGCCCGGCGCCTGCCACCGCTCAACACCCCCAACATCGGCGACAAGCTGTCAGCCAAGCACGTCGACTGGGCCTGGTATTCGGGCGGCTGGTCGAACGCCAATGGTGACGTCGGCGCTTCGGGCTGGACCAACGGAAACGGCACCACCTGCACCGACCCGAACCATCTGCCCACGGCGGTCTTCCCCAATTGCGCCGACGTGGACTTCCAGTTCCACCACCAGGCGTTCAACTATTTCGCCAACTACGCGCCCGGCACGAAGGCCCGCAAGGATCATCTGAAGGATGAGGCGGAGTTCATCCAGGCGGCAAAGAACGGCAGGCTGAAGGACGTCAGCTTCATCAAGCCGATCGGTGAAGAGAACGAGCATCCTGGCTATGCCAGCGAGGCCGAAGGCAGCCAGCATCTGGTTGACCTGGTCAAGGCGATCACCGAGGGGCCGGACGGCAAGGACACCCTCATCATCATCACCTATGACGAGTTCGGTGGTCAGTGGGATCACGTCCCGCCGCCGCCCCACAATCGTCGCGGCGATGACGCGAAGGCTGCGGACCAGTGGGGACCTGGCACCCGTATCCCCGCGCTCTTGATCTCCAAGCGCTTCGAGAAGTCTGGCGTCGCCCACGAGGATTACGACACCACCTCGATCCTCAAGCTGCTCGAGAAGCGCTTTGACCTCGATCCCGTCGTGACCCGGCCGGTGCGCAACCTCGCAGTGGCGCTCAAGGCCGGCGATTCCGATCGCCACTGAGGACAGTCTGGAAGACGAGCTGGCCCGCATCCACGCCGGATGCGGGCCAGTTGTTTCAAGTTTTGCCGGCGGATTCTGTCACGCCTCGCCATCCCGTAGGATAGGTAGAGCGCAGCGAAACCCATCCTACGATTAGAACCGCGCGTCGGTGTCGTCCCGGGCTTGACCCCGGACGACGAGGGGAAGAGATCACGTTATCAAACGTAAAATAGCTCTCCGCCGTCATCGTCCGGCTCGAGCGAGCATCAGCTCGCTCAGCCTGCGGGTCATCGCGGCAATATCGAGCGGCTTCTCCCATAGCTGGATGTCTTCATATTCCGGGCCGATCGCGTTCCTGTCATAGCCGGTCGTGAAGACGAATGGGATGCCGCGGGACCGCAACGCATGTGCGACCGGGAATATCGACGCATTTCTGAGATTGACGTCGAGCACTGCGCCGTCGACCGCCCGAACTCCAGTCAGGATGGCCAGCGCATCCTCGACATCGCCGAACGGCCCCTCGATCTCGGCGCCGAGCGCCCGGCACGCCCGCGCGATATCGTCGGCGAGGAAATATTCGTCTTCGACGACGAGGATGCTGCGTCCGGTCAGGACGCCGCGTTCGCGAAGAAGGACAGGTGCTGCCATCATACCTCGAGCCTCCTTCGCCGCCCGAATCCTATTGAAGTTAGGAACATGAGGCGAAGCCGCGCCTTGTCGTAAACACTCCAGAGTACGACGGGTTCCATGGTCAACCGCGACATTATCGTCATCGGGGGCTCTGCCGGCGCGACGGCGCCGCTGAAGGACATTTTGAGCAAGCTGCCGGCCAACCTGCCCGCCGCGCTGTTCATTGTGCTGCACATCCCGGCCCAGGGGATTGGAGTCCTCTCGACCGTGGCAAGCGCGGCCGCCAAGCTGCCCGTTCGCCAAGCGGAAAACGGCATGCTCATCGAGCATGGCAATATCTATCTCGCACCGCCGGACCATCATCTGCTGGTGTTCAGGGATCATATGATGTTGGGCCGCGGCCCGCGTGAGAATATGGTGCGCCCGGCGATCGATCCCTTGTTTCGATCCGCGGCGCTGCACTATGGATCCCGGGTGATCGGCGTTGTTCTCAGCGGATTTCTGTCCGATGGAGCGGCCGGCCTGAACGCGATCAAGCGCTGTGGCGGCTTCGCGCTGGTACAGGACCCCAAAGACGCGATTTCCGACGAGATGCCCCTGCGCGCGCTCGAGGCGACGACCGTCGACCTCTGCGTGCCCGGCGCACGGATCGGTGACGTGCTGTCCGACCTGGTTCGGGAGGCGCCGGGTGCCGCGCGACCGATCCCGCCGGAGATCCGGCTGGAAGTCGAGATCGCCGCAGGCGAGCGCATCGGCAGCGATAGCCTGCTCCCGATTGCTGATCCGGCGTCGCTGACTTGCCCGAGCTGCGGCGGCGTACTTTCCGAGCTCAAGGACAGTCATCCGCTGCGTTTCCGCTGCCAAGTCGGCCATGCCTTCACCGTCGACGTGCTGGCCAAGGAGCAGGAAGGCCGGGTTGACGAAGCCTTGCGGGTGGCGCTGCGGATCATCGAGGAGCGCGCCGAACTGGTTCACCGCATGGCGCTTGATGGCCGCCAGAGCGGCCGGGCCGCGGTAGCCCAAATGTACGAGGCGCGGGCGGCGGAATATCGCGAATATGCCGACATGATCCGGCGCGTCGTGCTAAAGTCGCTGGACCCGCGGCCTTCCAAAGCTTAGGCGGTGCCAATGGTCATATCGCTTGCCGAGCGTGCCGAAGAGCTCAGGGCGGAGCGGCGTGTTCTGCTCAAGGCCGACGGCGATATCGAGGAAGGCTTGAAACGGCTCCAGAACCAGCAGGATCTGCTGCTCGATCTGCAGGCTGCCGGTCACGATACGACGCAGGCCGAACGCCTGGTCGTTCTGCTCGAGCAGACCCTGCTGCAATGGGAGCACCATCGCACGCTGATCGAGCAGCGCATCGCGTATCTTGAGAATGAGATCTATCCGCTGTCGATCAAGGGGACGTGAGGCGTCCAGGCTTCGTGATCAGGCGCCAAGCCCGAGCGTACGTCGCACTGCTGCAGCGCGCTCTGCCTCCGGCGACAGCTCGCTGTCAGCCGCCGTCCATCAGGGCGGTGAGTTCTTCAAGGCATTTTGTGGGTTCCGGGGCCGTCTTCGGCGGTATGCGCGTTCTCCCGACACTTTATGCGCAAGGACCTCGTGGCGCCGGGCGACCAGATCGCACTCTCGCGCGTTATTTCGCCGTAATCTCTGTTGGGATAGTGTCCAATTCTGCTATGGGCGTGGTTTGGCAAGCTGAATCAGGCCCTGACAGAACAACGAGAGCCGCCGCCCCATGAGTGAACCCGGATCGGAACCAGCGGATGGCCGGCGTCGGGCCAAGGCGCCGTTGATCATCGGCGTCGGCGCGTCCGCCAGCGCGATGAATAGTATCGAGCGTTTCTTCTCAAAACTGACGCTGAATTCCGACCAGACCATCGTGTTGGTGTTGCAGCACCGTGAGGCGTTCGACGAACGGCGGCTGCGAGAGATGCTGGAGCGTTCGGAAGGCACCAAGCTTTCCGAAATCGAGGACGGCGCCGCGATCGAAGGCAGCACGATCTATCTCTGCCCCGCCAACAGGATCGTCAGCATCCATGGCCATCGACTTGCGATCCGTGCGGCCGAGCAGGCGCCGGGCGAACGCGCTACGGTCGACAGCTTCCTGGTATCGCTCGCGGAAGACCGGGCCGAGGAGGCGATCGGCGTCGTTCTCGCCGGAACCGGCGGCGACGGGACGCTGGGTGTGGCGACCCTGAAGGACCACGGCGGGCTGGCCATCGCCGAACGTGTCGCCAGCGATCATGCCGACCCACACGCCGACAGCAACAATGCGGCCGCAATCGCCGATTTCGTGCTGCCGCCTGACGACATTCCCGAGCACATCCAGGTTTATGCCCGCCATCTGCGGCGGCTGGAGGAGAGGCAGGGATTTGACGAAATCCTCGCCGCCGCCGCCAGTTCGCTGTCGCGTATCGCCGACATCCTGCGCAACAAGACCGGTAATGATTTTCACGGCTATAAGCAGAACACCTTCCTCCGCCGGGTGCAGCGGCGCATGCAGGTGGTGCAGATCGACGAGATCGCCGCCTATGTCGATCACCTAAGGCAGGACAAGGATGAGGCGCAGCACCTGTTCAATGACCTCCTGATCGGGGTCACCGAATTCTTCCGCGACAAGCGCGAATTCGAGGTGCTGGAAACCCAGGTGATCCCGAAAATTTTCGAGAACAAGGCTGCGGGCCAGCAGGTCCGCGTCTGGGTGCTGGGTTGTGCCACCGGGGAAGAGGCCTATTCGATAGGCATCCTGCTTCGCGAGTACATGGCCAAGCTCGACTCGCCGCCGCAGGTGCAGATCTTTGCCACCGATATCGATGGGCGCGCGCTTGCCGCGGCCCGGGTCGGTCGCTATCGGACCACTATCGACGGCGACATGTCGCCGGAGCGGTTGGCGCGCTGGTTCGTCCGCGAGGGCGACACCTATTGCGTGGTGAAGGACCTGCGCGAGATGTGCATCTTCTCGCAGCATAACGTCATCAAGGACGCGCCGTTCTCGAAGCTCGATCTGGTGTCCTGCCGCAACCTCCTGATCTACCTGAACGCCGAACTGCAGAATCGGGTCATTCCCCTGTTCCACTTCGCCTTGCTGCCGGACCGCTTCCTGTTCCTCGGCAACTCCGAGAACGTAACGCGGCATCCAAAACTGTTCGCGCCGGTGGATCGTCGGGCACGCATCTTCAAGAAGCTCGAGACCGGCACCCGCCTGCCGCCGGAATTCCCGATCACGACGGCGGCCGGGCGCGCGACCGTCGAAGTCCCTCCGGTGCGATCCCTCGGTCCCGATGTCGGGCTGGAGCGCCGTGCCCAGCGCATCGCCGAACGCTACGCGCCCGCCTATGTCATCACCGACGAGAATTTTCAGATCCTGCATTTCTCCGGCCGCATCGGCCGCTATATCGAGCCGACCGCGGGCGCGGCGACGCTCGACCTGCTCAGTCTCGTGCACCGCGATCTCCGGCTGGAATTACGGACCGCGCTCGGCCGGGCAGCCGAAACCAAGGAGACGGCGCATGCCGAGCAGGTGCAACTCGGCGTGAACGGCCATCGTATACTGGTCGATATCACCGTCGAGCCGATTCAGGAGGGCGCTGCCGGCCACCGCAATTTCGTCGTGCTGTTCAAGGATGGGCCGCTGCGCGTCGTCGATAGCAAGGAGAATAATCCCAATGCGCTGGTCAGGACCGAGCACGTCGAGCGGCTTGAGAACGAATTGCGGGCGACGCGCGAGCGTCTGCAGGCCACCATTGAAGAGCTCGAAAGCACCAACGAGGAACTGAAATCCTCCAACGAGGAATATCAATCGCTGAACGAGGAATTGCAGTCGGCGAACGAAGAGCTGGAGACCTCGCGCGAGGAGCTGCAGTCGGTCAACGAGGAGTTGACGACCGTCAATGGCGAGCTGGCGCACCGCGTGCAGGACCTGACGCGTGCCACCAGCGACCTGAAGAACTTCCTCGAGAGCACGCAGATCGCGACCGTGTTCCTGGACAATGACCTCAAGGTGATGAATTTCACGCCGGCGATCACCCAGGTGCTGCACCTGGTCGACACCGACGTCGGCCGGCCGATCGCACATATCAAGGCGCGGATTCCGATCGAGGAGCTCTATGACGAGGTTCGCCGCGTACTGCGCACGCTCGCCAGCGCCGAGCGCGAACTCAGCGCGCCCGACAGCGGCACGCGCTACATCGTCCGCGTCCTGCCGTACCGGAGCATCGACAATTTCATTGCCGGCGTCGTCATCACCTTCATCGACGTCACCGCGATCACGCGCGCGGAGGAACGGCAGCGGCTGCTGCTCGCCGAGCTTCAGCACCGCGTCCGCAACACGCTCGGCGTCGTCCGCTCGATTGCGCGCCGCTCGGCTGAAACCAGCTCGAGCGTCGACGAATATGCTGCGCATCTCGACGGCCGCCTGAACGCATTCGCGCGCACCCAGGCGCTGGTGACGCGCGACCCCGAAGCCGGCGTCGATCTTGAATACCTCGTCATCGAGGAGCTGCTCGGCTACAATGCCCATGAGGGCGAGCAATTGCGCGTCTCCGGCCCGCAAGTACGTTTCCAGGCAAAGCCGGCGGAGACTTTCGCGCTCGCCCTCCACGAACTTGCGACCAACGCGCTCAAATACGGCGCGCTGAGCCGGCCTTCCGGGCGCATCGAGGTCACTTGGCGGATCGACGACGCGGTCGATCCGCCGCGACTGGTTTTCGACTGGCGCGAGCGGGGCGGACCGCCCGTCACGCCGCCGCCGCGAAAGGGTTTTGGCACCGAACTGCTGGAGCGGACGCTGGCGTTCGAGTTCAAGGGGCAGACCATGATCATGTACAATGCTGGTGGCCTTCACTGTACCATTACCATTCCGTTGAGCCGGCGGACCATCCATACGCCCGCGGTGGACGGCTAAATGCATCCCCCAGCCATTGAGGGAAACCCGGCGCAGCCGGTGATCCGGCGGCTGAATGCGCTGCGGCGCTTGTCGGACGATGGGATCGCCGCGCTCGAACGGGCGATACGCGAGGGTATGCTGCAGCACGTCGGCCCGGGCGAGGACCTGATCAGCGAGGGGGATGCGGTCCATGGCGTCCGGATCCTGCTGTCGGGCTGGCTGTGCCGCTACAAGACGCTGGAGGATGGAAGGCGCCAGATCGTCAATTTCATCCTGCCAGGCGAAACTTGCGATGCTTATGCCCATCTGCTGCCGGTGATGGATCATTCCATCGCGAGCCTGACGCCAGTGGTCTATGCCGAGGTCAAGCGCGCGCAATTCGAAGCACTGGTGGCGCACGACAGCTCGGTCGCGGAGGCGTTCTGGTGCGAGACGCTGGTGAACAACGCGATCCAGCGCGAATGGGCGATCAATCTCGGCCGCCGGCTGGCGCTCGAGCGCGTAGCGCATCTGCTATGCGAGATCTATGAACGGCTGCGGCCGGTCGGCCTGATCGACGGCAATTCCTGCGCCTTTCCGGTGACCCAGATGGATCTGGCCGATGCGACCGGCCTCTCGGTGGTCCATCTCAACCGCACGCTGCAGGACTTGCGCAGCTCCGGCCTGATCCTGCTGCGCGAACGGACGCTGACGATCACCGACCTGGACGTGCTCAAGAGCACGGCGCTGTTCTCGCCGAACTACCTTCATCTCTATCGAGCGCGAGCGGCGTCGCTGGTATCCCATTTTAGGAACCGGGAACCGGTTCCCTTTGTTGAGTGCTCAGCTTGAGTATGCCGATCAGGCTGAATCTTCACCTCTCCCGCTTGCGGGAGAGGTCCGCGCGTTGCGCCGGGGTGAGGGCGCTCTCCACTCGGGGAGTCCCAATGCGGAGGCACCCCACCCCAGCCCTCCCCCGCAAGCGGGAGAGCGAGTGCAGCTTCGCCGGGGCTATCTTTCGACCCGATCGGCGATTGCACTTGAGGTCCGCGGCGGCCGGCTGGCCGGCGGTCCGCTCGAAAGGATACCATCATGGAGATCACGACATTCAAGGACATGTACCTTGCCGAATTGCAGGAACTTGTCAGCGTCGAGCAGCAGCTTGGCGAGGCGTTGCTGCGCATGGCCAAAGTGGCCTCGCATCCTTCACTAAGGGCTGCGCTCGAGCGGCACCAGCGGGAAACCATCATGCAGGAGGAGCGGCTGCGGTCGATCCTGGAGAAGCACGATGCCGCCGCCGAGCAACATACGGATCAGGCCATGCAGGCGCTGATCCGTGAGACCGAGAAGATGTGCGTAATCCTGAAGGATGGTTACCTTCGCGACGCCGGTCTGATCGCCTCGGCACAGAAGCTCGAGCATTACGAGATCGCAGCCTATGGCAGTGTGGCCGCGCTCGCGGGCCAGCTCAACCTTCGGGAGGACCAGCGGCTGCTGCACAACGCGCTCGATGAGGAAAAGCGCGCGGACGAATTGCTGACGACGCTTGCCAAGGGTGAAATCAACCAGGACGCACTGGCGGCCTGATCGTCCGCTCCCGCGACGTTGCGCAATTGCCGCCCCGATTGGCGGGCAAATTCGAAATACCCAGATGTCAGCTCGACATTGGGCGGGGTATGGTATTGTTCGGATTTGCAATGGGCGGTGCCGATGGGCTCGGTACCGCTTGCCCAAGGAGGATGCTCCGATGCGCAACGACAAGGAAGATGCGCTCAGCCAATCGCTGCGAAACCTGCATCCCGTTCGCTCCGCCGCCACTCAACGTCCGTCGCGCCGGACCGTGCTTCAGAACATTGGAATTGCCGGTCTGTCGCTCGCCGTATCGCCGGCCTTAGCCGACGAAATGGTCAAATTGCCGTTTGCGAGCGGGCCGCGGGAACGGCCGATCACGCATGCTTTTCCGCAAAAAGGCGATATGATCCTGCAGCGGGTACGGCCGCCGCTGCTCGAAACGCCGCTGGACGTGTTCGACCGCGGCGTCTTCACGCCGAACGACCAGTTCTACGTGCGCTGGCACTGGGCCGAGATCCCGAATTCGGTCGATGTGAACGCCTTCAGGCTTGCGGTGCGTGGGCATGTCGATCGGACGCTGTCGCTGTCGATAACGGACATCCTACGCGACCTGCCCCGGGTGGAGCTTGCCGCGGTCAATCAATGCTCCGGCAATTCGCGCGGCTTCTTCTCGCCACGCGTGCCCGGCGCGCAATGGGCGAATGGCGCCATGGGCAACGCCAGATGGGCCGGCGTACGGCTGAAGGACGTGCTGGATCGCGCCGGCGTCAAGGCCGGCGCCGTTCAGGTCCGCTTCAAGGGATTGGATGAGCCAGTGGTGCCGGAGGCTCCGACCTTCAGGAAGTCGCTTGCGATCGATCATGCCCGAGACGGCGAAGTGATGATCGCCTACGCCATGAATGGCGAGCAACTGCCGTTGCTCAACGGCTTCCCGCTGCGCCTGATCGTGCCGGGATGGTACTCGACCTATTGGATCAAGATGCTCAGCGACATCGAGGTGCTCGACAAGCCGGATGACAATTACTGGATGGCCGTCGCCTATACGATTCCCGATACGCCGCACGCCAGCATCGCGCCGGGACAGAGCGGCGTGAAGATGGTGCCGATCAACCGGATGGTGCCGCGCTCGTTCTTCACCAGTATCACCGACGGCGCGTCCTTCACCGCGGGCACGCGCGTGCCCCTTCGGGGCATCGCCTTTGGTGGTGACACCGGCGTCGCCAAGGTCGAGTTTTCCAGCGACGGCGGCAAGTCATGGCAGCCGGCCAGGCTTGGCGATGATTTCGGCAAATACGGCTTTCGCCAGTGGCAGACGGATGTTGCGCTTGCCGATAAAGGCGATCACGCGCTCATGGTCCGCTGCACCAATTCCGCAGGCGAGGTCCAGCCGGACGAACCGAACTGGAACGGCAGCGGCTTCATGCGCAACGTCATCGAGACCGTGCAGGTCAAGGCAGTGTAGGAGCTGATCATGCTGAAAGGTCTCGCTGCGATCGGCTGCTTCGGAACCGCGCTGCTGTGCTCGACGCCGGCCTGGGTTCAGGACCTGCCGGTGATCAAATCGACGACAGTGGAGCTGCCGGCAGGCGATGCCTTGTTTCCCGGCGGCTCCAGCGCCGAGGCGGTCAACAACAATTGCCTCGCCTGCCATTCGCCGGACATGGTGCTGAACCAGCCGCCGCTGCCCAAGGCGGCCTGGGAAGCCGTGGTGCACAAGATGATCAACGTCTACAAGGCGCCGATCGGCGAGGCAGACGTGCCGGCGATCGTCAGCTATTTGGTGAAGACCAAGGGCAAGGATTGAGGGCACGCGGAGAGCCGCGCGCCCGGTGCGTCCCTATTGCGCGCTGGCCGGCTATTTCGCCGGCTCGAGCGCCTGCGCAATCGCATCGTCGACGTGCTCGAGCCAGATGAACTCCAGTTTGTCGCGCGCGCCTTGCGGAATGTCGTCGAAGTCGCGCCGGTTGCGTGCCGGCAGCATCACCCTGGTCAGGCCGGCGGCTGCGGCCGCGACGACCTTCTCCTTGATGCCGCCGACCGGCAGCACCAGGCCGCGGAGCGATATCTCGCCTGTCATTGCCGTGTCGTGCCTCACCGTGCGGTTGGTGAGCAGCGAGGACAGTGCGGTGAACATGGCGACGCCGGCGCTCGGACCATCTTTCGGCGTGGCGCCGGCAGGCACATGGACATGGATATCGCTTTTCTCGAACAGCGACGGATCGATCCCGAGCTGCGTGGCGCGGCTTTTCACCAGCGTCAACGCGGCCTGCGCGCTTTCACGCATGACGTCGCCGAGCTGGCCGGTGAGGATCAGCCCGCCTCTGCCGGGCACACGCGTTGCTTCAATGAAGAGAATGTCGCCGCCGACCGGCGTCCAGGCGAGCCCGGTCGCGACACCGGGCACGCTGGTGCGCAGGGCGATCTCGCCTTCGAAACGCGGCTGGCCGAGCACGGTCGCAAGATCCCGCGTGCCGAGCGTCACCTTGGCTGAGCTGCCCTCCGCGATCTGCACCGCGGCATAGCGCAGCGCCTTGCCGATTTCGCGTTCGAGCGAACGGACGCCGGCTTCCCGCGTATAGCCTTTGATGATCGACCGCAGCGCTTCGTCTTCGATCGTGGCCTGGTCCGGCTTCAGGCCGTTGGCCTCGAGCTGGCGACGCACCAGATAGCGCCGCGCGATCTCGAGCTTCTCGTCCTCGGTGTAGCCGGGCAGGCTGATGATCTCCATTCGGTCCAGCAGCGGTCCCGGGACCGTATCGAGCATGTTCGCGGTCGCTATGAAGGCGACGCGCGAGAGGTCGAAGGGGACGCCGAGATAATTGTCGCGGAAGGTCGAATTCTGCTCGGGATCGAGCACCTCGAGCATCGCCGCCGACGGGTCGCCCTGGATGCCGCGACCCATCTTGTCGATCTCGTCCAGCATCATGACGCAGGCGCGGGAGCCGGCCTTCTTGATGCCCTGGATGATGTTGCCGGGCAGGGCGCCGATATAGGTGCGGCGGTGCCCGCGGATCTCGGCTTCGTCGTGGACGCCGCCGAGGCTGACGCGCACGAACGGCCGGTCCATGGCGCGGGCGATCGACTGCCCGAGCGAGGTCTTGCCGACGCCGGGCGGTCCGACGAAGCAGAGGATCGGCGCCTTGCCGTGCGGCGCCAGTTTGCGAACCGCGAGATATTCGATGATCCGGGCCTTGATCTTTTCCAGCCCGAAATGATCCTCATCGAGGATGCGCCGCGCTTCTCGGATATCGATCGGCTTTTCGTCCGGCAGCGCCCAGGGCAGATCGATCAGCCAGTCGAGATAGCTGCGGACCATGCCGCCTTCGGCTGCGGCTTCCGGCATCCGCTCATAGCGCCGCAGCTCCTTGCGCGCCTGGCTGTCGGCCTCGGGCGACATCTTCGCCTTGTCGATCGCCGCGCTCAATTCGGCGACCTCCTGCGCCTTGCCTTCGCCTTCGCCGAGCTGGCGCTGGATGGTGGCCATCTGCTCGCGCAGCAGCACTTCACGCTGCCGCTCGTCAAGGGCGGCCTTGGTCTTCTGGCCGATCTCGTTGCTCAGCCGCAGCACTTCGAGCCGCTCGGCGAGATAGCGCGAAACCTTGTCCATCCGGGAGGTGAGGTCGATGGTCTCGAGGATCTCCTGCTTCTCCTGCGGCTTGATGTCCATATAGGACGCCGTGAGATCGGCGAGCGCGCCGGGAGATGTCGTTGCCTGGAAGGCGCCGACCAGCTCGGGCGGCGCCTGCGGCAGGAGCTGAACCGCTTCGACGGCCTGCCTCTGCAGATTCAGAAAGCGCGCCTCGATCTCAGGCGACGTCGTCGCCGGCTCCGGGATGTGAAGCACCCGCGCCGCGGGGAATGGTGTGCCGGGCAGGAAATCCAGGATGCGGGCGCGCTGCACGCCCTGGCAGACGATGTGATGGGTTCCGTCCGGCGCGGTGATGTACCTGACGATATTGGCGATCGTGCAGACGCGGTGCAGGTCGTCAGGACCTGGATCGTCGACTTCGGCGTTTCGCTGCAGCAGGATTCCAATCGGCCGCTGTTCGCGCAGCGCCTGCTGCGCGGCGGCGATCGACTTCGCGCGGGCGATGGTGACCGGAGCGATCACGGCCGGAAACAGCACGATGTTGCGGACCGCGACGATGATCAGCGCATCCGAGGGAATCGCGACCGATTCCGTTTTCGCACCGGCTGCGGCGGAACCGGGATTTTGACTATCAGGCGACATCATGAATTCTCACACGGCTTTCGACAGGCGCAATACGACGCATCCATTCGAGGCGGTCCGGCTCACGCCATAGCGTCCGGCCGGCAGGGCAATGCGGCGTTCGAACCCGCCTTGCGGCAGCTCGAGCCGGTGGATCAGCGCATCACGGAGCTCGGCGGGCAATATCCGGTGCCCCTTGATGATGAGCACGCCGTTCTCGATGATCGCCACCACCTGATCGGGATCGACGCCGGGCAGCGCCACGAAGATCAACAATTCCCGATCGGTCTCCAACACGTCGATCGGAGGCTCCCAATTGACCTCGCGCGTGCCGCCCGGCTGCAGACTGAACAATCTTTGATGCAGCCGTTCGGCGCGCGCGAGCGATTCGATCGCTTCAGACAGCATCCAGTTGACCGGATCTTTTGTCGGCATTTGTCGTTCCGCCTCCAGTAAAATTCTCAGAGCTCGTCGTTTGCCTCAAACCTACCCCGAAAGCGCACGGCTTGCACAGGTACAATGGCAGCCGATCACCCTTGGTCTGCCGGAACCGTTGTCGGCTGCACTCAACAGCACTCTCGCCGTCGTCCCGGGTCAAGCCCGGGACGACGTGTGGAGAGTTCTGATTCAATTGTTTGATAGCGGGGATGATGGCCCAAATCACCCTGTCATCATAGTCCCATCGTGGAGACATCCTCACCCCAACCCTCTCCCGCAAGCGGGAGAGGGAGCGCAGTATCCATCGCGGCTCAAGCGGCGAGACTCTCCACCGCTGTCCAGTCGAAGTTGACGCCGTGGCCGGCGCGGCTCGGCGCCAGCGCCATGCCTTCTTCGAGCACGAGCGGATGCTCGATATAGCGATCGAGGCCAAAGCCGTGCGCCTCGAGATAGGAACGGTTCGGGCAGGCCGCGAGCAGATGCACCGTGATGTCGTGCGCGCCGTGGCTGGTGACGGGAAGATTGAAGGCTTCGGCAAGCCTCGCGATCTTCATGAACGAGGTCACCCCGCCGCAATTGGTGACGTCAGGCTCCGGATAGGAGACCGCGCCATTGGCGATGTAATTCTTGAACTCCCAGAGCGTGCGCAAGTTCTCTCCCGCAGCGATCGGCACGCCGCCGGCGGCGAGGATCCGGGCATGGCCGGCGACGTCGTCGGGAATGATCGGCTCTTCGAGCCAGGTGAGATCAAATGGCTGCAGCGCCCGCGCGGCGCGGATGGCTTCCTCCACCGTCCATTTCATGTTGGCGTCGGCCATCAAGGGAAAGCCGTCGCCGAGATGCTTGCGCATCGCCTGCACGCGCGCGACGTCGGAACCGAGATCGGGCCGGCCCACCTTCATCTTGATGGCGCGAAAGCCCTTGCCCAGATTGTCGTCGGTCTGCTTCAGCAGTGCCTCGACCGACAGATCGAGGTCGATGCCGCCGGCATAACAGGGGACGCGCTGATCGAATCCGCCGAGCAGGCGCCACAGCGGCAGTGCGGCGCGCCGCGCCTTCAGATCCCAAAGCGCGATGTCCAGCGCCGAAAGCGCGAGCACGGTGGGGCCGCCGCGCCCGCCGTAATGCAGCCCCCACCAGACGTGGTGCCACAGCGCCTCGGTATCGTCGGCCTCGCGGCCCTCGATCAGTTCGGGAACTTCACGCCGAAGAATGTCGGCGATGGCGCCGCCGTTGCGACCGACTGTGTAGGTGTAGCCCACGCCTTCGGCGCCGTCCGCATCGCGTACGCGAACGGTGATGAGTTCGAATGCCTTGATTTCGCCATGCGTGCTGTCGGACAGCGTGACCGACAGCGGAATCTGGTAGAGTCCGGTCTCGATAGTCTTGATCCGTGCCATTGCGTTTCCACCTGTTTTTTTTCGGCAGGTTAGGACGGGGGCGGCGGATCGACAATCCCCTCCGCCGCGCAGCGCGTTCCCGATGCCTGCCGTGCGATTTTGAAAGAGTCTTGGCAGGTTCGGGAAGACCGGCCGAAGCGCCGGAGCGATACTGAGGGTCACAGGATAGAATTATTATCGTGAGGTCCGAATGCCCGAGCCGCGTCCATCTCCCGCACGTTCGGTGCTGGGATCACTCGTGCTGATCGGCGTCGTCGTCGCCGGCAGCGCGGCCGCCTTCGCCTACACCGCAGGATGGCTTTCGCCGGAGCGACTGACGCCCTGGAAGATGTTGGAGGCGCTGGCGCCGCCAGGCGGCCCGGCGCTCGGTCACCGCCGCAATCACGCCAAGGGCATCTGCTTCACCGGCGTTTTCGAATCCAACGGCAATGGCGCGGCGATCTCACGCGCCTCGGTCCTTGCCGCAGGCCAGCATCCGGCGCTGGGACGCTTCAATCTGGGCACGCCCAATCCCGATGCCGCGGATGCGTCGGTCCGGGTGCGCGGCCTGGGACTGCGGATCATGCCGCCGAATGGTCAGGAATGGCGCATGGCGATGATCAATGCGCCGGTCTTTGCTGCCTCCACGCCGGAAGGTTTTCACGAACTCCTGGTCGCAGCGGGCAGCAAGGACCCCAACGCCATGAAGGTGTTTGCCGAAGCTCATCCGGAGTTTGCGCCGTTCGGCGCATGGGCCAAGTCTGCGCCCTGGACCGGCAGCTATGCCGAGGATCGCTTCAACGGCCTCAACAGCTTCATCTTCACCGACAGTTCCGGTGCCGATCACGCGGTGCGATGGTCATTGCTGCCACAGGCACAGGTGGTTCCGGTGACGCAGGATGATCTCAAGAAGCTTGATCCTGACTTCCTTGAACAGGAGATCACGGAGCGCGTCCGCAGTGGCCCGCAACGTTGGACCATGACGGTGACCGTCGCCAACCCCGGTGATCCCACCGCGGATCCGACCAAGGTCTGGCCGGAGGATCGTCGCACCATCGAGGTCGGCACGCTGGTCGTGTCGCGGATCGAGGCCGAGGCTGATGGTCCTTGCCGCGATATCAACTTCGATCCGACCGTGCTGCCGCCGGGCATGCGCACGTCGGACGACCCGTTCCCGGCGGCCCGCTCATCGGTCTACGCCAAGTCGTACGATCTCCGCACCGCGGAGGCCAAGGATTATCCACGAAACGTAACGGGCCCGAAGCCATGAACGCTATCCGTCATCACTTCTCCCCACTTCAGCGCCTGCTGCATTGGGTCATGGCCGTCTGCATCCTGACGATGCTGTTCATCGGCGTCGGCATGGTATCCACGGTCATGCCGAAATACGTGCCGCTGGTCTCGATCCACAAGACGCTCGGCAGTGTCATCCTGGTGCTGGCGCTGATCCGCCTGGTCACGCGCTTCTATTACGGCGCGCCGCCGCTGCCGGCCGATCTGCCCGAGCCGATGAAGCTCGCCGCGGAACTGTCGCATTACGCGCTCTATGCACTGATGATCGGCATGCCGCTGCTCGGCTGGGCCATGCTGTCGGCATCGGCCTATCCTGTTGAGCTGTACGGCGGCATTTATCTCCCAGCGATCCTGCCGCAGAGCGACAGCCTCCGTACGCTGTTGTGGAACGCGCATTTCTATCTGGCCTTCGCATTCTTTGCGCTGATCCTGATGCATGTCGCCGCCGCGCTGTTCCACGCGCTGGTCCGGCATGATGGCGTGTTCGAGGCGATGGCGCCGGTGCCGATCCACGACGAAGCCACGCGGGCCGAGAACCGCAGCGAGCTGGCTGCACGGCCTTAGAGCGGGATCAGCGATGCTCGCTGATCCAGCGGGCAACGAGATCGACGATGCGCGTTTCGATTCCGTAATAGCCGTGCGGCGACAAGGATCCGCAAGCGTGCCGCGACCGGTTAATTCCTCCGCTGACGAATCGGACCTGGACCTCGGGGGAATGGCCCATCGCCGCAGCGATGCGCGGCGCGTCGCCGGGCGGCGCGACGTTGCACCGGTCGCTCCTGTTAGCGACGATGAGAAGCGGCACGCGCACGTTCTCCGGTTTCGCGCTGAAAACGGTTTCGCCGCTCTTGCCGACCCTGGACACGGATTCCGTGAGAATCAGACCCGAAACGCTTCCCTGCGGCGCGTGGGTGGCGCCATTCACCGCTGCGATCGCGCCCTGGCTCGTGCCGAGCAGGAACACGGGAACGCCAGCCTGCGATCGCGCGAACTCGGCGAGTTCGACAACGATCCCGCCATACTCCGGAGAGCTGCGATCGCCCCGGAGATTGGCGTGGTTGATCGTATCGGGAATGACCACGGCATATCCGCGCTGCACCCACAACTCGCGCGAACGGACGACAAAATTGTCGCCATGCCTGATATCACCATTGCTTTCGATGTCGATATTTCCGGCGCCGCCCGGCAGCATCACGATCGCGGCAAGCGGCTTGGGCGGTGATATATACAGCAGGCGTTGACGCAGGCCGCTGTGTAATCGCAGCTCGACGACGAGCGGCGGTGCTGCTTCGCTCGCGGCCTGATCCCGACGGAATTCCTGCGTCGAGCCGATCGATGGCAACAGCATCTCGACGGCGGCTGCTGCCGCAACCAGGCCGAGAACTCGAGTGAACTTGTGTCTACGCATGTTGATGAACCATATGAGGGCGCGTCCGGCCATTTCGGGAAGCACTTACAATAGTTGCGCTCCGCGGCCAGCGTGAGTGGATTATGGAGCCGATATCACTCGGCGGCGTGCAAAGCCGAAAACGCCTTTCGTTGCAGAAATACGCGAGACGGTTCCCGCCTCTATGTTTTGCGCGACGCAACCTGGAGTCTTCGGACATGAAGCACGTCAAAGCCTGCCTGGCCTTCGCGGCCGCTCTTTCGCTTGTTTCGACAGTTGTCCCTGCGCGCGCCGATCCGCTCAAGAACATCGTTCTGGTGCACGGGGCCTGGGTGGATGCGTCGGGCTGGAAGCCCGTGTATGAAATCCTCACCAAGGAGGGATTCCATGTCACCATGGTGCAGGAGCCGGAAACTTCATTCGCCGACGACGTGACGGCGGCGAAACGAATCCTCGATTTGCAGGACGGTCCGACGCTGCTCGTCGGCCACAGCTATGGCGGTTCGATCATCACGGAGGCGGGCGTTCATCCAAACGTGGTCGGTCTCGTCTATGTCGCCGCGCATGCGCCTGATGTCGGCGAAGATGAGGGCGAACTTGGCAAGAAGATGCCGAGCGTGCTGGCCAAGAGCGAAGGCGCGATCAAGAAGACGCCAGATCAATACACCTATCTGAACCCTGCCGATTTTCCCAAGCTCTTCGCGCCCGATCTGCCGCGCGAGCAGGCGGAGTTCGAGTCGCGCTCCCAGGTCCTGGCTGCGGCCCAGGTCTTCAGCACGCCGCTGACCGCGGCTGCCTGGAAGACCAAACCGAGCTGGGGCATCGTCGCCGAGAGCGACAAGATCATCAATCCTGATCTCGAGCGCTGGTACTACGCGCGGGCGAAGAGCCACACGACCGAGATCAAGGGCGCCAGCCACTCCGTCTACGAATCCCATCCGAAGGAAGTGGCGGCCGTAATCACCGAAGCTGCTCGCAACGCTGAAAAGTTGGCAGCCCGCTGACAAGACGGTTGCGAATGACGCATGGGCTCCGGCGGGACAGGGTTTTGACGCATGCCCGCCGGAGCGCCTCACTGATCCAGTCGGATCCGAAGCATATCGTTTCAAATGCCGGATCCAGGAGCATGGCGAATGAAGAATTGGCAACAAGGCCGGCAAGCGCGCGATGCCCGTATCGAAGCGGGCGCGAAACTGGCGAAGGGCAAGATCGTCGCAGCGAGTGATGCCACCCGCCTGATGGAAGCGGTGATCCGGCCGTGCGACCGGGTGTGCCTGGAGGGCGACAACCAGAAGCAGGCGGATCTTTTGTGCCGCGCGCTGCTTGCCGTCGACCTCGCCAAGGTGAATGGCCTGCATATGGTGCAGTCCGGCATCGTGCTGCCGGAACATCTGGACCTGTTCGACCGCGGTGTCGCAAAGAGGCTCGACTATGCCTATTCCGGACCGCAGGCGGCGCGCATCGCGCGCATGCTGTTCGGCGGCAAGATCGAGCTCGGCGCCGTTCATACCTATCTCGAATTGTTCGCGCGCTACTTCATCGACCTCACGCCGCAGGTTGCGCTGATCGCGGCCGTCAGCGCCGACCATGACGGAAACCTCTATACCGGGCCGAACACCGAGGACACGCCGACGGTGGTCGAGGCGACGGCCTTCAAGAATGGCGTCGTCATCGCCCAGGTCAACGAGATCGTCGACAAGGTGCCGCGCGTCGATATCCCGGCGGACCGGGTGCAGTTCGTGGTCGAGGCCGACAAGCCGTTCTTCGTCGAGCCGTTGTTCACGCGCGATCCCGGCGCCATTACCGAAGGGCAGATCCTGACAGCGATGTTGGCGATCAAGGCCATCTACGCGCCCTACGGCGTGCGGCGGCTGAACCACGGCATCGGCTTCTCCACAGCCGCGATCGAATTGTTGCTGCCGACCTATGGCGAGCGGCTGGGCTTGAAGGCGCATTGCCTCATCAAGAATGTTACCGGAGAACTGACCGTCAGGGTTGGGGCGGCGATACCGAATCGGATCGGTGTCGCCGATGGCAGGACGGATCAGCATGGGTGCGCGGCGCGAGCTCAC
>NZ_JCAMOR010000070.1:0-43078 GCF_059512385.1 Bradyrhizobium sp. Crot121 | reverse complement strand
CAGAAGGACGTGACGCTGACGGGATGGGCGGTGGAATCGCGCGTCTATGCCGAAGACCCGTTCCGCAACTTCCTGCCGTCGATTGGGCGCCTGGTGAAATATCGTCCGCCGGCCGAGAAGAGCCAGGATGGCGTCACCGTCCGCAATGACACCGGCGTGCAGGAAGGCGGCGAGATCTCGATCCATTACGATCCGATGATCGCCAAGCTGATCACGCACGCGCCGTCGCGGGCGGCGGCGATCGAGGCGCAGTCGACCGCGCTGGACGCGTTCTATGTCGATGGCATCCGCCACAACATTCCGTTCCTGTCGGCGCTGATGAACCATCCGCGCTGGCGCGAGGGAAAGCTCTCCACCGGCTTCATTGCGGAGGAATATCCGAAGGGATTTGCGGCGCGGCCGCCGGAGGGCGAGATCGCGCGACGGCTGGCGGCGGTGGCCGCGGCGATCGACCACGTGCTCGGCGAGCGCAAGAGGCAGATCTCGGGCCAGATGAATGGCCGACTGGTGCAGCGGGAGCGGCGCCGCGCGGTGTGGCTCGAGCGTGATGAGATCGCGCTCGACGTCGCGCGCGAGGCCGACGGCATCGCGGTCCGCTTCATCGGCAGCGATGGGCTGCCGGGCAATCCGCACAATCTGGTCTCGAGCTGGGTGCCGGGCGAGCCGGTGTGGCAGGGCACGATCGATGGCCAGTTCGTGGCGATGCAGGTGCGCCCGATCAACAACGGCTTCCGCCTCGCGCATCAGGGCTTTGAGGTTCCGATCTATGTCTTCACCGAAGCCGAAGCAACGTCGGCGCGTCTGATGCCGGTGGTGTCGGCCGCCGATACCGGCAAGAAGCTGTTGTGCCCTATGCCGGGACTCGTGGTGTCGATCGCAGTCAGCGAGGGGCAGGAGGTCAAGGCCGGCGAGACGCTTGCGGTCGTCGAGGCCATGAAGATGCAGAACGTGCTGCGCGCCGAACGCGACGGTACGGTGAAGAAGGTCCACGCCGCTCCCGGCGCAACGCTGGCGGTCGACGCGCTGATCCTCGAATTCGCCTAGAGCATGATCCGGAACGTGGATACCGGTTCCGCGAAAGGGTCGTGCCCAAGCTGACATAGAGAGAGCTCCCATGACCTTCCGTGCGCGACGCGAAGCACTGCGTTCGATCCTTGCGGGCACCGGCTGCGTTCGGCCAGGTTCGGTCTACGATGCGACGTCGATCCGGATTGCCGAGGATCTCGGCTTCGAGGTCGGCATGTTCGGCGGCTCCGTCGCCTCACTCGCGGTGCTCGGCGATCCCGACATCGCACTGATCACGTTGACCGAGCTTGCCGAGCAGATGCGGCGGATGTCACGGGCCTCTGCTCTCCCTGTGCTTGTCGATGCCGACCACGGCTATGGCAATGCACTGAACGTCCGCCGCACGGTGCAGGAGCTTGAGGCCGCCGGCGCCGCCGGCCTCACCATCGAGGACACCTTGCTGCCGCAGGCGTTTGGCGAGGCCAAGACGCAACTGATTCCGCTCGATGAAGGCATCGGCAAGATGAAGGCGGCGCTCGACGGCCGCGGCGATCCATCGCTCGTCATCATTGGCCGCACCGGCGCGGTGTCGATCACCGGCCTTGACGATGCAATCGCGCGAGCTAAGGCCTATGAGGCCACCGGTGTCGATGCGTTGTTCTTCACCGGCATCAAGGTCAAGGCGGAGCTGGAAGAGATCTCCGCGGCAACGACACTGCCGATCGTGCTCGGCGGTGCGCCGGAGGAGATGGCTGCGCCGGATTATCTCGCGGGCCTGCGCGTGCGGATTGCGCTGCAAGGCCATGCGCCGTTCGCAGCGGCGACGCAGGCGGTCTATGAGACGCTGAAGGCGCTGCGCGAGGGCGCGTCGCCGAAAAGCCTGAAAGGGCTGCCATCCCCGGAACTGACCGGCCGTGCGATGCGCGAGGCTGAGACGAAAGCGCGCGGCAGCGAATTTCTCGGACTGAAGAAGTGAGCGACACGATCCGTCATGTCATGATCCGCGGTCGCGTCCAGGGCGTCGGCTACCGCGCCTGGGTCGAACACCAGGCGCACCTGCGGCGGCTCGATGGCTGGGTGCGCAACCGCCGGGACGGCAGCGTCGAAGCGGTGTTCGCCGGGCCCGAGGCGGTCGTGTCGGGAATGATCGCCGAGTGCCGGCGCGGGCCGACCGCAGCACGCGTCGATGCCGTGCAAGACGAGGCCGGCCGCCCCGATCTGCTCAACCTGCGCGAGGCAGGGGAGGCTTTCTCGGTGCTGGCGACGGTGTAGGTGCGATCATGTGAGGTCGTGCGCGGCCCCGTGCTGAATCGTCTCCAGCAGTCGCGCTTGAGTTTCGCCGAACACCTCGGCAAAGGCCTGCCGGAGCGCGACGTCGACATCGGTGAGCGTCACCGGCAGGCCGAGATCGACCAGTGACGTGACGCCGTAGCGTGGGTCGACCACGCCGCAGGGCACGATCGCGGAGAAGTGCGCCAGATTCGGCTCGACGTTGATCGCGATGCCGTGAAACGAGACCCAGCGCTTCAGCCGGACCCCGATCGCTGCGATCTTGTCCTCGAATCCTGATCCCTTGTCCGGCCGCTTGACCCAAACGCCGACGCGGTCCTCGCGGCGCTCGCCGCGGACATTGAAGGCGGCAAGGGTGCGGATGATCCATTGCTCCAGCGAGGCGACATAGGCGCGCACATCCGGCCGGCGCCGCTTCAGGTCCAGCATCACATAGGCCACTCGCTGGCCCGGGCCGTGATAAGTGATCTGACCGCCGCGCCCGGTCTGGAATATCGGGAAGCGCGCCTCCAGGAGGTCGCCGGCCTTGCCGCTGGTGCCGGAGGTGTAGAGCGGGGGATGCTCCAGGAACCAGACCAGTTCGGGCGCTTTCCCGGCGGCGATATCGGCGACGCGTGATTCCATCGCGGCGACAGCGTCAGGGTAGGGCACCGGGGCATCCGAAATCCGCCATTCCACGGCTTCGCCGCCGTCTGGGTGCGCGAAAATCGTCAAATCAAGGTCTTGGCGGACATTAACCATTGGCTAACCATCACGTGGTCAGGTGGAACCACAATCTAATCCCGGTTTGGCGGTTCAAAAGTGCCTACCCTCGATAAAGTCAGTGTCGATCTCATGGTGGTGCTCGGCACCACTACCATGCCCATCCACCAGGTCATGCGGCTTTCCCGCGGTGCCATCATAGAACTGGATGCCACCGAGGCCGACGAGGTGAAGATCCTCGCCAACAACCTGCCGATCGCCAGCGGCGTGGTGCTGGTCGACCGCAACCGGATCGCGGTCGAGGTCAAGCAAATGCTGCCGAAATCCCCGGATGTTAGGTAGTTGATAGGCCACTTATCGGCTTGTCCCCCACCTTCCGATTTGTTACATCCCGCGCCGTCGATCCGGCGGCGCGCCCTTTAGGTTCCCTCCGGCATCCCAAGCGCTCGTGGCGGAATTGGTAGACGCGCTGCCTTGAGGTGGCAGTGAGTAAAATCGTGGGGGTTCGAGTCCCTCCGAGCGCACCACCCCCACGATTCGCATTGAAATCATTCAGCTTTTTTCAGAAAGTTACTCCGATTTGGGGGAATGGTTACTACTTTGTTCTCCATTCCCGTTCCCAGTCCGTTCGTGAGTGACAGCAGGTCCGACCCTGTGGATTGGTCATAAGCCACGATCCGCTGCATCCCCGTGATTCCGAGCTTCTCCCGCCGGGCCTTGGCGATGTAGTGCGCCGGCATCTTCGGGTCGGTCCAGCCGAACATCGCCATCATCTGGGCCTCGGTGCATTCGGCATAGGCCGCGACCTCGGCCCGCGCTTTCCGCACCCCATGGCAGTTCTTCTTGGGCTGGTTGACGCCGGCCAGGATCGCGTAGGTCTTGAACTTCTTGGCCCACGACTTCTTGCCGATCGGCAGCGTCTTGCCCTTCACGATCTTGCCGGTGAAGGTCTCCTCGCCGAGGATGCCGGCGGCGCGTGCGGCGCGCAGGCTGGCGGCGAAATCCGGATGCACCGGCACCGTGACGGTGGTGCGGCCCTGGCTCTTCTCGGTCGCGATCTGCACCACCGTCTGCCTCACCATGGGCTGCAGGTGCTTCGGCCCGAACTGCGCCGCGTCGCCGACGCGCAGGAAGGTGTAGTGCAGGATGTCGAACATCAGCCGCGCCATGGTGCCGAGCGGCCACCTCTGGCGGAATTTGGCCATGTCCTCGTCGGTCCACGGCACCCAGCCGCCGCTCTCGCGGGAGGCGCGCGACTTGCCGGATTTGAGCCCGACGGTCGGGTCGTCCTCTTCCTTGAGGTGACCAGCGTCGATCATCCAGCGGATCATCGCGCGCAGGGCTGAGAGCAGGTTGCCGGCCTGGGTCGGCGTGCGCAACTTCATCTCGGTGCGGACCACATCCCTGGTCAGCAGCGAAAACGGCTTTTCGCCGTTCTCCTCCAGCAGGCTTTCGATCAGGCCGGTGCGCTGCGTGCGCGTCGACTCCGAGAAGCCGCGCAGGCCCAGCTGCTCGCAGCCGAGCCAGTGATCGGACGCCTTGTAGAGTACCCAGTACCAGCGCAGCGTGCCCTCGACGGGCGGCGTTGTGATGATCTTGCGCGGAGCAGAGCGCTGCTTCTGCGCCCGCACATAGTCGGTCTCGTTGCCATAGAGCGAAATCTGCTCGACGATCGCCTTCTCGACCTCGCGGTTGAAGGCCTCGCTGCCATACTCGCCCCTGATACGGATCTTCGGCAGCTTGTCGCGCAGCTGCACGTAGTAGCGCAGCTGTCCGCGGTGAGAGACATCGGCATGAAGATAGCGCCGTTCCGGCTGGCCATCGTGACGCTCGAATTCCAGACGTCGCATTTGTACAGTTCCTCCGAGGGCTTTGACTGCCGCCTCGAAAGCCGCATCGAACTCGGGTGTACCGTACTGTTCGGCAATGCCGATCCTGCGGCCCTTGCGGCTGAGCCTGACGTACCAGCGCAGCTTTCGCTGCGGCCCGGAGCGGTCGAAGTACAGGTGCATCCGCGCATCATCGGCGCGGCGGGGGCAGTCGGGGTTGGGATCGCGCATCGGGGATTTTCCCTGCCAATGCGCAAGTGGTGGCTGAAATTTCCCCCGCTATCAATGGTCGCCGGCGCGGCGCAAAGCCTTGCTCGGGGCGGAAAAAGTCCATTCAACGCCGTGCGAAGCGGGTTTATTTCCCTCCGTTTCCTCACCGGGGGGAAGGGCTTCCGCGCGCTCGAAAAACACGTGGACGCTGCCATCGGCGCGCACCTCGGCGTAAGCCGCGCCGGCGTGCTTGGCGGCGCGCAGCACGCGCTCGATGTCGGTGGAGTTGATGGCAGACTGCCGGCGCGGCATCTTCGACTCGCTCGATACGGTCACCGGAACTCCGGAGCAAACGGGATTTCATCGTCCATGTCGTTGCGGGCCGACGGCTTGCCGCGGCTTCCGTTGCCATAATCATCGCGCGAGCGCGTGGTGCCGTAGTCGCTCTCGTCGGGCGTCGGCCTGCCGCCGCCCTCGCTCTTGTCGAGCAGCGTGATCTCGCCGCGGTAAGCCGATGGCACGACCTCGGTGTTGTAGTGCGTCACCCCGTCTTTTTCGTATTTTCTGGTCGCCATAGACCCTTCAACGTAGAGCTTGCTGCCCCTCTTGACGTACTGTTCCACAACCTTGGCGAGGTTCTCGTTGAACACGACGATGTTGTGCCATTCGGTTTTCTCTTTGCGCTCGCCGGTGTCCTTGTCCCTCCAGCGCTCGCTGGTGGCGATGGAGAAGCGTGCGATCTTGCGGCCATCACCGGTGGTGTGCATAACCGGGTCTTTGCCGACATTGCCGACGAGAATGACTTTGTTCACCATGACGGTCAGACCTTTCGAATGATGGTGTCGCGATCGATGACGATGGGGCGTTGCCGGCTTGCCTGTGTGACGCGGTTGACCCATTCGGTCAGATCAGGTTTCGGTTGCGGCCATTGCCAGAACACCTCGCCATCGATCGCCAGCTGCGGACGCTCAAGCAGGCCGGCTTGAATCAGGCTCTCGGCCTCGGCGGCGTCCTTGATCCATATCGGAGAAACTTCGGACGGGAGATCGCAGGTCTTGCCCGTTTCGTCATGGGAATGGAGCACGGCCGGCCCGGCATAGAGCCGGAAATTGAGCGCGAAGTAGCCCAGCGTGTCGGCCGGCGCGAACAGGCTGTCCTCGTCGACGACAATGCTGAGACCAAGCCAGAGCGTACCGTGATCGGTTCTGCCCGGATTGAGACCGGCCACGCGCTGAGCCACGCAAAGATCGATGACATCGACGAGTTTGGTGGCGCGCGCGTTCGGATCGACGATCTCGAACTTCATGGCTTTAATCCTTGATCTCAATCTTGCCATCCAGGAGCTTGGCGGCTTGCTCGACGACGCTCTTCCGCTGGCTGGTGGTCAGGTCGGTGGACAGGCCGATCATAGCCAGCTGGCCAAAGGCCTTGCCGTCGGGCTCGAGCAGCAGCACCGCGCTGCCGACGATGCTGGAGAACTGTCCGGCTTGGGCTTTCAGTTTCATCGGGACGACTCCTCTTTGTACGGCTCGACGTAGAGCATCACCGGCGGTTGGCCGCCGACGACGCGCAGGATGACGGGGCTGCCCTCGTTGAGGGCCTTCAGTTCGTCAGGGGTAGGCTCCCATGCACTTTCCCAGCGAGTACCGTCGGCGCTGGCGCGCACCGCCAGGTGCAGGCAGGGACCATCCTTGTCAGGGTCCCAACCTTTCGGAGCGCCGAGATAATGGGTCGAACCCTTGATGCGTATTGGGATCATTGGCCCACCACGCGCTGGGCCATCGAGATGGCGTTGGAGAGTTTGATCGGCTCGAAGTTGTGGCAATCCATGCCAACATCGAGCCGGCCGGTGACCTTGCGCGAGCGGCCGTGGCTGTGGCCGTGCAGCATCACGGCACCGCGGGTCATGCCGTTCCAGTCCTCAATCGGATAATGGAACAGCACCACGCGCTGGTTGTTCTCGCCGGTCTTGAATTCCTTGTATTTGGTTGTGCTCTGCCACGTCAGGCTTTTGGCGCCTTTATTGTCGTGGTTGCCGATGACGAGGTGCTTGTTTCCGGGCAACTGATGGAAGATGGCCGCGCCATCGCCAAAGGCGAAGTCGCCGAGGTGGATGACGTCGTCATCAGGCTTGATCAACTGGGTCCAGCGCTGGATCATCTGAATGTTCATTTCGGTCACCGACGCAAACGGCCGGTTGCAGAGCGTGATGATGTTGTTGTGGTCGAAATGGCTGTCAGCCGTAATCCAGGTCGTCATTCGGTAATCTCCTGAAGCGCATTCAATCGCGCCTTGTTGAGTTCGTGCCATGCCTCAGTTGAGCCGCCGGCGTCGGGGTGATGCCGCTTTGCCAGTTGCTTGAAAATCTGTTCGATCATCTCGCGATTGACATCGGAGGCGGGCTCGATGCCGAGCACTTCACGCCAGTGCTTGCCCTTGGGCGAGGGCAGGGCTTTGAAGCCGGCAAAGGTTGCGCGCACCAGGGCAAGTGTGCCGTGCCGCAGTTCGGTGCGACGGGCTTCGAGGATGTGATGCGCGGCTTGCAGATTGGCCTCGACCGTCTGGTAGCGATCGACAGGGATCGCGATCGAGGTGTTGTCCCATACGAACCAGCAGCAGATGCCGGGATCGGCAGGCCGCTGCGCGCCGAGCGTCACGTTCGAGGACAGAACGATGTTCTCGATCTTCTTGCCGCTCTCTTTGCCGAACAGGCGTAACGAGGTTTCGACGTTGCCCAGCGCCTTGGCCAGTGTGGTCGAAAACCGGCTCTTCTCGCGGACCTTGGTGCGTGGAAAGCCTTCCGGCCATTGCAGGGGATAGGCTTGGACCTGGCCTTTATCCATGGCACGGGCGTTCCTTGAACCTGTACTGGGAAAAATCGGCGCCGGCATAGGGGATGAGATAGAGACGGCGCTTGACCTTCTTCACGGGTTTTTGCCGTGGCTTGACCGGGACATAGCAATGCTTGCAGCCGCGATGGCCCAGGTGCCTGATCTTGGGCCGGCGCCATGTCAGCCGGGCGTTCGGGCTCTTGCAGGACAGCCTGCCGAGATAGAACAGGATGGTCGTGTGGTCGTGGTTGAGCATGGCGGCGATCTGGTGTGTCGAATATTTGCCGCTGGCTTTGATGCGGCGCACGGCTTCGATGCGCGCCCGCACCACGCGCGGGCTGCGGCATTTTTCCGTGATGCGCTCCACCGGCACCGTAAACTCGGTCGCAACGGACTCGATGATCGCGCGAACCGTCGAATTCATCGCGCCGGCTCCGCCGTGGCGTCGACGACCTGCGCGTCCTCGACCTGCGCGGTGCAGTGGTGACAGAGCGTGACCGGGCCGCCCATCTTTTCCATGGCGGCTTCGACCGCTTTTTCCGGCGTGTCGGCCGTGAACTTGCCGAGATACTTGGTGCCGGTGACCTGTCCGTAGACGTGATACTCGGGCATCAGGAAGCCCTTTTCCAATTGCGAAAGTCGATCACGGCGCGGCGCGCGGCCTTGTGCTTGCCGGTGAGCGACCACAGCGTGAGCGCAAGACCGAACACGTTGACGCTGAGCCGTCGCCAGAACTCCATCTCGTTCATGGAATGCTGTCCGGCCTTTGGGTTCTGATGGCAGTCGTGGCAGAGCGGTACGGTCCACTGGTCGCTCGGCTTTTCGCCCATGCCGGTTGGCGGCTTGCCGTATTCGATGCTGCCGGAGCGGATATGGGCGGCCTCGCCCGCCGGCTCCCTTAAGCAGGATGTGCAGGGCAACCGACGGACGAACGCCAAGTGCCGCTCCGACCGCATGCGCGGGCGACGCTGGTTGTCCTCGCCCAGGAGGCGAGGGCGTCTCCTGGGTTGTCGGGAGGATTTCAGCAGTGATCCCGGAGGCACCGGTGGAGCGACACGAGCCATGTTAATTTTAGCCTGCGAATTTGAGGGCGATGGCGCCGAGGACGGATGCAAAAATCCACGTCAGGGCGAACACCGGGAAAAACTGCGCGGTTTCCTTCGGCACGCGGAAGCAGCGCACCAATGCGCCGCAGCCGATCGCGAACATGAATAGCGCGACGCCGGCAATCGGGGAGGCGACCACGATCCACATCACATCACCACGGTGATGCGCTCGGCCGCGCGAGTCAGACCGGTGTACAAATGCCGACGGGCATCTTCGCGAAACACCTGGCTCTGGTCGAACAGCATCACGCTGCCCCATTGCGAGCCTTGGGACTTGTGGACGGTCAGGGCATAGCCGTAATCGAACTCGTCTGATTCCCGGCGCACCTCGCGCGCAAGCTCGCCCTCGCGACCCTCGAAGAAATAGGGGTGAACCTGCGCCAAGACGTCGGCCTTGGTGACGCCGGCATCCTCGGGCAGCAGCCGCATTTCGATGGCGTTGCGGCGCATCTTCAGGACATCGCCAACGCTCCAGATGCCGCCGTTGAGTAGGCCCTTCTCGCGATTGTTGCGCAGGCAGACCAGCCGGTCGCCCGGAAGCGGCAGGCCGCTGTCCTTGCCTTTGATCTGGCGGATGCGGTCGTTGTACATCCGCCTCGTCTTGTTCAGGCCGACCAGAACCTGATCGTGCGCAATCACGTCATCGGCGCTGATGTCCTCGCGCGAGACGATGCGGCTGTCGCCGAAGCCGCCATAGTCGAGGCGATCGCCGCTGCGCACCTTCATGGACAGGTGGATGATCGGGTTCTCCCGCGCCTGCCGGTGAACCTCGGTCAGCATGATGTCGGGGCTGGCGTTGGTGAAGAAGCCGGCGCCCTTGACCGGTGGCAGCTGCGCCGGATCGCCGAGCACCAGGACCTTGACGCCAAAGCTCAGGAGATCGCGTCCAAGCTCCTCGTCGACCATCGAGCATTCGTCGATGATGACGAGTTTGGCATCCTTGACCGGGGCGTCCTTATCCAGCACGAAACGGGGCTGGCCGCCGATTTCATCCTGCAGCTTGTAGATCATGCTGTGAATGGTGGAGGCGCCAACGCAGCCCTTGGAGCGCAGCACCAGCGCCGCCTTGCCGGTGAAGGCGCCGAACTTGACGCGACCCTTGACCTGCTCGCGAAACTCGCGCGCCAGCGTGGTCTTGCCCGTCCCGGCATAACCGAACAGTCGGAACACCTGATTGGCCTTCTTGTCCTTGATCCAGCGGGAGACGGCTTTCAGCGCCGCCTCCTGTTGCGGCGACCAGCTTGTCATTGTCAGTCCGGGTTCTTCCGAGTGGGCCAGCGGCGCATGGCTCTGACCTCCATGTCAGACCTCGCGGAACGAGCGGGAGAACGTCATCGCCTCCTCGACCGGGATCTGACCGCGCACCCGCTTGAGGTGGACGGCATAGAGGTCGCGGATGTCCTGACGGTCCTCGTCCTTGAGCAGATCGATTTCCGGCTGGAAGGTCAGTTGGATCGCCTTGCACTCATCCTCATTGTTGCAGCTCTCCAACTTGTAGGAGAGGCGGGCGCCAAGCGGCGAGGCCGGCGACGGTTCGTCGTCGTCGGAGATCGGGTCATCGTCGAGCACGTCGCCCTGGCTGTGCTCGATCGCTGCGATCCGGTCAGCGTCGGTGACGCCGCCGTAGATGATCTCCTCCGGCGTGTAGGCGCCGATCAGGACTTCCGGAATCCACAGCCGCCCCCAAGCGCGCACCGAGAAATAGTGAAACTGAGTGCGCGGATCGGACGTCCACAGTGGCGAGTTCTTGACCTTGATGTCCTTGAACTTCGGCGAGGTGTAGATGCGCCGCACACCCTGCTTGTTCTCGGGGTTCTTGCTCTTGACGAACGCCGCCACGGTGCAGACCAGATCGGGGCCTTCACCGTCGTAGGTGACCTCAATGTCCGACAGCACATGCGGCGTCATGTTGATCACCGCGTTGATGGTCTTGCCGCCATAGGCGACGATGCCGTTGTTGACGATGTAGGCGTCGGCGATCAGATCGAACGGCAGAAAACCCCAATGCGCGGCCTTCTGAATCACCGAGAAACAGCCGCCAACGTTGCGCCGGAAGGCGGGCGAGACCGCGTTACCGGCTTCCGCCATCACCTTGGCCAGCTGAATGGCTTCCTCGAAGGTGCGCGGCATCAGCGCGACGTTCATCGGGTTGGGGACGGCCAACTCCCGGTGCTCGCTCCCGATGGTACGCTCGGCGAGCGCGGTGGTTTGCTTTCGAGACATCAGACAGTTCCTTTCGTGCGCTCGTGATAGTGGTGTTGGGCGGTGAACTTGGTGTCCTCGTCCATCTCGTCGGCCTTGAAGATGATCCATTCGAGATAATCGAGCGGGACAGCCGTCCACTCTTTGCCCTTGTGCTTGCCGAACCGGATCGGGCCGTGCAGCAGCACCGGCTCGCCAGTCCATTTGACGAAGAAGTCGATCACGCGCTCAATCGGGTGGCCCCGATCGAGCGCGATCTGCACCTGCTTTAAGAAGATGTGCGCGGTAACCCATGTGTCGGGACCGGCGCGATGCGGCGGCATTGCCCGCTCGGTAAACTCGGCGCCCAAGATGTCATCCAGGCCGAGCATGTAGCGCAGGGTCTGGTTCTTGTGGTTGGGCGCGTCGGGCCACAGCCGGCGGGCGACCTTGCGCGTGCAAATCCAGCGCAAGCCGTCCGGATCGAAGAACCGGCGCTCGAACTCGCAGAAATGCGCCACGAACACGTCGGGCGAATTGATGTTGTCGTTGAGAAGGCGGCGCTGCCAGTCGAACTCGACATAACCGCGCAAGCGGATTTCATCATCGGTAATGTGATGCACGCCACGGGCGATCGGCGAGATCGGCATGCCAGGATCGACGAAGCCCGCCACCGGATGCTCGATATGGCCGTCACGGCGGAAGTCGATATCCGTGTAGGCAAATTCCAGCACGGCATCGTTCTTCTCGTCGCCGGTCGCAGTCTCAAAATCGATCACGCGGGCGAGCATCAGATCAATTCCTTGTCGATCGCCATGCGCTCGGGCAGCGTGATGTTGGCCTTGCCGAACTCGTCGCCGCTGTTGAGCTCGACCACGGCGGCCGGCAACCACACCGCGTTGTCGCGGTCGCCGTCCGTTGAGACCAAGATCGCTTTCAGCGAGCCGTCGCCGTTCCTGGTGGCGTGGTGAACCATCACATCGATGTCAGTCAGCTTCGTCATGGCCGGTACTCGCGCGCCTGATCGATGCCGGCGGTCATCGCTTCACGCAGCTCGAACACCGTCATCTTGTGATCTTCGGTCATCACCACCGAGAGCGCTTCGGTGAGACCGGCGACGGCCTGCGCGATGTTGTACAGCGCGTGCGGCTTGCAGCAGCGCGAGCCGCCCGCGACCGATACCGCAGCAAGGCGGATGGCCGCGCCGCAGACGATGGACTGAACGTCGTCGTGGTCGAGCCCCTGCGCAGCCGCAAGGCGGTTCAGAAGAACCTCCATGGCGCGATTGGCGACACGTGCGGCGAGGTCGGTGTTCTCGTAGTAACGTGAGTCCTGGGTGTTCATGCGGTGCCCATCCCCATCCATGAGGGCAAATCTTCTGAGGTGAGATTGTGGGCCTCGGAGACGTCGACCCAGATGTCGGTGCCGAACACATCGAGGTGCCGGCGATAGCGCTCCAGCGCGAGGCGGATTTCGCGCTCGGCGGCCTCGTGGTAGTCGGCCTCGGGGAAGTAATCGACGCGCTTGGCAATCGGCGCGTTCTCGGCGTGATAGAAAATCCACACGTAGCGGAAGTCCTTGGTCGCAACGAGCCGCTTGAGCCATGCCGAGGACACCTTGCCGAACACAGCGCCGGCCTCGACCAGCGTCGGGATTTGCCGGCGTGCCTCGATGTAGTGCGCACCCTGAATGTCGTAGCGGTGCGCCGCGATCGTCTGGAAGATGGCGATGTCCATCGGCTTGTCACGCCAATTGCGGAATGACTTGAGATCGACCACCGCCTTGAAGCGCAGATAGTCGAAGCGCGCCTTGAGGCGAATGCCGTTGCGCGTCCAGAACACCGAGACCTCGGGATAGCCGTTGGTGAAGGCGTTGGCGCAGGACGGGTTCTTGGTGATCATCATCGAGGACAGCGAGACGCTGTCGTAGACCTCGGGCTTCAAGACGATGCGGCCCTCGGCCAAAATCTCGGCCTTGGCGACGATCTCGTCCCACACCGGCGCGTCGGGATCTGCCGCGAGCACGCGCTTGATCAGAGCGTCCTTGTTGCCGGTGGTCGCAAAGCCGCGCAGCTGGAGCCAGCGTTTCATGTGCTCCATCGTCACCATCAGGTTGGGAAAGTCGCTTTTCGCCGGGCCGCGGTAGTAGCGCTCCTCGAAGGCCTTGCGGCCCTCGCAGATCAGCGCGTGGAAGGCGGAGCCCCAGGTGCTCCAGTCGGTCTCGCGGCGCTCGCTGACCGGGTTCATCCACGAATTCCACCAATACTGCGCCGGATGGATCAGCAGGTTGCGGATGTCGGTCGAGCCGAGCGCGGTATCGTCGTGGTACTCGTCGGCGTCCATGCCGAAATACACCCCGTCCGGGTGCTCGCGGATGATCTCCGGGGCTTCCTGCTCAGGGGCGAGTGGGGCGGTTTCGATGGTGGAGACGGCGTCCTCGGACATGGCTAATTTCCTCCCGACGCGCGGAAGGTAGGAGGAAATTTCCGCCAGTGTCAAGCAGAAAAGTGGAAAAGGGGATGGAAAATCCTCTTGACGAAATCCACCCACAGGACGAGACGTCGAAAAAGAAAACCCCCCGAAGCGGTTCCAGGCTTCGAGGGGATTATGATCCGGGTAAGCGGTTCGGGTTTGCCAGCCAGCTGCGCCCACGCCGTAAGGAGTGATCGATGTTGTATAGGCCCAACGGGAAGAGCGCAACATGTGGTGATGGTCCTGCGGTGATCCTGGACTGTACCGGCCCTGACAGCCACAACGTCAGCCGGGAATGGGCGCATCTGGTGATGGGCGCCTTCGGGACCCACGCGCGTGTGCTCAAGCTGGTCATCGCCCTGAAAGACCTGATCGCCCGCTACGGCTACGCCAATGCCGGAAACGAATACCTGGCTGACTATTGCCACCTCGACGCGAGGGCGGTGGAACGCGGGCTCGCGGACATGGAGCGAGCCGGGTTCATCGTTCGAAAGCGCCAGAGGCGGCAGCGGAACATCTATCCATCGCTGCCACCGGACACCGGCCGCGATAGCCGGGTATCCTTCCTCGAAGATGACGAGTTACCCGGCTGCGACAGCCGGTCAGTACCCGGTCGCCACAGCCGGGTAATACCCGGTCACGGTGACCGGTCTAATCCGGCTATGGCAGCCGGGTATACCCGGTCACCACAGCCGGTCATAAGGGATTCTAAGGGGCCGGCGGCTTCGCCGCCCGGCCCTATTGAAGGAGAAGAGGAAGGAGACGAAACGCCAGAGTGGATAAAGGAACCTTCAATCCCGAAAACGAGGCATCACGCCTGCGACTATATGGACTTCGACCAGTGGCCGTTTGGGGACTGAGACGCGCGCCATGGGCGCGCTCCAAGGATCATTTTTCGATCAAATAGACCGGATGAATGCTGATGATCTCGGATCGCTTGAAGGTGGTTTTCTTCGGCGGGTTCAGTTGCTGAACTACAGCGCCTGATTCGGTGAGGGAAACGTATTCTCGGATGTAGCCGGTGACGATGTCCTGCCTATTTTGGATCTTGAGCACAACGTCGTCCCCACGACGGGGCGACCGGGACGGATCGACGTAGACAACGTTGGAAGGGTGAAGCCTCGGCTCCATGACGTCTCCCGAGACCATCACGGCATAGGGGTCAACCACCGTGGTAAGCTTTGGCGGACAAGGGACATTGGCGATCTCGGTGAACGAAAAGCTGCCGTCGATGTCAGGTACCGCCTGTCCGTAGAGCGGAATCATCTTGGTAAAATTCCGGACCTGCAGATCGGAGGCGTGCGGCATTGCCCGCGGCACGGCGAAGGAGGTGCCCGAGCGACCATTCAGCCATTCCAGGCTAACCTCGAGAATTTCAGCGGCCTGTGCCAGCGCGTCGTTGCCGACGCTGCGCTTCTTGCCTTTGAGAAAATCGCGGAAGTAGGTACGATCGCGGCCGATCTGGACCGCCAATTCGGTGGGGTTGGTCTGCTTTTTCTCGATCGCCTCCTTAAGACGCTCCTTCAGCAAATCATTAGTGATCATTTCAGATTGAGCCTCAGCCGGTTGCGGGTTGGTTGGGGGTATTTTACCCCATGGTTCCCCGTCAAACGAGGCGGAAATATCCGCCTTTCCGCTTGACTAGGGGGATGGAAATGTGCATCGATCCGCCTCATGGCGAACAAGCGAAATCCCCAAACAATCGGCCAGCCGAAGCTGGACCCAGCTACGTCTCCTCGCGTCGAGAAGCCGGGCGACCAGTTACGGCTGCAGGTAATTGCCGAGATCGAGCGCGTGGCCAATCTCGTTGGCCAGTCGCCGGGCACCATTTGCGCCAAGGCGATGAACGACAAATCCATCCACAAGACGCTCGTGAACCGCGAGCGATCGATGTCAATGGAGAGCGTTGACCGGCTGTTTGCTGCGTTGCGTAACATTGAAACCCAACACCTTCAGAAGCTCAACGACCAACTCGGTCGTACCGAGGCCGCAGTCTAATCCCGGACGTGCGGCCTTTGTCGCGTTTGGCGGCAAATAACCTATAGACGGGAAAGTACATGAGTGTCCGCAAACCCCTGTTGCATATCGATGTCGAAGAGGCTCAGGCGATCGCCGACAAGCTGTTGAGGATGGAAAGCACTGGTCCCAACCAGACGCAGAAAACGATGCGTCGCATCGAGGAGCGCGGCGGGCCGTCCTACAGCTTCCTTTGGAATCTGCGCTACCGGCCCAGGAAGGAAATTCTCCGTAAGCCGTGGCTCGTGATGGTCGAGTTCTATCGGGCGGCGTGCATCAGCCAGCTGAAGAAGCTCGAGGCGGAGATCAAATACACGGAGGAATTGCTTGCTCTGGCTGAGGATCACACTGCATCGGCTCGCGCTCTGGTTCAGGAGGCGAGGACGACGCTCAACATCGACGAGGTAAATCATGGCGCGAAAGAAAAACAGTCAACCATCGTCCGATCAGCAGCCAGCCGCTACACCGGACCTGAGCGAAGGCAGGTTCTTCGAACTTCTCCGTGAGGTCGAAAGCGCCGAGCGGCAGAAGGATCAGGCCGTCGCCTTGGTGCGCACCGCGCGCAAGCGTACCAAGGAAGAGGGCGGGATTGACCTGAAAGCTTTCGATTTCGTGCGCAAGCATCTGTCGGGCTACACCGAAGCCGAGCTTATCGGTTTCGGCAATTCGATCATCCTGTACGCGAAGTACCTGCGGGTGCCGGTGTTCCAGAACCTGCAGCTGTTTCCGGTCAAAGAACCCTCCGAGGATGACAAGCTGGAACAGGCCGCGGCGCGCGGTCAGGTCGCCGCCCGGCGCGGCGATTCCGCCGAGCAGAATCCGTGGACGCTCGACAACCCGCTCGGCCAGGAATGGGCACGCGCGCATGCCGAGACTCAGGCACAGATGCTGCAGGAGGGCATCAAGCCGCTACCAGAGAACCGCGGGACCGCGCATTGATGTTCAAGGCGCTCGACCCCTCTCGCTTCACTGGATGGGCCGTGTGGGAAGCCACCGGACCGCGGTCGGGCGTATTCAACCTCAACGCTGACAGCGAGCCCGCGATCTACTCGCGGGCCGAGACGCTGATCGGCGATTTCGTCCAGCCGGGCGACATCGTCGGCGTCGAGGCGCCGCTGCTGCCGGCGGGCATGTCGATCCAGTCGCGTCAGATCCTGCTCGGGGTCAGGGCAATAATCTTTGTGACCATCTTCAAGCGGCAGGCGCGGGTGATCGAGATCGAGCCGGCGCGCTGGCGTTCCAAGATATTGGGGTTGACGCAGGCGCCCAAGCATATCGGGCAGGGCCTATCGAAATCCAAAAAGACCGCAGTTCGCCGGGCGTGGCTCAAGCGGCGCGCGATCGACGAGGTTGCAGCGCGGGGGTGGGGCAAGACCACCGACGATCAGGCGGATGCGCTCTGCATTCTTGATTACCTGCGCATGCGGCTCGATCCGGCCTACGTTTCGAGCGACCACAAGCTTCCAGGATTTGCAGCATGAGCATCGGCACCGCGGCCGAGCGGCAGATGTTGCACGAGATGGGCACCAAGCTTTCGGTCCTGAAACCCTCCAGCATCATTGGCGCGGCGAAGAACGACCTTGCGCTGCGCGATCGCAAGCGCAATGCCGAGTTCATCGATGACGAATTGCAGCGTGAGCACTACGCCTTCCATCGCAGGCATGTCGCCAAGGCCGCTTCCGTGGCCGAACTGCTGCAAAAGGCGATCGATGAGCGGGCGATCGGGCTTTCAAGTGGCAAGTTCAATACCCGCATGATCTACGAGAACACCCCGCTCTTGCGCGCGGCACTGGCGGAGATCGCCTGATGGTCCAGCGCGGCGCCAATCACCTCCGTCAAGATCGTGAATTCTACCGGACCCCGCCCAAGCCAACCTACACCGTGATGAACATGGTTCAGTTCGGTCCAAGGCTGTGCGATCCCTGCTGCGGCGATGGCGCGATGCTCAGGGTGTTCTGCGAGCGCGGCCACGAGGCGTTCGGCGCGGACATTCATCCCGTCGGCGTGCCGCAGGCCAAGACCTGCGATTTTCTCGCCGATCCGTTCCCATGGGGCATCACCTGCGACATCATCACCAATCCGCCCTACGGGCAGCGCGGTGCGCTCGCCGTGAAGTTCATCGAGCGGGCGCTTCAACTGACGAAGCCATGGCGTGGCAAGGTGGCGATGCTGCTGCCGGTCGACTTCGACAGCGCAGTGACGCGCTCGCATCTGTTTGGCGATCATCCTGCCTATGCGCTCAAGGTTACGTTGCTCTATCGCATCAAGTGGTTCGATGGGCCGGCGATCTGCAAGAAGTGCAACGGCACCGGCAAGATCATCGGTGCGACCGGCATCGAGGGCATCGATGGCGTGCAGGAGTGCCCGCGCTGCGACGGTCTGGGTGAGAAGGATATGTCGCCGGCCGAGAACCATGCGTGGTTCGTCTGGGATTGGAAGTCGCCGGGCATGCGTCCCGTCATCAAGTACGCCGGAGCCTGAAGATGCGGCATTACCGCAAGATCAAGGCCGCCGCAGGCGACAATGATACCGAAGTCCGCCGGATGCTGGCCGAGATCGGCATCCGTCTGTTGCCGTACCCGAAGGAACGGCTCGCGCCCAACGAGACGTTTTCAATAACCACGATCAAGCGGGTTCATGCGCTGTACGGCACGAGGCTGGTGACCGTCGGGCTGCAGAGCCTTGTCGCGACCGGCAAGGCGGGCGAGCTTCGCGGCGACAACATCAAAGCGACCTGCGAGATCGTTCGCGCCTTCCCCCGATGGGTGACGGAGGACGATCGGAGTGGATTCGTGTCGGCGCTGTCCAAGATCGATTTTGACGAGATTCGCGAGCGCGCCCGCTTCCACAACTGCAAGCGATGGTTCGCGATCACCATGTTGCTGGTCGAGCGGCTGACCTTGATGTTGGGCAAGGGGGTTTGATGTGCGCCTTACCTGCTGCGTGCCGTACTGCAAGCGCACCACCGATCGACCGTTCGATGAATGGTTGTGCGGCAAGCACTGGCCGCTGGTCGACAAGAAGGCGCGTCGCGTCTACGGGCGCCGGGCCAGGGTCTGGCGTCGCTACCACCGGCACAGTGACGGCGAAGCCGCGTGCCGGCTGTGGCGGTGGATCAAGCGGCAGGCCATCGAACGTGCGGCGGGAATCTCATGACACGCGACCAATTCGACCGGATCGACATCGAGAACGCCAAGGCGCGCGAGCGATTGAGCGATGTGTTCGAGAAGCTTGGGATCAAGGTGAAGGGCAAGATGTGTCTGTGCCCGTTTCACATCGAAAAGACGCCCAGCTGCAAGGTCGATGATCGCAAGGGCCGTTATGAGTGCTTCGCCTGCGGCGAGTGGGGCGACCATTTCGATATCCTGCAGCACATGCGCGGGCTCTCGTTCGTCGAGGCGGTCGAGGAACTTGGCGGCGTCCGTCCAGCTACGCCAGAGGAGCGCAGGAAGATTGAGGAGCGTCAGGTCGAGATCGAGAAGGAGGATGCGGAGGAAGCCAAGCGCAAGGCGTCCAGGGTCCAGCAACTGGTGGCGGACGCGCAGGACTGGCGCGAGACCCTGGTCGAGCAGTATCTGGCGAACCGCGGTATCGTGCTTGGTGGCGGCTTCGGCCTTGACCTGAAATTTGCGCCCAGGCTCGGCTATTACGGGTTTGCCGATGCGCAGGCCGAGGAGATCAAGCTGCTCGGCGAGTATCCGGCGATGCTCGGCAAGATCCGCGACGAGCGCGGCGCCGTCATCGGGGTCCATCGTACCTATCTCGATCCTGCCGGCGTCAAGCTCGCCCCTCCCGGCGACGCCAAGCGCAACAAGGCCAAGAAAATCACCGGGGACATGCGCGGTGGCCTGATCTGGCTGACGCGCGCTTCGGTCCATCTGGGAATGGGGGAGGGTATCGAGACCACGTTCTCGTGGTATCTGCTCGGCGGCGGCGAGGCGATCGGCTGGGACGCGGAGGCGACCTCGCTGGCGGCCGGAGTGTCGGTGTCGAACATTTCGGGCCGCTGCACCGGGCGCATCCGTCATCCGCGCAATCCGGCCAAGACCATCCCGAACGGAATCCCAGACCTGAACCAGCCTGGAATCGTGCTGCCCAAGACGGTTCACAGCGTTGCCTTGCTGGGCGATGGCGACAGCGACGAATGGGCGACGCGCCAGTGCCTGGTCGCCGGCGGCAACCGCTTCAAGCATCAGGGAGTCGATGTGTTCGTTTCGATGGCCGATGCCGGCGTCGACTTCAACGACATGCTGGTGAGGCCATGAGAAAACCGTTGCCGAACCGCCGCGCCTCGGAGACCTTTTCATTCCGCTTCCAGAACCTGGACTACACCGTCACCATGGGTTTTTACGATGACCTCGTCACTATCGGCGAGCTGTTCATCAACGGCGCCAAATCCGGGGCGCAGGTCGAGGCGATTGCGCGCGACGGCGCGATCCTGGCGAGCCTTGCGATCCAGCACGGCGTTCCGCTTGAGACGATTTCACATGCCGTCACACGTGACGGCCGCGGCGAGCCACAGACCATCGTCGGCGCGATCATCGACGGCCTGATTTCCGAAAAGCAGCAGGACGATGAACGCACTGCCTAACGTCACCTCGTTCGCGGCCTTCGCCAAGGAAACCTCGGCGATGGTGAGCCCGCCGCCGTTTGGGGCGATGTGGTTTTCGCAAGCAGTCAAGGACCTGCCGCCGCAGAAGTGGCTGATCGACCGGATCATGCCGGAGGATGCGCTGGTGATCCTGCATGGGCCGCATGGGGTGGCCAAGACCTTTGTTTCGCTCGACATGGACATCAGGATCGCGATTGGCGAGGACTGGCGCGGCCATCGGGTCTCGAAGGGCGGGGTGGTTTACGTCGCGGCCGAGGGCCGGGCGGGACTGCGCAAGCGGCTGAAGGCCTGGAGCGATCACTATGGTGATCCCGGCAACATCCCGTTTGTGCTGATGACCGAGCGCGTCAATCTCCTGGACGAGGACGAGGTCAAGCACTTCATTGAGACCATCAAGCGCGTCAATGCGCGGATGGAGATGATGGGCACCCCGTTGCGCAAGATCACCTTCGACACGCTGGCGCGCTGCATGCCGCGCGGCAACGAGAACAGCCACGAGCACATGGGGGCGCTGGTCGACAACGTCGATCGGATCAGGCGCTCGGTCGGCTCGGTGACGGCGATGTTCTGTCACCATTCCGGCAAGGATCAGACGCGGGGGCCGCGCGGCCATACCGGCGTGCCTGCGGCGGCCGACACCATGATCGAACTGTCAAAGGATGGCAGCCGGCTGATCACCGCCAAGGTCTCCAAGCAGAAGGACGAGGAGGACTCGGCCAAGATCCATTTCCGTCTCAAGCGGCTGGTGATCGGAAAAAATCAGTGGGGCGAGGACGCGACCTCGTGTGTTGCGATCGAGGGCGAGAGCGACAGCTACACGCACCGGGACAAGCCGACGATCCGCGGCCCGGCGAAGATCGCCTACGATATTCTGACGCAGTGCGTCCTCGACTACGGCAAGGACGCTCCAACCACCAGCGTGCCGCGCGGCTGCAAGGCGGTGGGTTGGCGGCAATGGCGCGAGGCCTGCTTCCGGTTGGGCCTGACGATGACGGAGGACGAACATGCAAAAAACAAGGCCTTCATTAATGCAGCCCGACACCTCAAAGAGAAGCAATGGATTGGCGTCTCCGACCCCTGGGTGTGGCAGGCTCGCTGAGGTGTGGACCGCCGAGCATGTCCTGATGCGGTTTCTGGAGGCGGCCGATACTGACCGCCGCTTGCCGCGGGTGCATGGCCCGAAGCCACCGCGCTCGGCGAAGCTCGAGATTTTGCACGACAGCGATTTCGATGCGAACTCGCAGGAGGGCACCCGCGACAAGGCGGCATGGGCCGGCTTCAAGCTGCGCACCCCGCCGACGGGATGGGCGATCTCGCGACACGACGAATGCCTGAACTGGTCTTTGATCCTTGACCCGAAGCTGTCATCGGCGCTTTGGTTGTTCTGTTTCGCCCGTGTGGATGGGCGCGCGGCGCAAAAATACTGGAAGCGTGGCGGCATCTCGAATCGAACGGGATACCGGCGTTTGGAGCAGGGAATTCGGGCGCTGGTCGGCTATCTCACTAACAACGACGTTTTGTTAGTGCCGGCGGACCTTGACCGTTTGGCACAGATTGGGCTTACTCCACGCCATCCCGATGCAGCGTCGCCCATTGCGTCCTCGCCGAGCTGGCGGGCTCCTGACGCTGTCTATGGCGATACGATCCCCGACGAGGTGGTGACCGCTGGCGGCATCCGGCTCGCCGCGATCCCGTATCCGACACGGCGCTCGAAGCGCATCAAGCGGCGCAAGAAAAATCCCCGGCACTAAGGCCGGGGATTTCGTTGTCATGTGCTGGTGTCAGCGAAACGCGGCATGAAGCACCCCGTCAGCTTGCCGGTGTCGCGGTCGATGTGCCGTCGAATGCCGTAGATGTCATGAGCGAAGTTCGACAAATCGGCATCCAGCAGATCGCGTAGGAGGAGCGGACAGCCGTTGGCGTGCGCCGCGGTGATGTCCATCACGAGCGGCATCATCGTCAGCTCGGGTTCGAGTTCACGCCTCGCGCGTTTGGCGATCTCGACGATCAGGTCATGATCGGCGAGGGAGACTTTGAAGGACGCCACCATGTCAAGCCACCTTGTCGAGGATGCGCTTGGCCTCAAGCTCAAGCTCTAGTCGGTCGTCGGTGTTGGCCTCGTTGCGGGCAACGGCTGTGATGCCCTGAGCGAGATCCCAGGCGGTGCGGGCCTTGCGGCCTTCCTCGCGCTCGACAGCCTCCATCACTGCTTCGGCCTTCTTGATCGAGAACCTGCGCTCTTTGAGGAAGGCTTTCATATCGTCATCGTCCGAGGCGAGCTTCGCCGCCTTGGCCTTCTCGACGCCATCCTTGAGCTTCTGCACCGAGCCGTCGGCAAACGAGCGAAGCGCGGGCAGGGCGGTCTGAAGGAAGCGGTCGGGCGCCATCTTGGTGTGGCGGATGACGAACTCCTCGAAACCCTCGACGCCCCACATGATGCGGTTGCAGCAGACGGCGCGAAGATAGAACGTGCAAATCTTGCACGCCCGCGCGCCGACCTCCGAGTTCTGGACGTAGAAGCCGCGAAACACGATGTCGTCGTGGCCGTTTTTGGTCTTGCCGATCACGATCGGGTTGAGGTCGTCGACCAGAAAGATGAACACGTCGCGGTCCGAGGCATAGAGCGTGGTGGAATCGATCGTCACACGTGCCCGCGGATCGTAGATGCCGGTGCGCCAGTCCAGCGTGCCGGGAATCTTCCAGCGCTGTTCGCCGGTGCCGTCACCGGCCACCTGCATCACCGCTTGCACCACCTCCAAATCTGGGATGCGGCCGTAATCCGGGCCGGTCACTGCGCGCAATTCGTGCGGTGTGGCGTAGGTCTTGATGCCATCGACCTTGCGGTTGTAGCGCAGGCCCCAGTTCAGGTTGTCGGCGACCAGCTGCGCCGGCAGCGTCTTGAGATAGGCGCCGGGCGCGGCGGCGAGGTTGGCGATCTGGGCGAACGTCCAGTTCGACAGGGCGAGTTCGAGGTCGTCGTGCAGCACGACGCCGAGCGAGTGGCGGTCGGCCGGGTCCTCGTTGGCGATGATGCCGATGGCTTTCGGGGCCAGGCGTTCCTCGCTCGACGATTCAAAGCGGCCTTTGACCGATTTGAGCAGGTCCGAGAGGTTCAGGTATCGCTCGTCGGCGGGTCTCGCCATCCACTGGCGGGACAGGTCCATGCGGCTTTCGCCGGCGAACACGTTCGGCTTCCAAGGTGCATTCATTGCTTCGTCCTTCCTCTTTGCGCCATTGGCGCGGGTTTTGGGGCGGCAACCCCGTGTGGATGCTAGGCGGGATATTTCCGCCCGGCAAGATAACTTTTTTAGAATTTTAAGATACCCTGCAGGGTAGCAAGGGCTGGAACAGGTTCCGAAATAGCCTGATTTAATGGCCAATTGCCCGGCCTTGCGGGTTCAGGGAGTGGCCTTCCGCTGACTCTTGGCTACTCAGGGTCTGGGAGGAAATAACCACACAGGCGCCCGCCGTAGCGGGCGCCCAGGGTGGGCTTACAGGAAGTCGTGCAGGCAACCCACCGTCTCATACTCGGCCTCCTCGCCTTCATCGATGGCGGCTTGGAGGGCGGCCGAGGTGAAGACCTCGTCGCGCCAGATGTGCAGGGCGGCCGGGAAATGTGGGCCGGTGATCTGCATGTGGCGGTGACAGCCTTCTGGCGATTCGCAGACGCACAGCAGCAGCAGGGTCTTGGTTTGATCCTCCTGCTTAAGCTCCGCAATCCCCTCGCGCGTGACGCGATTGGTGCCGCGATTGCCGAGCCGGTCGCCGCGCCACTCGTAAGCCTCGCCAAGGAGGGCTTCGAGTTGACGACGGCCGAACCCGCTTTTCGCGCGCATCGTCCCGCCACGCACATCGATTACGCGCGCTCCCAGTCTGGATGCGATCAGTTGCAGCCGGGCCGGGGTGAGCGCGTGATAGCCAATCGTGTAGATCATTCGCTTTTCCTATCGACGGGAGACCCCGCCTTCGAAATGATCCCGTCGAGGGGCGGGGGCAAGCCGCCCCCGCACGATCGTCAGGGGCTTGGTTCAGGCCGTGAACCTGATCTTTCTCAATCGGTCGTCATCGTGGATGTAGAGCGTGGCGTGGCCGTCGTTCCAGCGGATGATGGCGTGGCCGTTTTCCTTGGCGAACCGCCTCGCTGCGGCCTGACCGTTGCGCAGGCCGATTTCCCGGCCTGTCCTGCGCCACTCGATGGAAGTACGGCAATAGATGTTGCTCTCCCTGACGTGGTTGAGCGTCACGCCGGCGATGTTGAATGTTTGCATGTGTTGGTTCCTCTTTGAGTTGCCACCTGGCATGGGTGGGGTGCGAAGCGCACCGTGAATGGGCGGCCCGGCAAGACCGCCCATCTGCGTTACGCTCCGACGATCTTGAGGACGACGTAGGCCGCCTTTGCCTCGCCGCTGAACACCGAGCCCTGAGCGGTGTCGATGGCCTCCATCAAGGTCTCGTCCGAGACTTCATCGCACAATGCGCGCGCTTCATCGGCGGAGCACTGTACGATCTGGGACTCGAGTGCAGAAGCGCACCGTGACGCCGCCCGGAGGCGACGCTGCGCTGCGTTTCAGATCGTCAATTCTTGACGCAGAAGTTGCCCGATGCGGTCCAGCCAGATGGGCAGGACCCGGATCGCGGCACCGCCGGCCGCGACTTTGAACTCGTCGGCGTGCAGCAGCCGCCGGAGGCGTGATAGCCGGTCGGGCAGCTCGAACTGGTGGTGGACCGAGGCACCGGCAGCGCCTCGGCGAGGATTATGAGGACGATGGCAAGGGTTGGCATGGTTCTTTCCTTTCTCGGTTGATAGCTTCACCAGTCGTACTGCGGCAGCGCCTCGATCGGCGGGACATCACGATCGAGAATGAGCCAGTCGCAATCATGCTGGTGGGCGAGGCGCATGCGGACGACGAGATCGTCAGGCCACAAGCCCGGTGCCTGGTCGGCGAGCCGGACCATCTCCAGGCCGCCGAGCAACAACTCGATCTCGCGGTCAGTGGGTCTGGTAGGAACCGGGTTCCGCTGGTAAATGTTGCTGGTCACCGTGAGTCTTCGTCCTTCCTCTTTGCGACCAAGGTCGCGGTGACAATGGCTGGTTACCCAGTCATGGCCACGGGGCGGCAACCCCGTGGCCGATTGGTTTCGTCTTAGATGTTCAGGGTGCCGAGGCGGTCGTAGATTTCCCGCATCAGGCTGTTCTCGTCATAGCCACAATCGCGCAGGATGTCGGTGACGGCATCGGCGTTGCGCTCGACGATGGTCTCCATGTCCGGGATGCGGTGACCCGCGTCCCAGATATCGTCCACATCGTCGTCGTCATGGAGTGCGGACCATCCACCCTTGTCCAACTTGGTGACCGCGGTGCCTTTATTATAGGAATAGCTCTTATAGCCGCCGCGGTAGTAGGACGAGCCATACAGGCCATCGTCCATCCACGACCAGTCGTCCGGATCGACATCGCCCGCCTTGCGCTCGAACACCAGCTTGCTCTGGTCGAGCCTGATCAAGGCATCGCGCATCTCGGCCATGAACTCGGCGTCCAGCGTTTCCTTTGACGAGTGTTGGTCGTAATAGCCGACGCACAGATTGGTGCATTCGCCGACGATGCCGGTGTAGTTGGCGCTGTCGGTGAAGGTGCCGCCGTCACTCTTGGCCAGGTGCTCGATCCCGAGGCCCGAAATCAGCGAGTCCGCGAACGCGCCCGAGCAGCATCTGGCGCCGCCCTGATGGGTGATGACATCGTGCCGGCCCTTGCGGTCGAGCGCGATCACGCACTTGATCTGCTCGAACAGTTCCGGGGTGCGCTTGGCGATGTAGCTCGAACCGGTGCCGCCAACCTCCTCCTCGCGGTGGAAGATGTAGAGTCCGGGCACCTTGGCCCGGATCAGCTCGCACATCAGCCAGACACCGGAGGTGTCATCGGCGCCCAAGCAGTTCGACTGCGACAGCATCGGCAGCTTCATCATGTAGTCGGTGGTGATGGTGACGCGCTGCTTGCCGCCACTCTTATGCACGGTGTCGGTGTGGCTGGAAAAGCAGACCGGGCCGTCGCCGATCTTGAGGATGTAGTTGCCGTAAGCATCCGCCTTCGCCCCCAAAGGGCGGATGAAGCGGTTGATGAACTTTTTCTCGCTGCGCGAGCCCGCAGGCCTTGCGTAAGTGAGCATTTCGCACAGCGTCTTAAGGTCGGCTTCGGTCTTGGTGCCTTCGAATGTCATGGTGATGTTTCCTTAAGTGTGTTCAGCGGAAGCTTCCGCGGTTGCAGGCAAGAGTTCAGCGGACGCGCCGCAGCTGCGGCACGTTTCGTCTTGGTTGGGGTGTTGGTGATTGAGCGGGAAATTCTCCCCGCATTCGGTGCAGGCAAAGCCGTAGCGGTCGAAATATTTCTGCGACCACACCTGGCCATTGGCCATATCCACCCGTTCCTCGTTCGGGTAGCGTCGGCCGGTCATGTCGCAGGTGAAGCCATTCTCGCGGAAGTTGGCGATGTACCATCTCTCGCCATTGGCCATCTCGACAGCGTCCTCGTTGTAGTAGTGCTCGCTGTCGAAGTCGCAGGTGAAGCAGTGGCTGTCGAAGTACCGCTCCGACACGACCTGGCCATTGCTCAGGGTGTAGCTGATTTCGCGGTCATTGCTGTGCCAGCGGCCATAACCCTCGCAATAGAAGCCGTAGTTATCGCGGCAATGCTCGCACCATCGGCCTTCGTTTATGACGGAGCGAAGATCGTCGTCGTCGTCGAACCAGTCGCCACAGCGGTCGCACTGGTAGCCATCATCGTCCTCCTCCTCGTCGAAGGCGACGCTATACTCGACCGGCGAGCCGTAGCCATTGAGGTTGCAGCCTCTGAACATCTTCGGCTGCGAGCCATCATCGTAAATGATCTCAAGATGGCTTCCGCGATCGACGGCCGCGAGCGAACCCATGCCGGACTCCGTCCCCTTGTCGAGGTACGGCAACACCATGGTGTTCATGGACTCGTCGAAATGCCGAACGAGTCTGGCGCCGATCGGGTCGCCGAACTCGTAGCCTTGGGCGGCCAGCAGTTCGCGCATCCGGTAATAGTCCCCGTACACGCGGCTGTGGGTCTTGTTCTTCGGAAAGACCAGTGTCCGCCCGGTGACGTGGCCGTCATGCTGGATGTAGGCGACCTTGAGATCGCCGGCCGCATATACCCGCACTGGATGGAACGGGCTGCTGAAACTGCCACCACGTCCCCAGCCCTGGGTGCGCCGATAGTCCTCGTTCGACATGCAGGAATGGGGACCGTTGCGGTACACCTCCTCGATCTCGTCAGCGGTCTCGGCGAACAGCAGGACATTCTCCTCGTAGCGCGCCGCAAACTCGCTGGCGATTTTGGCGATCTGTTCTTTGGTGAGAATGCCGGCAAAGAATCGGGTCAGATATTTGCCGGCCTTCATCCGCGTCTGCGTGTCGGTTGCACCACGCTGCTCCGACTCCGTGAACGCGATCTTGCCCGGTTGGTCGGTCGACACATGAGCGAAGTGGTCCCGGTGGAAGTCGACGTTGTCGCGCCACCAGCGTTCATTGATCCACGGCAGCGGCTCATAGCTGCCGTCGTCGAACCGAGCCTGCTCGCGCGCCCGCCAGTTGGTGTCGGTCTTGATCCGACGCGGCTGGTATTTCTTGCCAGTGGTGGACGACAGGATCTGCGCCCGGTTGGCAGCTGCGCGGCCGTTCGGGAATTCGATCGGCAGCAGAGTGGTTTCGTCCAGCACCGGGGCGAACACGCCCGGTGAGACCATTTCAACCAAGTGAAATGTCATCGCTTGTCCTCTTTGCTTTTGGGATTGCCCCCGGCAAGGGGCGGTGGGTGTTCAGTAGTAGCGGCCGACGTAGACCTTGTAGCTGCCCATTCTCGCCCGCCTCTTGGTGCTCTTGGCCGATGCCCAGCCGTAAGAGCCGTCCTCGTACAGCGGCTCCATCGAGATGGCGAAGTCGATGTACGGCATGACCTCCAGTTCGAGGAAACGCGCGCCGTCGAACTCCTTGCCGCTGTCAGCGGCGCGGTAGCCGGCGCGAGTCAGCATCGAGCGCAGCAACATGTGCTCCTCGCCATAGACGGAGGTGAACACCTTGCGCTCCGGCCAGCAGATCGAGCGGGCGATGATCTCGCCCTCGCGTTCGACATAGGCACAGGCCAGATCGCCGGCGCCATAGGCGCGCACCGGATGTTCTTCGGCATCGCCGTCGCCGCCATATTCGCCCAGGTCCTCGACCGGGCCTGCCATGCACGAATGCGGGCCATGGACGTAGACATGCTCGATCTCGTCCGGTGTCCTGGCCAGCTTGAGCTCGAGACCCAGTTGATCGGCAACGAACAGGTTGGCTATCCGGCTGATCTCGACCGCGCTGACGTAGTCGGACAGGTATCTCTGCAGATAGGTGCCGACCTTCATCTGGGTTTGGATGTCCTGCTCACCCTTTTCGGCACTTTCGGTGAAGGCAATCTTGCTTTCGTCCTTCTTCGAGATATGCAGGTAGTGATCGCGCGGGATGTACATGCCCCACCAAGCGCTGGTGAAGAACGGCTTCTGGTATTCACCGCGATCGAAGCGATCCTGCTCGCGGGAACGCCAGTTCAGGTCGGGCACTTTGCGCGGGATCAGCTTGCGATTGAGTGTCTTGGAAAGCTCGGCGGCGAGTTTCTTGGCCATTGCGCCTTCGGCGATGGTCAATGCCGCCTTGGTGGCAGAGTCAACGAACGGCACGAACTGACCGTGCGCGGTCATTTCCACGATCTGGTACATCTATAGTCCTCTTTGCTTAGATTGGACGCCCTCGGCAAAGGGCGTGGTGCATGGGCGCACCGTCGAGCCGTCGTCGGCAAACGACGGCTCTGCGCTGCGTCAATGTTCGCTAGGAAGCAGGATCACGCCGTCTTCCACCCAGATCTCGATCTGGTCGAGCGGGAAGTCGGTGTAGTGATCTCCTCGAAGTGCAGCAGCCGAGCAGCGCCACCATGCTCCGGCTTGCCGCCGTCATTACAGGTCAGTGCGCCGATGTTGTCCGCGACTTCGAGCTTCCAAACCTGGAATGGTTCGGCCCCGATCTTCGGATCAAGCTGCAACGTCGCGATCTTGTCGAGCAGCCAGTAGGCATTGGCTCTCTCGGCAAGAAACTGGATGCCGTCGGTGTAGAGGACGGTGCGCACCAGCGCGTGGCGAAACCATTGCGAGGTCCCGGTGAACTGGGCAAGGTCAGCGTGGGTGATGGTCATTTCGGTGTTCCTGCTGAAGTGGGGTTTGTTTCAGCGGTGGGCGGCAATCAGGCCCCAGTCGCCGAAGAACACGGCCTCGCCATTGCTGATGACTTCGACGAGATCATCCTTCCACCGCATGGTGAGCGAACGGTCGTCCCAGATGTCCCATCCGGTGAGCTGTTGGGCGGCCAGCATCGCGGCCCTGTTGGCGAAGTAGACGTTGATCGGGCTTCCATACGTCTGATGGATTCCGATCACCTCTTTCAACACTGGCCCGCGCGATCCCCAGTCGTTCATGTCCTCGTCGACCGATTTGCGGCCGTGGTGAAGATAAAGGTCGAAGTTCGTTGTCATCCTTGTTTCCTTTTCTGGATGATAGCCTCGGCAAGCGAGGCGATGAGTTGGTGCGGGAGTGAGAGATGGCGGCTGCGCTTGGCGCGGCTCACTAGTTTGCGCAGGGTTTTGCTGTGCTTCCTGCGAAGCTCCGCCGCGGTCATAGCGCTGTGCTCCAGATCTGATCGAGGATATCGCCACCGCTCTTGCTAAGCGGGATCGGCAGATGGCCGGGTGCGAAGCAGAGCAGGTCGGGCTCAACATCGGGCAGCGGAAACGACGGGTGGTAGAGCACCCAGGCGGAAATCACCTTGTCGAAGGCCACGACGCGCGGCGCTTCGGCATTGCCGTCACGGATCGCGTGGCGGGCGTTGCGGTATGTCCTCATGCCTGGCTCCGCGCGGCTGCAACGATCTCGGCGATCTTGCGCGAGTTCGCCTCGGCCAGCCTCTGCTGGTCGGCGTCGTGGGCGCGAGCAACGGCCATCTTGGCATTGATGTATTGCGACGGGCTGCGGTCCAACTCGCCTATGCGGCAGATGTGCGCCGGTTGGTGGACCATGAGGCGAAACGCATCGTCACACGTGATCGAGGCGGTGCCGGCAAATTCTGGTGAGTTGCGGATTTCGTCGGACGCGCGCAGCAGAGCGTGGACGATGGCGGTGGGATTGACTGCGCCAAGCGCGATCGCGATGGCGTCGGAGTGACGTTGACCCATAGAAGGTCTCCTCTTTGCTAGATGCCCTCGGCAAAGGGCGGTTTGGTTTTCGTGGCGGGGGGCGTTCAACTGGCCTTGCGCCAAGCGAGCAGCCGCCGAAGCAGAGGCGGCTTTGCCGCATCGCTTGGTCGTGGCGCGCTGTGCTTGGCGAGTTCGTCGGGGCGCAGCGGCTTGTCGGTGCAGAAATCGCCGATGCCGTCGCAGTAGACGAAGTTGCACAGCCTCGTCGGGTTGACGATCGGGCAGTCGCAGTTCGGATAGCGGCACGCTTTATCGGGCATGCTTCAACTCCTGTTGGTTGGGTGATGGCTACAAAGAGGCGGCGTCGCCGCAAAAAGGCGGTCGATTGGGCCGCGGAGTATCGCAAGCGCAGGGCGCGGTATCACAGCCCCGAGCAGCGAATGCGCAACCGGCAGCGCAAGGCGGCACGCCGCCGGCTGGAACGATTGGGAAAGGTGAGGAAGGGCGATGGACGCGAAGTCCATCATGTGGGCGCGCCGCGCCGTGGCTCACTCAAGGCGGTGAGAACGAAGGTGGTGTCGCGGCCAACGAACCGCCGCATTCAACCGATGCGGCGGCGAAGCTAGGTCAGGCTCGCGGCGGAAGCGCATGACGCCGTGCCTGTCCGGCCGGTCGCTCTCCCGTTTGAATCCGAAGCTCTCGTAATAGACATGCAGACGCTCCACCGAGCTCCAAAGCACGATGGTTGCGCCGGCGCGATCGGCGAGGTGGCATACTTCCGACAGGGCAACGGCTCCGCTGCCCTTGGTCCGGCTCCAGTTGCGAAAGTTCTGGAACAACCAGTAGGATCCTTGCCACTCAATGTCCCACTGGACCTTGAGGTCGCGGAAGTGACGCTGACGCATGTCGTAGAACGCCTTCATCAGCTGCATGTGATTCATCAGAAGTTCTCCCACAGGTAGCTGATCGCTTCGGCGAGGTTCTTGAACGTCTCGCGGCGGCCGCCGCGCAGGTCGCCTTTGTGGGCAAGCACGATCTCGGCTACGCCGGCCTTGTCGGACAGCGAGCAGAGCAGGGTGCCGTTCTTGTAGATGGCGCGGACGTGCCATCCAGTCGCGGTCTTGCCGCCGGACACGCTGCGCAGCGTGGCGCCGGTCGCGGTTTTGAAGTTGACCTTGGCGTGGTAGGGGCGAAGTTGCACGGTGATCGTGCCGAGCGAAACGCGCTCGTTGTGGATCATGGGTGTCCTCTTTGCTGGGAATGACCGCCGGCAAGCGGCCGTGAGCTAGTTCTTGGGCTTGAGATGATCTGGCAGCCGGTCGTGCTTGGCCAGGAATTCGGCCGTCATCTCATCGAAGAGTGCGGCGCGTTCCTGATCCGGGGCACCGCGGGCTTTTGCCTCGGCCAACGCCTTGCGCAGTTGCGCCAGGAATTGCTTCAGGTCTGCTTCTGTCATCGGTGGTGCCATCGTTTGCTCCTTTCTTTTTGATGGGCTTCTGCCTGATCCGCAATGCAGCTGCCTCGCGGGCGGCCTGTTGAATACGAACGGTCTCGATGCGCAGCGCCTCGAACCGTGCGGCGCGGCGCAGCCGGGCAAAACCGGGGCCGTTGGTCATTTGCTGTTCCTGTTGGGTTGGGTTGACATGGGACGTATCCCTTTGCGCCTCGCTACCGAGGCGGGCGCAGAAGGCTAAGTCCCTCCGCAAATCTCCTTCATCCCATCGGTCCGTGCTCAGCGCATCGCCGCGTCGAGGAGCAAGGTGGCCCGTTGATCGGTACGCACGTGTAGGCTGCGCCCCGGCCCGTAATGAGGGGTCGGGGTCGCGACGTTGCGAAAATGGGAATGAGAGATTTGGTGCTTAGCGTTGCAGAATCGGTTGGATTGCGGTTCGCGACTTGATGTCCTTCCCATCACTCCGGCTCTAATGTGACCGGATGCGCTATTATGGAAACCGCCGAAATGCCGTCAGGCGTGCGGGAGACTATGTGGGGGTGTCATCTTTTGCGGGGTGCGAGACCGGAAAATAGAAGGCCCTGTCGGTCTGAGTTGAATGCACTCGCCGCGATCGTACTAGGATTCGGTTGTCAAACAGCCCGGCCATTCGGCCTTGTTTTTACCCAGTGACTCCTGCGCCCGACGCCTCCGGCCCTATGGGGAGGAAATCGACTGGAGAAGGAGGATTATAGGGTAAAAATCCCCCTATGGAAAGTGGATTTATCCCCCTGTGAATAAAGGGTTTTTCTGTCCCTTCCGGTTGTGGGCCGGAACGGCGGTTGTGTTTCGGAAAATCCGAAAGGGAGCTGATTCGATGGGAAAGGCGGTACCGTACCGCGTGGCGCGGTCGGAAACGGGGCTTGGCCTGTTCGCGACGCGTAGAATCGAAAAGGGCGAAAAGATCGTGGAATATAGCGGCTCACGCATCCCGTACCCGTCCAAAATCCAGAACCGCTATCTGATGGAAGTCTCATCCCGGACCTCGATTGACGGCTCGGTCCGAAGCAACGTCGGCCGCTACGTCAACCATTCGTGCCGACCGAACTGCCGGCCGGTGATGAACACCAGGGGACGCGTCTACTTCTTCGCCCTGAGGTCCATCCCCGCCGGGGAGGAAATAACCTTCGATTACGGGCGCGAGTATCTCGAGGACTATTTCGCCGGTGGCCGCAAGTGCCGCTGTGCCGCCTGCGCAAGATCAAGAGGCCGTAAACGGTCCGGTCGATGAAGGCCGCGGCAAGCGCACCCATTAAGTGCTCTTGCCGGGGCCTTCGGCAGCGACGACCCCAGATAACTCGGGCCGACGGCGCGGCTCCGCCGAGATCGGTCCGGGGCAACCTTCCCCATATGGAGGACTGACAATGGCCCGAAAGGTCACGCGAAAGACGCGGAAGGCCGCGACGCGAAAGACGACGCGGAAATCCCGAGGTGCCCGCAAGGCGGCCCGCAGGACAGGCGGCGGCGGCTAGGGTGGACTGATTGTCCATCATCGATGAGGCATTGAACGATCTGAGCAAGGCCCGTTCAATCTCAGCTAAAGCCCTCGTCGCTTATTCCGGCGGCAAGGACAGCCTGGTGGTCACAGACCTGGCGGTCCGCTCCTTCGAGAGCGTCGAGGGCTTTTTCATGTACCTCGTGCCGGGGCTCGAATGCGTCGAGCGTCAGCTGGAGGAGGGGCGCAAGTGGTTCGGGATCAAGATCCGTCTGTACCCGCACTGGATCGCGGCGAAGTACGTCCGCGAGGGTGTCTACTGCAATGACTGGCACGGCAACAACGACCTGCCGGAATGGAAACTCAACGACATCTATGCGCTGGCGATGCAGGAGGCCAAGATCCCCTTCATCCTGACCGGCGCCAAGCGGGCCGACAGCGGATGGCGCCGCCGCTTCATGACGACGAACTACAAGGAGGCCGTCCGCAACCCGATCGCCGGCTGGCACAAATACGACGTGCTTGCCTACTTGCGGGCGCGCCACATCCCCGAGCCGCCATCGAGCGGCAAGAGCGCGACCGGCATCGATCTGTCGACGCCCTCGCTGTTGTGGCTGCACGACACCTATCCCGATGACTTCAAGCGGCTGTGCGAATATTTCCCGTTCGCCGAGGCCGTGGTTTGGCGGCGCAAATTTTATGGCATCTGACAAGCAGGCGGTCGCCGATCTGAAATCCCGCGGGTTTCAATCCTTCACGATGGTCAAGGTCCATCGCTCGCGGATCAAGAATGCGCCGTACAACCCGCGCACCCTCGGCGAGGCCGAGAAGCGCAAGCTGAAATCGGTCCTGAAGAAACACGGTCTGGTGGCGCCGCTGACGTGGAATGTGCGTACCGGCAACATGGTCGGCGGCCATCAGCGCCTGTCGCAACTCGACAGCTTGATGGGCACCTCCGACTATGAACTCGATGTCGCCCAGATCGACGTCGACGACACCCGCGAGAAGGAAATCAACATCGCCCTGAACAACCCGAATGCACAGGGTGACTGGGATCTGGAGCAGCTGAACACGCTCCTGAAAGTACCGGGCCTGGACTTTGCCGGCGCAGGCTTCGACCACGCCGACGTGTTTCGGATGTTCGGCGACAGCGTGGTCGAGGCGCGCGACGATCCGCTGGACGAACTGGCTGCCAAGGTGCGCGAGGCGAGGGAGCTTTACGGCTCGATCTCCGAGCGCTCGGCTGGTCGCGACAACGACAATTTCTTCATCGTCGTGGTGTTTCGCGACGAGGCGCAGCTGACCGGCTTTCTCCAGCGGGCCAAGTTGCCGGACAACCGCTACCAGTCCGGAGAGGAGATCATGCGGCTGTGCAACATGGTGGATGACGAATGGACGTGCCGTTGAGGACCAATTTTCATTCGCCGAAGAGCTTCGATCGCGAGGCGATCAAGCGTTACGGGTTTCACGATCAGGGCATCGTTGTGGTCTCGATCCACGATCCGCGCCTGACCTGGGACCAGCGGGAAATCCTCAAAGCCATCGGCGAGAAGCTGTTCGGGAACCTTTCCGAACACAAGCACCGCACGGCGCGGGCGCGAGGAGGAAATATCCACTTTTTTACTTGACGAAAGGGAAATCTTCAAGGCATGCTGTCCCTCGACGGCGGCTCTGCTTGCACCCCCAAACGCCCCCCCCTTTGTGAGTGGGGTTGCCGTCGCACTCTTTAGCCTTTGCCGAGGCGATTGATGCGACATCGTTGGTCTGACCCTGTTCGCCTTCTGTATTCCAGTCATCGCATGTGCCAGCGCTGCGCTTTGGTGCGGGTGACGCACAAGGAAGGCGTCGAGGTCTGGATCGAGTGGCGTAAGGCTGACGGCAGCAAATCGACCGAGACCAAGACTCCTCCCTGCGAGGACGTGGATGCGATGTTGGAGGTTGCATGAACCGCGTCCGCTTCATCCGCGTCACGTCCGACAAGTTCACCGCCTATTTCCAGACCGATGGCGTCATCACGCGCGCCTCCAAGGTCTTGGGCTTCATGGTCGGCTGGGAGGACGCCAAGGCGCGCAGCGTCATCAAGCGCAGTGGCTGGAAGGCCAGCCAGATCATCACCTCCGAGGGCAAGCAGGAAGCGATCGAGGCGCTTGATCTGGCCTCGCCGCCGTCAGCTGCACTCGAAGAGCATATCTGCCACTGCGGCAAGCGCGCATCGTTCGGTTACGGCGTTCGCCTGCGCAAGGGCAAGATCGGCACCTGGAACTGCTTCGAGCACCGTCCGGCCGATCAGTGCGCCGCGGCTTGACGTTTTAGGTGGATCGCAACCAGCCGCCCTTTGGGGCCGCCGTTCCGAAGACGAGCCGACCCATGAAATCGCAGTCCCGATGGACGGATGGCGACACGGCACTGGCCCCGCAGCTGCTGGCCGATGCCTCCGAGGATGAATTTCAGGCCAAGCTTGGCCGCACCCTTGCGGCGGCGAAATCGCGCCTCGAATATCTCGCACGCCTCGACACCCGCGCCGAGCGCCCTCGCGAGCGGCAGATCAGGATCGAGTCGCAGCAGGGTACAAAGCCGCGGGTGACCCCGCAGATGCTCGAGGCCGAATTGCGCCGGCGGGCCGCGCAGCGGCGCTCGTTGACGGACCTTTTGTGCGGCGCCGCCCGGCTATTCGGCTCTCGACATCAGTGCTGGCGAAAAGCGCTGCACCGTTTGACCTCCCGGCGGTGCGGCGCATCTTCTATCATCGCTATTGGACCAAAGTCGCAATCGTCAGGTCCGCAATGACGTGCCACGCGGCGAAAATCGTCACCGATGGCACAGAGGTCATCCTTCGCTTCCATGCGCGAAGGTCGTACAACTTTCGCTGCTGCTCCCGGATAAATGGCGCAAGCGCGCTGTAGCTGATCTCGGCCTGCAGGCGCCGCAGCTGCCGCAGGCTTCCCAAGACGCCGGCGCGCAGGCGCTGATAGCGCTCCTCGACCGGCAGTGAATTGAACCACAAAAAGTGCTGGATCGCTGCGAATTCGGCGGTCTTGCTGTTGTTGGTTGGGATTACTTGACGGTACTCTGCGCCGTCCTTCGTGCCATCAAGGCGTCCTTGGCCAGGTTTTGCCGGCCATATGTTCTCGGTCATCGCGTAACGTCCATATCGCAGCCCTAACCAAGGCAAACTTGCGGTCAGGTTGCGGTTTTGTTGGGATCGCATGTTACGCGAATCAAGGTTGGTGGGAGCAAGAATCCACCTGTCCAAAATGGACACTTTGCTGGTGGAATTTCCTTCCTCCCGAGAGGGAGGGTTCAGAGGTCGGCGGAAAACCGCTTCATTGCCTTGATGGAGCCGTCAATCCATTTGCGCCGGTCCTTGTCGACGATCCGATCGCTCAGGTCATAGTTTTTGTCGCGCCGCTGGACGAACTCGCATTGCTCCAGGATGGCGAGTTTGCGCAGCACGGTGGTGCGTGGCAGCCCGAGGAACAGCGCGATCTTGTGCGGTGTCATCAGCTTGTTCTCGACGTGACCGATGGTCACGGCGCACGCGACCAGTACAGCCTCGACGTCGTCGAGCCGCCCCTGCGATTGAGGAAAGATGTGCTCATGCATGAGTTTTACGAGCGTGATGAGCAGATAGGTGATGTTGAGTCCGGTTTTTTGGCCAGGCACCTATAGGTGGCTCTCCCTTCGAAGGTGATTACGTCCCAGCGCTACTGATAGTTCCCGGTTCCAAGGGGAGGGCGCCATGCCGTTCAAGCGCATCAAGCGCGGCAAGGGCAGGGGTAAGTGTCGCTCGCCGTCGGGCTGCTTTTTTCTGCCGCGCTGGTGCGCGTTTATTATGCAACCGGGGGCTTCAAACGTCCCGTGCGCAGAAAACGACGATGACGGTGATACTTTCGTCGTAACTGCGCGCTGGCGCGATGATGGCTGCTATGCAAGTTCGCCGCGCCCATTGAGCGGCCGTGGCCGATGGCGCGTCAGCACCTGACCATCATGTTACCGCACCGTGAGGTGTTCGATCTCGAAGCGGAGTTTGACAACTAGGACTGGACCGATGTCGTCACGCACCTCGATTGCTAGGTTCCGGACCTCAGCACCCGGTAGTACGTCTTTGGCAAGGTCCGCCATTGCCTCGGACGCCGCGTGCTTCACTTGATCGAACGTTCCGATCTCCAGCCCGACTTCGTCGCGAATGAAGGTCGCATCGTCTCGGGTGTCGAAGTAATAGCGGGGCATGAGGCAGCCTTATTCCGTTATCCAGTCCAAGCCTGCTCGCCACCATCGCACCCGTGTCGCCCAGTTTGGGTCTCAGGAATCTGTGCAGCAGTTTAGAGCACTTGCGGGCTTGGGCAACTGGTCCGGCTTGTTGACGCGTCGAACGCCAATGGCGGTTTCGGCACTCCAATACCCCAAGCGCGCTCTCCGACAGGCGCGTCAAGATGATGGGCGACTGCAGCGGAGAGGCGGTCTTCTGAAATAGCGCTCCAATGGACGCGCGAACCTTGCGGCAATGCCGAGAGGAAGTTTGACAATGGCGACAAAAACTACGGTGCGGAACCCAAAGGGAAATCCGTCCGGCAAAGGCGGAAAGGAGCAGCGCTATACCGTCGATGAGGTCGAGCGCGCCTTGCGGAATTCGCTTGGCAACGTCTCGATCGCCGCGACCGTGCTCAAATGCGAGCGGCAGACGATCTACGAGTACATGGAGCGGTATCCCGATCGCCTGCGCCCCATCCGCGGTCAGTGCCGCGCCGACATCGCCGACATCGCAGAAGGTCATCTGCTGGTGGCGGTACGCAGCGGCAAGGAATGGGCGGTCAGCCAGGCGCTGCGGCTGTACGGCAAGTACATCGATGTCGGCGAGAGCCTGGACATCACTTCCGACGGCGCGCCGATCGTGCAGTCGGCGCCGGCCGTGACCTTCAACGTCAGCTTCGTCAAGTCGCGCTTCAAGAAAGAGGATGCTTAACGTTGCGCCGCCAGTTCCTGCATCGCCCATTGCGATCGAACTGGAGACCTCGGAGTGCTTCGAGGACATCTTCTTCAAGAAGTCCCGCTACAAGGGGCTGTATGGTGGCCGCGGTAGCGGCAAGTCGTGGGGCTTTGCCGACGCACTGATCCTGCGCGGCACTGCCGGCAAGAAGGTCCTGGTCAAGGACCCCAGGACCGGACAGATGGTCGAGGGCGGGCGGGGCCTTCGTATCCTGTGCGGCCGCGAAATCCAGAACTCGATCGACGAATCCGTCAAGCAGGTGATCGAGGACCGCATCGCCCATCATGGGCTGGGCTGGTTCTATCGGGTCACCAAGACCGCCATCGTCGGCCTCAACGGCACGCGCTTCACCTTCTCGGGCCTGTTTCGCAACGTCTCCAAGATCAAGTCGAAGGAAGCCATCGACGTCTTCTATTGCGACGAGGCGCAGGATCTGTCGCAGGACTCGCTCGACAAGCTGATCCCGACCATTCGTCAGCCCGGCTCCGAACTCTGGTTCGCATGGAACCCGGAGAGCGAGAACGATCCGATCGACCAGCTGCTGCGCAGCACCGAGGCGCCGGAGCCCGATCCGGAGTTGATGCAGGGCTATGACGAGTGGCAGATCGTCAAGCGCGTCAACTGGTACGACAACGACTTCTTCCCCGATGTGCTTCGGGTGGAGATGGAGAACGACCGCCGGCGCGACGTCGACAAATATCTCCATGTCTGGCTTGGCCAGTACCGCAAGGTCACCGAGGCGCGGGTGTTCAAGAATGTGCGCCTGGGCACGCGGGAGGAGTTCGCGCAGTTCTGCGAGCCGAACCAGTTCATCGACGGCAAGATCAGGATCGAGCGCTACTACTTTGGCGGTGACTTCGGCTTCGCCCAGGATCCGGCCTGCCTGATCCGCATGTTCATCCATGGCCGGACGCTCTACGTCGACCGCGAGGTCTACAAGACCGGGGTCGACATCGACCACCTGCCGCTGTTCTTCGGTGGTGTCCACGACAGCGACCTGATGCGGCTCAACCGTGAGGTCGCCGATAAAGCCTTGGCGATCGGCTATCAGGGCGTGCCGCGGTGCCGGGAATACCGGATCACGCTGGACTCGGCCCGGCCGGACACCATCAGCTATCTGCAGCGCCACGGCTTTCCCAAGGCCGTCGGCGCCAAGAAGGGCGCAGGCAGCGTCGAGGACGGCATCGAGTTTCTAAAGAGCTACGACATCGTCATCTCGGAGGACTGTCCGCACACCTTCAACGAGTTCGTCAGCTACTCCTACAAGATCGACAAGAAAACCAATGAAGTCCTCCCGGTCCTGCTTGACGAGGACAATCACGCCATCGACTCGGCCAGGTACGGCCTTGAGGAGACGCGCAGGGCGCAAGGCGGCTGGACCACCTCCAAAGGAATGTCTTGATGGCTGTGGACGCCAAACATCCAGAGTATGTCGAGCACTACCCGGACTGGGTGACGATGCGCGACTGCCAGGGCGGCGAGCGCACGGTCAAGGCCGAAGGCACCCGCTATCTGCCGATGCCCTCTGGCTTCAAGCTGCAGGAGGACCAGGGCCGGGAGATGTACGGCGCGTATATGATGCGTGCCCAGTATCCGGAAATCCTCGCCCCCACGATCGAGGGCATGGTCGGCATCATCCATCGCATCGAGAGCAAGATCGAGCTGCCGCAGGTGATGACGTATCTGACCGAGAAAGCCACCCGCGATGGGCTGTCCCTGGAGGCGCTGCACAAGTCGATCACCCGCGAAGTGCTGCTGATGGGCCGCTACACCCTGCTTGCGGATGCGCCGAAGCAGGAGGAGGGCGGCGGTGAGCCGTATCTGGCCGGCTATACCGCCGAGAGTCTGATCAACTGGTCGAAGGACCGCGATTTCTACGTGCTCGAAGAAGCGCGCTATGTGCGTACCGACTACAACTGGGAGAAGAAGAACTTCTATCGCGTGCTGCGGCTCGAAGACGGCCACTACACCAGCCAGGAATCGGTGGTCGAGGGCGGCCAGGAACTGCAGAGCGTGGTGATCCCGCAGGCGCAGGGCGGCCAGCCGTTCGCGGAAATTCCATTGGTGGTGATCGGCGCGCGCAACCTGTCGGTCAATATCGACGATCCGCCCTGCATCGGCGTGGCGCGCTCGTCACTGGCGATCTATCGTCTCGATGCCGACTATCGCCATCAGTTGTTCATGAGCGGACAGGAGACGCTGTTCACGGTCGGCCTCGACGTCGCCTCGCTGCCCAAGGTATTGGGCGCCGGCGTCACCGTGGCGCTGCCCGAGAACGGCGATGCCAAATATGTCGGCCCGGCCGGCACCGGCATCGAGGCCCACGAGCGCGCGATTGCAGCCGAGCGCGACAATGCGGTACAGGCGGGCGCACGCATCTTCGATTCTAGCGCCAAGGCCGCGGAGAGCGGCGAAGCCTTGCGCCTGCGCTATGCGGCGCAGACCGCGACCCTCACCAGCGTCGCCATCGCGGTGGCGCAGGGGCTCGAGAAGGCGCTGCGGTACATTGCGACGTTCCTCGGCCAGGACCCTAATCAGGTTGTCGTGACGCCGAACCTCGAATTCATCGACAACGCGCTCAGTCCGACCGACGCAGAAGCCTTGGTGCGGATGTGGCAAGGCCGGGCGATCTCTTACGAGACCATGTACGACAACTTGCAGCGCGGCGGCATTGCCTCGGCCGAGCGCACCGCCGCCGAGGAGCGCGCGGTGATCGATGACGAGGAACCAGAGCCGGTGACGGTCGATCCGCTCGATGATCACAATAAGCAGCCGCAGCCTGCCGCCTGAGCGCCGGCGCGGCAGGATTCCTGATTGCGTGATGCAGCGGCCGTGCCGGCAGAAGTTCCTGAGCGTGCGGCGGTGGTGGCTGTTCTGCATTTCGGCTGGTCCCGCGCGCTATGACAACGGCAGACCGGTGATCTTCTTCCCGTATCCGTTGGGTGAGCGATGAGCGACATGAGACAGACCGCGCCGTATCCGGATAGTGCGGTTGGTCGAGGCGACGACCTATCGGCAGGGCTGGTTCTTCTCGCTCGACGACATCGACTGCGGGCCCCCCGGTTCGTCGCTCATGGGCAGAAGCAGAAATCAGCAGCCGCCAATTCCCCGCGGAAACCGTCGAAAATGACCTGTTGCGCACATCGCCATTCGTCAGGAGACCGATTGCTCTCTCTGGCCCTTGGCGGCCGTTTGCGCGGGCGTAGGGACATGTCCGAAGATGGCATTAGACCGGAAGTCGCTGGCTGAGGCTCAAATCGGCGCTTTTGACCCATCTCTGACATCGCCACGGCGGAAAATGCGCGAAGATTCCGACACAATCCTGTGGTGAGCTGTTGGTTAGCTACATCCGGCAGTTAGGAGGCGTCTTTGGGGCTCAAGACGTGGTTTGCTTATTCCCTGATACTTGGTTGTTTGGCATATCCCGCGCGGGGCGCTGGCATCCAGTTGCTCGAAACTCCAACGCTCGCGGGCGCTATTTGGTATCCATGTGCAGCTAAGCCGCAGCGTGTGCCGCTCGGCGGCCTCGCGGTGCCCCTTGCCAATTCCCTTGAAGGCGTGAAGGATTGTCCTGTCGCTGGCGCGAAGCTGCCTCTGGTGGTCTTCTCCCACGGTCAAGGCGGCTGGTTCGGTCTCCATCATGACACAGCAGAGGCGTTGGCCGACGCCGGCTTTGTCGTCGCTGCCATTAGTCACCCGGGTGACAACGGCAACGACAGCTCGCAGAGCGAAACCCTGTCGAATTGGGCCTCCCGGCCGGCCGATATGGTTCACCTAATCGATTTTATGCTGAAAGATTGGAAGGACCGGGACGTAATCGACTCGTCCAAAATTGGGTTCTTCGGCTTTTCGAAGGGCGGGTACACAGGGCTGGTGCTCGCAGGTGCCACTCTCGATTTCCAGAGGACTGCGTCTTACTGCAAAGACAACTCCCGCTTTTGCGAACAGGTACGGAGCGGCGATGTCCCAAAAAACCTGGCGCGAGACACTCGGATCAAGGCTGCCGTAGTTGCCGATCCTGCACCGACTGTGGCATTCACAAAGAGTACGTTGTCACACATCGATATCCCATTGCAGGTTTGGCGATCTGAATCGGGAGCCACAGATCGGGGTGTTGATCCGCAAGGCGTCGCGCGGGTCCTAGACGCTTTGCCGGACCAACCCGAGGTTCATATCGTGCCAGCTGGCCACTTCGCGTTCCACCCGCCGTGCTCACCGGAGCTTGCCGCCAACCTGCCGCGCTTCTGCACCGATCCGGCGAACTTCGATAGGGCCGCCTTTCACCGCGACTTCGACGCAAGCGTTTTACGATTCTTTCGGGAGCATCTGTGAGCGATGTTAAAATCCACTAAGGCCGCCTAGTCGGCATTCTCGAAAGGACGGCTTCTGGCCCTTCTGAGACCTGCCGACCGCTGTGTCGAATGTCCGCATTCGCGGGCAAAGCGGAAAACATGGGCTCACGCCGAGTTCTTCTCAGTTTGACCCTTCTGCGACATGGACAACTGGATTTACTGTGATGCAAAACCACGCTTCCCTTCAGGAGATACGCCCTTCATCTGGCACGGCCAATGAGATAGGTCGGGCCGTGTTCATCGCGAAGATTTTCTCGAATTCGAGTCGCATATTGCCGTGGCATTCGCACGCCGCGGCCGCGAGCCGCAACCGGTCGATCTCGATTTG